>NZ_JBIAXT010000018.1:123218-168653 GCF_042896945.1 Streptomyces sp. NPDC001222
CGGAGCGGCCGGGGCCTCAGTCCCCGGAGCCCGCCCGGGCGCAGTCGATGCACACCTCTGTGTGCGGCACCGCCAGGAGGCGGTCCCGGCTGATGATGTCGCCGCACACCGTGCACTGCCCGTAGCCAGGGGTGCCCACCCTCGGCAGGGTGGCGAGGACCCGGTCCAACAGGTTCCGGGCGCGATCCGCGTCCGCGCGCAGGGCCTCCAGCGCGATCACCTTGGCACCCACGTCGGCCGCGTCGAGATCGCAGTCGGCGTGGAGGCTGGGCATCTTCGACTCGGTCGCGGACAACTCCTCGCGCAGGAGGTCCGCCTCCTCGGCGAGCCGGGCGGTGATCTCCCGCAGGTCGTCGGCCGACAATTTCGTGGGCATGGGTGTTCCAACTCCGTCTGGTCGGATCGGACAACGGGCTCCTCAGGGCTCCAGGAGGGTCTTGACCATCCCGTCCTGGAACATCGCGTAGGCCTTGGGGGCGTCCTCGAGCGGCATGGCGTGGTCGGAACCGCAGATCCCGGTGGACATGACGCGCGTCTCGACGCGGACCTCCCGTCGGCCCTGCCAGGTCACTGTTCGCATGTCCATTCCTCCGGACGCATGTCGGCCAGGTCCTTCCGGGTCCCCTGGAGCGAGCGTCCGACACCTCGGCGGTTCGGTGCGTGCGGCCTGGTGAGGAGGGGAGGACGGAGAAACGTCCGGAACGTGTGCAGCGTCCGGTTCGCCGGGTACTCGGCGCCTGAAGCGGCGGTGAACGGCACCGCTGCCCCGGAGAAGGGACCGACGATGGCCCGGCACGTACGCGACATCATGACCGCGGAGCCCGTGACGGTGGAACCGCGGACCTCGGTCGGCAGAGTCGCCCAGATGATGCGTGACCAGAACATCGGCGCCGTCCTCGTCACCGAGGGCGACGAGCTGCGCGGGCTGGTCAGCGACCGCGATCTCGTGGTGCGCGCGCTCGCGGAGGGCGCCGATCCCGGCGAGACCACGGTGGCCCAGGCATGCAGCGAGGACCTCGTCACCATCGCGCCCGACGAGGACGTCCGCCGCGCTGTCCATCTGATGCGCGAGTACCACGTCCGCCGCATACCGGTGGTCGAGGGCGGGCATCCGATCGGGATCATCTCCCTGGGCGACCTCGCCATCGAACGCGACCCGGAGTCGGCGCTCGGCGACATCAGCCGCGCGAGGCCGAACGCCTAGGCGCAGGGAATACCGGCGAACGTCCTTCACGGACGGCGGGCCCGCTCGCCCGGGGTCGCATCCCGCTGTCCGGCGTGCGCCCGCGGCGTACCCGGGTCATCGTCTCAGTCCAGGGGCGCCGTACGCTGCCAGGGCCGCAGTGCCTCCAGCTGACCCGCCACCTCCAGCAGAGCCGTCTCCGAACCCGGCCGGCCGACCAACTGGACCGCGCAGGGAGCGCCGTTCGGGAGCGCGCCGAAGGGGACCGACATGGCCGGCCATCCGGTGAGGTTCCACGGCGGGGTCATGGGGGAGTAGTTGGTGTTCGCCAGCAGATTGCGCAGCCAGCCGCGGCGGTGCCAGGGAGCGGCGGCCGGGCCGCGGCGCGCGAGCGCGGGAGTGAGCAGGACGTCGTGTTCGGCGAAGAACGGCTCCAGGCGACGCCGCAACTGCTCACGGCGGTCCCCCGTGCGTACGCCCTGCACAAAACGGCGGCCCACCGCCGCGTGGACCCGGGTGCGCCGGGTGAGCCGTCGCGGGTCGAGGCCCGCGGCGTCCACCGCCGTACCCGCCGTCCAGTGGGCGAGTGACGCCGTGCCCAGCCACCAGGGGTAGGGCGGTTCGGCCGGACGCACGTCGTGGCCCGCCCGTGTGAGCAGGTCGGCCGCCGCACGGGCCGCGTCCGCGTAGGGCCGGCTCACGGTCACACCGGGCAGCGGGCTGCGCAGCGAGAGGGCGATGCCCCGTGTCGCCGACCGCGGTTCGGGCATCCCGGCCGTCGTGTGCCGGTCCGCGAGGACGTCGAACATCAGCCGGGCGTCCTCGACCGTCGTCGCGAGCGGGCCGTTCTCGGCCATCCCGAACCAGTCGCCGTTGCCGATGCCGGCCGGGACGGTGCCGTGGCCCGGTTTGAGGGTGACGAGGCCGCAGTTGGCCGCCGGGATGCGCAACGAGCCCATCCCGTCGTTGCCGAGCGCGATCGGTACCATGCCGGCGGCCACCGCCGCCGCGCTGCCGCCCGAGGAGCCGCCCGCCGTACGGGCGATGTCCCACGGATTGCGGGCCGTCCCGTGCACCCCCTCCGTGGTGCCGAACACGCACAGTTCCGGCACGTTCGTCAGACCCACCACGACCGCTCCCGCCGCGCGCAGCCGGGCCACGGTGACATGGTCGTGCTCGGCGGGCGTGTCCGGTGTCGCCGCCGAGCCGTTTCGGGTGGACTCGCCGCGCACCGCCAGATTGTCCTTGACGGCCACCGGCACACCGGCCAGCGGGAGTTCGGCCAGATTCGGACGGTCCGCGAGCGCCTCGGCCTCGGCGAGCGCGGCGTCCGCACGCAGTCGGCGGAAGGCGCCGATACGGCCGTCGAGCCGCTCGATCCGCGCGAGGTGCTCCGCGACGACCTCGCGCGGCGTGGCCCGCTTCTCGCGTACGGCGGTGGCGATCTCGGCGGCGGTCCGGCCGGCCCAGCTGCTCACGGGCGCTCCCTGTCGGTCCTCGGCATGGTGGAGGTGGGCGTACTGACGAGTACGAGGAGCACTGTGCCCTGAGGGGCGGCACCGCGTCGAGAGCCTGAGAGTGCCGTGTCGCCACTTCACCGGCGCAGTGGCGAGAGGTCATCCGACCACTGGCTCAAATCCCGTTGGTGCGAGCCCCATTGACAGCCATGAGGGCTGGATAAATCATCAGACCTCCGATGAATTGGAGGCGCTCATGGGTACGTATCCAAGACGTCAGGTCCTCGGTGCCGCCGCGGTCGTCGCTGCCGGCGCCACCCTTCCCCTCTCCGCTCCGCCCGCCGCGGCGGCCGCCGGTTCCGCCGCGGGGTCCGCCGACTCGGCCGCCCCCCGCCCCCAGTGGGTGCCGGTCCCCACCCCCGTCCTCGTCCCCCTCGACGCCCACTTCGACAACGACGGCATCGACACCGCCTCCGCCCGCGGCGGCGACTTCGACGGCTCCGGCTACACCTTCCCGGGCGAGGAACTCCCCACCGGACGCGTGGACGTGGACGGCATCCCCTTCGTCCTCGGACCGTCGGCCGCGGGCGCGAGCAACAACGTCGTGGCCCTCGGCCAGCGTATCGACCTGCCCGCGGGCCGTTATCTGTCGGCTCTGTTCCTGACCGCCTGCAGCTACGGCAACGCCTCCGGCCAGGCCACCGTGCACTACGCGGACGGCTCGGCCACGACCGCCGGGCTGGGCGGCTCCGACTGGTACTCCGCCGGGGGCTCGCTCTCGGCCCCGTACCGGTACACACCGGACGGCAGCAAGGACGAGCACCCCGTCGGCATCGGCACGGCCGAGGTCTGGATCGACCCCCGACGCGAGGCGGTCGCACTGACGCTCCCGGTCACCAACCCCGCCGAGGCCGGCAAGGCGTCGCTGCACGTCTTCGCGCTCTCCCTGCAACCGGCCGCCCAGGGACGGGCGTTGGCACTGCGCGACGCACACTCGACCTGCTCGCTCCTGGAGGCCGGTGGCGCCCAGAGCGTCGAGGCCACCGTGGTCAACGCGGGCACCCTCCCCGTCCTCGCCGACGACCACGTGTCCGTGGGTGTCGACGTGTCCGGCGCCCGCACGGTCGAACCCGCCCGGATCGACCGCCTCGACCCCGGCGAGCAGGCCCGGGTCCGCATCGGCATCCGCAGCCGCCCCGGCACCACACCCGGCACGGCGCAGAGCGGCACGGTGACCGTCCGGGGCCGGGGACAGCAGGTCACCTCCGCCACGCGCGAGCTGACCCTCGGCGTGCCCGACTACCGGCCCACCGACGCGTCGCTCGCCCATCACCAGGCGCCGTACTGGTTCCACCGCGCCAAGTTCGGCGTCTTCATCCACTGGGGTGTCTACTCCGTGCCCGCCTGGTCGCCGGTCGGCAAGCAGTACGCCGAGTGGTACTGGAACCACATGCAGAGCGCGGACAACGCGGTGTACGCGTACCACGCGCAGACCTACGGCGAGGACTTCGCCTACGACGACTTCATCCCCATGTTCACGGCGGAGAAGTTCGATCCACGGGCCTGGGTGGAGCTGTTCCGGGACGCGGGCGCGCAGTATCACGTGCTGACGTCGAAGCACCACGAGGGCTTCGCCCTGTGGGACACGAAGGTCTCCGACCGCAACGCCGTGAAGATGGGCCCGCGGCGCGATCTGATCCGTGAGCTCTTCGACGCGTCCGAGAAGTACACGCCCGAACTGCACCGCGGGCTGTACTTCTCGATGCCGGAGTGGTTCAACCCCGACAGCCCCTGGATGGGCCACGCCCCGCGCAACCCGTACACCCTGGAGCCCCTGCCGTACACGGGATACACCGCGGGCAAGGACTATGTGAGGGACTATCAGGCCCCGCAGATGCTGGAGCTGATCCACGGCTACGACCCGGCCGTCCTGTGGTGCGACATCGGCGGTGCCAACGACAGCCGCGACGTCCTCGCCGAGTTCTTCAACCACGGCAAGAACCGGCCGAAGCCGTACGAGGTGGCCGTCAACGACCGCTCGGGCATCGCCTTCCACGACTTCACGACACCCGAGTACACGACCTACGCGAGCACGGTCGTCGCCAAGTGGGAGGCCAGCCGCGGCCTCGACCCCTTCAGCTACGGCTACAACAAGGCGACCCCGGACGACCGTTACATGACGGCCGAGGAGGTCGTGCGCAGCCTCGTCGACATCGTCTCGAAGAACGGCAACTTCCTCCTCGACATCGGACCGCGCGCCGACGGCACCATCCCGGAGATCATGCAGACCCGGCTGCTCGAGACCGGCCGCTGGCTGAAGACCAACGGCGAGGCGATCTACGACACGACGTACTGGTCCCGGATGGCGCAGCTCGGCGAGGACCTGCGCTTCACGGTGCGGCAGAACAAGGCGTTCTACGTCCACTCGCTGACAGCACCGGGCAGCACGCTGACCGTGGAGGCGCCGGTGCCGATCCGCAGCGGTGACAAGGTGACCCTGCTCGGCCACGACCGACCGCTGACCTGGACCACGCGCAACGGCTCTCTGGTGATCGACGTACCGGAGGCGGCCCGGAAGGCGGGTCGGTACGTGTGGGTCTTCAAGGTGGAGTGGCAGGGCTGAGGTCAGCAGGAGACGGTTCCGCCAGGTGGTCCCGCCGTGGTGAGGCGGGTGGCGGAACCGTCCGTCCCGACTGTCACGCCCCCCGCACCCTGATCCGCCCCCGCGCCGTCGAACAGCTCGTCGCGCTCGCCGACGCGGCGGCCGAACGGGGACTCGACGTCAACGTGGACGGACTCCAGGGGCATCTGTCGAGCTTCGACTTCCTGCCCGCCTGGACCCGGACCTGGCACCGGCGCGACATCTTCACCGACCCGGACGTGGTCGAGGCGGAGGCCGCCTATCTGCGGACGCTGGCCGCCGCGCTCGCCGACCGGCCGAACTTCATCGGCATGACCGTCGGCAACGAGGTCAACCAGTTCGCCGCCGGCCCGCACCCCGACCCGGACCGCGTCACCCCGGAGCAGGCCGGACGGTGGCTCACCCGGCTGCTCGCCGCGTGCGCCGAGGGCGCGCCCGGAAAGCTGCATCTGCACGCGTCCTGCGACGCCGCCTGGTACCAGGACGACCAGCCCTTCACCCCCGAGCACTCCGCCCGCCTCGGGGACCTCACCGCCGGGCACTCCTGGGTGTTCAACGGCACCGCCCAGCGCCACGGCCGCACCGGCACCGCCACCGAGCACCACGCCGCGTACCTCGTCGAACTGTCCAAGGCCTGGGCGGACGACCCGCAGCGTCCGGTCTGGCTCCAGGAGGTCGGCGCCCCCTCACCGACGCCGACGGCGGAAACCTGCGCTTCGCCTGGCAGCCCGCCCCCGGCGCGGTCCACCGGGCGGACACATCCGCCCTCCGCCACTACGAGCTGCAACCGCGTCCTGCCCGACGGCACGCGCCGCTTCCTCGGCGGCACCTGCCAGCGCGCCTACTGCGCCGGCGGGCTCGCCCCGGAGCAGAACGAGAGCGTCGCACGGTTCGAACTGCGCGCGGTCGGGGAGCTCTACAACGTCTCGACGCCCGCCACGACCACCCATCGCTGGTAGCCCCACCCACGGCCGGTGACACCGGCACCCCGCACCCCTCACCCCACGGAGCACCCCATGCATGACGACCGCACCCTGGTCGAAGGCCGTCTGAGGCGCGTCCTCGACGAGCGCATCCGCCCCGCCGTGTATCCCGAGTCCGTACCGCTGACGGTGGCGGTGTGGCACGCGCCCGGCGAGCCCGTGCCGGTCGCCGAGGGCCTGGCCGCCCCGGCCGAGCCGATCGCGGTGGGCGCGCGCTGGGGTGCCCCGTGGGGCACCAGCTGGTTCCGGGTGACCGGGAGGGTCCCCGAGGCCTGGGCCGGGAAGACCGTAGAGGCGCTGCTGGACCTCGGCTTCGACGAGAACATGCCCGGATTCCAGTGCGAGGGTCTTGTCTACCGGCCCGACGGCACCCCGGTGAAGGGCCTCAACCCGCGCAACCAGTGGGTGCGGATCGGCTCCCCGGCCGAGGGCGGCGAGGAGGTGGATCTGCGGATCGAGGCGGCGTCCAACCCCGTCGTCCTGGGCTACCACCCCTTCCTGCCCACACAGCTCGGCGACAAGGAGACCGCGGGCGGCGAGCCCCAGTACCGGCTGGAGCGCATGGACCTCGCCGTCTTCGACGAGACCGTGTGGCAGCTCGTCCTGGACCTGGAGGTGCTCGGCGAGCTGATGGCGGAGCTGCCGGTGGACTCGGCACGGCGGTGGGACATCCTGCGCGCGGTGGAACGGGCGCTGGACGCGGTCGACCTCCAGGACGTCGGCGGTTCGGCCGAAGCGGCCCGGGCCCGGCTGGCCGGTGTGCTGGCCGCGCCCGCCGCACCCTCCGCGCACCGCATCAGCGCCGTCGGCCACGCGCACATCGACTCGGCGTGGCTGTGGCCGCTGCGCGAGACGGTGCGCAAGGTGGCCCGTACGACGTCCAACATGACCGCGCTCATCGAGGACGAGCCGGAGTTCGTCTTCGCCATGTCGCAGGCCCAGCAGTGGGCCTGGGTGAAGGAGCACCGGCCCGAGGTGTGGGCGCGGGTGAAGAAGGCCGTGGCGGAGGGCCGCTTCGTACCGGCGGGCGGCATGTGGGTGGAGTCCGACACCAACATGCCGGGCTCCGAGGCGATGGCCCGTCAGTTCGTGCACGGCAAGCGGTTCTTCCTCGACGAGTTCGGGATCGAGAACGACGAGGCATGGCTGCCCGACACCTTCGGCTTCGCGGCCGGGCTGCCGCAGATCATCAAGGCGGCGGGCTCCAAGTGGCTGCTGACGCAGAAGATCTCCTGGAGCCGGACCAACACGTTCCCGCACCACACCTTCCTCTGGGAGGGCATCGACGGGACCCGGATCTTCACCCACTTCCCGCCGGTCGACACCTACAACTGCTCCATGAAGGGCAGCGAGATCGCCCACGCGGCACGGAACTTCAAGGACAAGGGGGCGGCCCGGCACTCGCTCGCGCCGACCGGCTGGGGCGACGGGGGCGGCGGCACGACACGGGAGATGGTGGCGAAGGCGGCGCGGCTGCGCGACCTGGAGGGCTCCGCGCGGGTGGTGTGGGAGACGCCGGAGAAGTTCTTCACCCGGGCCGAGGCGGAGTACGCCCACCCGCCGGTCTGGGTGGGGGAGCTGTATCTGGAGCTGCACCGTGCCACGCTGACCAGCCAGGCGAAGACCAAGCAGGGCAACCGGCGCAGCGAGCATCTGCTGCGGGAGGCCGAGCTCTGGGCCGCCACGGCCGCCGTACGCACCGGGTTCCCCTACCCGTACGAGGAACTGGACCGCATCTGGAAGACGGTCCTGCTCCACCAGTTCCACGACATCCTGCCGGGCTCGTCGATCGCCTGGGTGCACCGGGAGGCGCGGGCCACGTACGAGCGGATCGCCGCGGAGCTGACCGGGATCATCGAGGCGGCGCAGCGGGTGCTGGCGGGCGAGGGGACGGTGCCGCTGACGTTCAACGCGGCGCCGCACGCCCGTTCCGGGATCCCCGCGGGCGGTGCGGGCGCCCCCGCCGCCGCGGGCGAGGTGGCGCGCGAGCCACGGCCGGACGGCGGCTTCGTCCTCGACAACGGGCTGCTGCGGGTGGAGATCGACGGCCGGGGGCTGGTGGTGTCCGCGTACGACATCGGGGCCGGCCGCGAGACACTCGCACCGGGACGTGCCGCGAACCTCCTCCAGCTCCACCCCGACTTCCCCAACATGTGGGACGCCTGGGACGTGGACGCCTTCTACCGGAACACGGTCACCGACCTGGTGGAGGCCGAGGAGGTCGGGCCCGGCGAGGACGGCGGGTCCGTCCGGATCCTACGGTCCTTCGGCGCGTCCCATGTCACCCAGGTGCTGTCGCTCGCGCCGGGGGAGCGGCGGCTGGAGATCGACACGGAGGTGGACTGGCACGAGACGGAGAAGCTCCTGAAGCTGGCGTTCCCGCTGGACGTGCACGCCGAACGGTATGCGTCCGAGACCCAGTTCGGGCACTTCTTCCGCCCGACCCACACCAACACCTCGTGGGAGGCCGCGAAGTTCGAGGCGTGCAACCACCGCTTCGTGCAGCTGGAGGAGCCCGGCTGGGGGGTGGCCGTGGTGAACGACTCGACCTACGGCCACGATGTGACCCGCACGGTACGGGAGACGGACTCCGGCACGACCACCACCGTCCGGGTATCCCTGCTGCGCGCCCCGCGCTTCCCGGACCCGGAGACCGACCAGGGCGTCCACCGCTTTCGGCACGCCCTGGTGCCGGGTGCGACGATCGGGGACGCGGTCCGCGAGGGCTGGCGGATCAACCTGCCGGAGCGGCGGCTGAGCGGCGGGCGCGCGGTGGCGCCGCTGGTGAGCGTGGCGGAGGACGCGGTGGTGCTGACGGCGGTCAAGCTGGCCGACGACGGCAGCGGTGACGTCGTCGTACGCTTCCACGAGTCCCGTGGCGGCCGTACGCGCGCCACGCTCACGGCGGACTTCGACGTGGCGGCCGTGACCGCGACGGACCTCCTGGAGCGGCCGATCGCCGGGGCGGAGCCCGCACCCGAGCGCGAGGGGAACCGGATCACGCTGCGGCTGCGCCCGTTCGAGCTGGCGACCCTGCGGCTGAAGCGGGCCTGAGCGCGCCCGGGGGCACTGCGGGCTCAGCCCGTGGTGCCTGCGGGCGAGGCCGCCTGGGACCCGGGACCGGGCGCGAGCGCGGCGAGGCGTTCGAGGACATGGCGGGTGCCGGGGTGCGCGCCCGTCCCCGCCCGGTGAAGGGCGTGCACGCTCCGCCGGACCGGAACCCGCAGCGGATGGACGCTCAGTCCGGGCGCCCCGGGATCGGGCAGCGCGAGACGCGGCACCAGGGCGACCCCGGCGCGGCGGGCCACCAGCGCGCACAGCACGGCGAAGTCACTGGCGACCGCCACCGGACGGGGCACGAACCCGGCTGACCCACAGGCCCGTTGGGCCATCTCGTGACAGGCGGTGTCGGGGCCGGGCAGCAGCCAGGCGAGGCCGGCGAAGGCGGCGAGGTCGGCGGCGGCCCCGGGCGCCAGTCCCCGGTCGGCCGCCTCGGCCGGGTGGAGCACGAGATACACCGGCTCGTCGAACAGCTCGCGGCGCTCGCAGCCCGGGGGCAGCGGGCGGGGCAGCAGGCTGTAGGAGTGGGTGACCGCGATGTCCACCTCGTGCCGGGCCAGCGCGCGCTCGGCCTGGTCGGGTTCGTGCTCCACGAGGTGGACGAGCGGGGCGTCGGGGTCCGCGGAGCCCCCCGGATCGGGCCAGAGTCCGGGCAGCAGGGTGCGCGCCGCCGAGGGGAAGGCGGCCACCCGCACCCGGGAGCGCTCGCCCCGGCGCAGCGCCGCGAGGTCCGACTCGGCGGCGGCGATATTGCCCAGCACCACCTGCGCATGGTCGACGAGGCGCTGTCCGGCGCCGGTCAGCCGCAGGGTCCGGCCCTGCTTCTCCAGCAGCGGCAGTCCGGTCTCCCGCTCCAGGGCGGCCAGTTGCTGCGAGACCGCCGGGCCGGTGAGGTGCAGAGCCTGCGCGGTCGCGGCGACCGTGCCGTGCGCCGCGAACTCGGCGAGCACCCGCAGTCTGCGCACATCCAACAAGAAGCTCACCTTTTGGTCAGCGGAAGAAAGAGTAAATAGACCTAATCCATTCTAGGCGGCACAGTCGGGAGAGTGAAGCCCGACAAAACCCTGCTCGCCCTGGCCGCCACCGTGCTGCTGTGGGCCTCCGCCTTCCCCGCCATCCGCGTGGCCCTGCACGGCTACGGGCCCGCAGAGCTGTCGCTGCTGCGTCTGGCCGTCGCCTCCGCTGCCCTGCTGGCGGTCGCCCCCCTCATGCGGGTGCGGCGCCCCGCCCGCGGGGACCTGCCGCGCATCGTCCTCGTCGGCGCGTCGGGCATGAGCGCCTACCAGCTGCTGTTGAACTGGGGCGAGCTGCACGTTCCGGCAGGCACCGCCAGCCTGATCGTGGCCGTCGCCCCGGCGATCAGTGCGCTGCTCGCCGCCGTCTTTCTGCGGGAGCGGCTCACCGCGGCCAGGATCACCGGGTCCTGTGTCGCGCTGGCGGGGGCGGCCGTGATCGCCGTGGCCGGCGGCGACACCGGCTACACCGCCGCGGCCTGGATCGTCCTGGCCGCCGCGGGTGCCCAGGCGCTGTACCACTTGGGCATCAAGCCGCTGCTGCGCGTCTACACCGGGCTCGAGGTCGCTGCGTACGCGATGTGGGCGGGTACCGCGCTGCTGCTGCCGCTCGCCCCGGCCGCCGTACGTGCCGTGGTCCACGCACCCGTCGAAGCCGACCTCGCCGCGCTCTATCTGGGTGCGCTGCCCTCCGCCGCCGGGTTCGTCCTGTGGGGCTATGCGGTCGCCCGACTCACCGTGACGGCCGCGACCGCCGCGCTCTATCTCGTGCCGGCCGTCGCCCTCGGCGTCGCCTTCGTGTGGCTCGGCGAGCGTCCGCACCCCGTCGAACTCGCCGGCGGTCTGCTGACCCTGGCGGGGGTGGCCCTGGTCGGCCGGCCGACGGGTGCCCGGCGTGGCGTGCGCGTCACGGCGGCCGACGGGCAAGGGGCGGCCCCGGCGCAGGAGGATCCTCCCCGAGGGGACGGCTCCACGCCCACGGTCCGGGTCTGACCTCAGACCCTAGGGCCGGAGCTGGCTCCGCAGCCACTCCTCCACCTCGCCGACATGCGCGGCCGCCGCGGCCCGGGCCGCCTCCGGGTCGTGGGCGACCAGGGCGCGGTGGATCGCCGCGTGTTCGCGGCGGGTGCGGGCGAAGGCCCCCTCCTCCTGGTAGCCGCGCCAGACCCGGGCGCGGAAGGTGCGGGAGGACAGGCCCTCCAGCATGGCCGCCATCGTCTCGTTGCCCGCGGCGGCGGCGATCTCCCGGTGGAAGGCGAGGTCGTGGGCGAGGATCTCCTCCGGGTCGTCCGTCGCGTTCATCGCCGTCAAGTGCTTCTCCACCTCGGCGAGTTGGTCGTCGGTGATCCGGGCCGCCGCGAGCGCTGTCGCCGTCGACTCAAGGATCCGCCGGACCTCCAGCAGTTCGACCAGCCGCGGTCCCCGCGAGAGGTCCGCGACCACGCCGAACGTCTCCAGCAGGTCGCCGGCCTCCAGCTGGGTGACATAGATGCCCGAGCCGTGCCGCGCCTCCAGCACGCCGAGGACCGTGAGCGCGCGGATCGCCTCCCGCATCGAGCTGCGCGAGATGCCCAGCCGGGCCGCCAGATCGCGTTCCGTGGGCAGCCGCTGGCCCGGCTCCAGCCCGCCGTCGGCGATCATCGCCTTGATCCGCTCGATGGCCCGCTGCGTCACCGTGCCCTTCTGCGGAGCGCTCGCCGCGCTCTCGGCCTCCGCCTCCGCGCTCGGGATCTCCTCCACGCCAGTCCTCCTGTCGCCGTGCGCCGCAGTCTAACCATGGAGGTGGTCGGACCACTACGGCTCGAAACCGCGAAAATTTGGCCCCGCAGGGTGTTGTACGGGCTGAGTGGTCTGATAAGTATGCGGGCAACTGCTCGATCACGCTCGATGAGGAGCCGACGGATGGCTGTCAGGACAGGGCGCAACGAACGGCACGGCAGGCGAATCTCCGCGTGGGCGGTGCGCGCGACGGCTGCGGCCGCCTGCGGCGCCCTGGCGCTCACGGGATGCGGCAGCACCAAGGACGACGGCGCCGCCGGCGCCACAGGCGGCGGCAGCGGCAAGGTCGGAGTGATCCTGCCCCTGCTGACCTCGCCGTTCTGGCAGTCCTACAACGACTATGTGCCCAAGATGGCGAGGTCCGAGGGCGTCGACGCCCTGAAGACCGTCAACTCCAACAGCGACCCCTCGCAGCAGATCACCGACATCAACAACGAACTCAACCAGGGCGTGAAGGGACTGGTCGTCGCCCCGCTCGACAGCGCCGCCATCCAGGCCGGGCTCGACCAGGCCGAACGCAAGGGCGTCCCCGTGGTCGCCGTCGACGTTGCGCCCGACAAGGGCAAGGTCGCGATGGTCGTACGCGCAGACAACGTCGCCTACGGCGAGAAGGCCTGCGACTACCTCGGCCGGCACATCACCAGCGGCAAGGTCGTGCAGATCATGGGCGACCTGGCGTCCGTCAACGGCCGCGACCGTTCCGAGGCGTTCCGCGCGTGCGCCGAGAAGAAGTACCCGAAGCTGAAGGTGCTGGAGATCCCCGCCAAGTGGGAGTCCGACACCGCGGCCTCCAAGCTCGACACGCTGCTGAACGCCGACCCCGACATCAAGGGCATCTATCTGCAGGCCGGCGGCGTCTATCTCGCGCCCACGCTGCAGACCCTCAAGTCCAAGAACATGCTGAAGGCGGCGGGCCAGAAGGGCCACATCGCCATCGTCTCCAACGACGGCATCCCGCAGGAGTTCGACGCCATCCGCAAGGGCGAGATCGACGCCACGGTCTCGCAGCCCGCCGACGCCTACGCCCAGTACGGCATGTACTACATCAAGGCCGCGATGGAGGGGAAGACGTTCAAGCCCGGCCCCACCGACCACGGCTCGATGATCGTCAAACTGCCCAGCGGCATCCTGGAGGACCAGCTGCCCGCCCCGCTGGTCACCAAGGAGAACGTCGACGACCCCAAGCTCTGGGGCAACACGGTCAAATGAGCACCCCACTCGTGCAGGCGCGGGGCATCGTCAAGCGGTACGGCCCCACGGTCGCCCTTCAGGACGGACAGCTGACCGTGCTCCCCGGCGAGTCCCACGCCCTCGTCGGCCGCAACGGCGCCGGCAAGTCCACGCTGGTCAACGTGCTCACCGGCCTCCAGGCCCCCGACGAGGGCACGGTGCTCTTCGACGGCGAGCCGGCACCCCCGCTCGCCGACCGGGACGCCTGGCGCCGCAAGGTCGCCTGCGTCTACCAGAAACCCACGGTCGTCCCCGAACTCACGGTCGCCGAGAACCTGTTCATCAATCGGCAGCCGACCGGCCGCGCCGGACTCATCAGCTGGCGCAGGCTCAAGGAGGAGGCCGCCGAGGTCCTCGGCACCTGGGACGTGCACGTGGACCCGGAGGCCCGTACCGCCGACCTCAAGGTCGAGGACCGGCAGATGGTGGAGATCGCCCGGGCGCTCAGCTTCGGCGCCCGTTTCATCATCCTCGACGAGCCGACCGCACAGCTCGACAACCGTGAGATCGAGCGCCTGTTCACCCGTATGCGGGCGCTCCAGGACTCCGGCGTCACCTTCCTGTTCATCTCGCACCACCTCCAGGAGGTCTACGAGGTCTGCCAGGCCGTCACGGTCCTGCGCGACGCCCGCTGGATCACCACCGCCCCGGTCGCCGACCTCCCGCGCGCGGCCCTCGTCGAGGCCATGGCGGGACAGGCCGTCGCCGAACGCTCGACGGGCGCCCGGGACACCGTGGCCGACGACGCACCGGTGGCCCTGGACACCGACGGGCTCACCGGACAGGCGTACGAGGACATCGACCTCACCGTCCGACACGGCGAGGTCGTCGGACTCGCCGGCTCCAGCGGCAGCGGAAAGATCGAACTCGCCGAGACCCTCGCCGGGCTGCACACCCCCACCGGCGGCTCGGCCCGGCTCGACGGCAGACCGCTCCCGTTCGGCGACGTGGGCGCCGCGCTCGCGGCGGGCGTCGGCTGTGTGCCCCGCGACCGGCACGAACAGGGACTCGTGTCCGCGATGACCGTCGGGGACAACGCGACCCTGAGCGTCCTCGGCCGTCTCGGCCGCTACGGGCTCGTCGGCACCCGGCGCAGGCGCGGCTTCGCCACCGAGCTGATCGAACGCCTCGACATCCACGCCGAGGGCCCCGACCAGCCCGTCTCCGACCTCTCCGGAGGCAACGCGCAGAAGGTCGTCATGGCCCGCGCCCTCGCCTCCGACCCACGGCTGCTCGTCCTCATCAACCCCACCGCGGGCGTCGACGTGAAGTCCAAGGAGTCGCTGCTGGCGCGGATGGACAGCGCCCGCGAGGACGGCACCGCCGTGCTCGTCGTCTCGGACGAACTCGACGACCTGCGGCGCTGCGACCGCGTCCTCGTCCTCTTCCACGGCCGGATCGTCGCCGAGCACCCGGCGGGCTGGCACGACCACGAGCTGATCGCCTCCATCGAAGGAGTGGACCATGGCTGACACCAAGGCGCCGCCGCTCACCCCCGTCCCGGTGCCCGACCCTCGTTCGGCCAAGGCCGTCCTGCTCCGCCGGGCCCGCGAACTCGCCCTGGTCCCCGCCCTGTTGCTGCTGATGGTGCTGGGCGCGTTCGTCAACGACTCGTTTCTCACCGAACGCAACATCATCTCGATCCTCGGCGCCTCCGCGGCTCTCGCGATGGTCGTGCTCGCCGAGTCGCTCGTGCTGATCACCGGCAAGTTCGACCTGTCCCTGGAGTCCGTGGTCGGCATCGCGCCGGCGGTGGGCGCCCTGCTGGTGCTGCCCGCCGCCGAGTCCGGCTGGGGCACCGAACTGCCCACCGCGGTCGCTCTCGTCGCGATCCTCGTCGTCGGCGCCGTCATCGGCGCCTTCAACGGCGTCCTCGTGGTGAAGTTCAAGCTGAACGCCTTCATCGTCACCCTCGCGATGCTGATCGTGCTGCGCGGTCTGCTGGTCGGCGCCACCAAGGGCAAGACCCTGTTCGGGATGCCCGACGCGTTCTTCACCCTGGCCACGACGACCTTCCTGCGCGTCCCGCTGTCCGTGTGGCTCGCGGCACTGGCCTTCGCCGTCGCCGGCCTCGTGCTGCGCTACCACCGCGTCGGCCGCGCCCTCTACGCCATCGGCGGCAACGCGGACGCCGCGCGCGCGGCCGGCATCCGCGTCGAGCGCGTGATGCTCGGCGTGTTCGTCGTGGCCGGCTGCCTGGCCTCCGTCGGAGGCGTCATGCAGACCGGGTACGTCGGCGCGATCAGCGCCAACCAGGGCAACAACATGATCTTCACGGTGTTCGCGGCCGCGGTCATCGGCGGCATCAGCCTCGACGGGGGCAAGGGCACCATGTTCGGCGCCCTGACCGGTGTGCTCCTCCTGGGCGTCGTACAGAACCTGCTCACCCTCGCCCAGGTGCCCTCGTTCTGGATCCAGGCCATCTACGGCGGAATCATCCTCGTCGCCCTCATGATCGCCCGGGTGACGACGGGCCGTGCCCAGGACTGACCAGACTCCCCGTCATAGGCGCCGTACGACGTGCGATCCCGTGTACGACCCCGTGTCCCGGACCGAAAGGCCTCCCGTGTCCCCAACTGCCGCCCGTATCACCGCGGTCGACACCTTCGACATCCGTTTCCCCACCTCGCGCGAGCTCGACGGCTCCGACGCGATGAACCCCGACCCCGACTACTCGGCCGCCTACCTCGTGCTGCGCACGGACGCCGCGGACGGCCTGGAGGGACACGGGTTCACCTTCACCATCGGGCGGGGCAACGACGTCCAGGTCGCGGCGATCGAGGCGCTGCGCGGACACGTGGTCGGCAGAGCCGTCGACGAGGTCTGCGACGACCCGGGCTCGGTCTTCCACGCCCTGATCTCCGACAGCCAGCTCCGCTGGCTGGGGCCCGAGAAGGGCGTGATGCACATGGCGATCGGGGCGGTCGTCAACGCGGTGTGGGACATGGCCGCCAAGCGTGCGGGCAAGCCCCTGTGGCGGCTGCTCGCGGAGGCCGAACCGGAGTGGCTGGTCCGCCAGATCGACTTCCGCTACATCACCGACGCGCTCACCCCGCAGGAGGCCCTGGAGCTGCTGCGGCGCGGCAAGGAGGGCGCCCCGGAACGCGCCGGCCGGCTGCTCGCCCAGGGCTACCCCGCCTACACCACCTCCCCGGGCTGGCTGGGCTACAGCGACGACAAGCTCACCCGGCTGGCGGTGCAGGCCGTCGCGGACGGCTTCCGGCAGATCAAACTGAAGGTGGGCGCGGACCTCGACGACGACGTGCGGCGGTGCCGGGCGGCGAGGTCGGCCGTCGGACCGGACATCCGGATCGCCGTCGACGCCAACCAGCGCTGGAACGTCGACGAGGCGATCACCTGGACCCGGGCGCTCGCCGCGTTCGAGCCGTACTGGATCGAGGAGCCCACCAGCCCCGACGACGTGCTCGGCCACGCCGCGATCCGTGAGGCCGTGGCCCCGGTGAAGGTCGCCACCGGCGAGCATGTGCAGAACCGCATCGTCTTCAAACAGCTTCTCCAGGCCGGTGCCATCGACGTCCTCCAGATCGACGCGGCCCGCGTCGGCGGCGTCAACGAGAACCTCGCGATCCTGCTGCTGGCCGCGAAGTTCGGGGTGCCGGTGTGCCCGCACGCGGGCGGGGTCGGACTCTGCGAACTCGTCCAGCATCTGTCGATGTTCGACTTCGTCGCGCTCTCGGGCACCACCGACGACCGGGTCATCGAGTACGTGGACCATCTGCACGAGCACTTCCTCGACCCCGTGGTGATCAGCGGGGGCCACTACACGGCACCCACCGCACCGGGCTTCTCGGCGGCGATGCGGCCCGGCTCCCTCGCGCAGTACACGTTCCCCGGCGGTGCCTTCTGGGCCGCCGACCTCGACCGGAAGAAGGGGCATGCGGCATGAGCGACTTCGAGGGGCTCAGGGCCCTGGTGACCGGCGGGGCCTCCGGCATCGGACGGGCCACCGCGGACCTGCTGGCGGCGCGCGGCGCCCGGGTGGCGGTCCTCGACCTCGACCCTTCGTCGGTCGACAAACCGCTGCTCGGGTACCGGGCCGACGTCACCGACGACGCCTCCGTGCGCACGGCGGTGAGCGACGCCGCGGCCGACCTCGGCGGGCTGGACGTCCTCGTCAACAACGCGGGCGTCGGAGCCCGGGGCACCGTCGAGGACAACGACGACGACGCCTGGCACCGGGTGCTCGACGTCAATGTCCTCGGCATCGTCCGCACGACCCGTGCCGCTCTGCCCCGGCTGCGTGCCTCCGCCCACGCCGCGATCGTCAACACCTGCTCCATCGCGGCCACGGCCGGGCTGCCGCAGCGGGCCCTGTACAGCGCGAGCAAGGGTGCCGTCCTGTCGCTGACCCTCGCCATGGCCGCCGACCACGTCCGCGAGGGGATCCGCGTCAACTGCGTCAACCCGGGTACCGTCGACACCCCCTGGGTCGGCCGGCTGCTGGACGCGGCAGCCGACCCGGTCGCCGAACGCGCGGCCCTCGAGGCCCGGCAGCCCACCGGCCGCCTGGTCACCGCCGCCGAGGTCGCGGGCGCCATCGCCTATCTGGCGAGCCCCCTGTCCGCCGCCACCACCGGCACCGCTCTCGCCGTGGACGGCGGGATGCAGGGCCTGCGACTGCGCCCGGCCGGCCGGTGAACCGCCTCGGCAAGAGCGGGGTCGAGGTCAGCGCACTGGCCTTCGGCGCCGCCGGCATCGGCAACCTCTACTCCGAGGTGAGCGGGGAGCAGGCCTACGAGGCGGTCCAGGCCGCCTGGCAGAGCGGCATCCGCGCCTTCGACACCGCCCCGCACTACGGCCTCGGCCTGTCCGAACGGCGCCTCGGCGCGGCCCTGCGCGCCTACCCCCGCGCCGCGTACACCCTGTCCACCAAGGTGGGCCGCGTCCTGGAGCCCACGACCGGCGGCGGCGACGACCTGGCCAACGGCTTCGCCGTACCCGCCACCCACAGGCGTGTCTGGGACTTCAGCGCGGACGGCATACGGCGCAGCCTGGAGGACAGCCTGCAACGGCTCGGCCTGGACCGGGTGGACGTCGTGTACCTCCACGACCCGGACGACCACGCCGAACAGGCCTTCCGCGAGGGCTGTCCGGCGCTGGAGAAGCTGCGCGGTGAGGGCGTGGTGGGCGCGATCGGCGCGGGCATGAACCAGACCGCGATGCTTACCCGGTTCATCCGTGAGACGGATGTGGACGTGGTGCTCTGCGCGGGCCGCTACACCCTGCTCGACCAGAGCGCGCTGACCACCCTGCTGCCCGCGGCCGTCGAACGCGGGGTGTCGGTCGTCATCGGCGGAGCCTTCAACTCGGGTCTGCTGGCCGATCCACGGCCGGGCGCCACCTACAATTACATGGCGGCACCGCAGGAGTTGCTCGACCGCGCCCTGCGGATCCAGACCCTCGCCGCACGGCACGGCACCACGGTGCGGGCGGCGGCGCTGGCCTTCTGCGCCGCCCACCCCGCCGTCGCGAGCGTCCTCGTGGGGACCCGCTCGGCGGCCGAGGTCACCGACTGCGCCGAGCAGTTCGCGGCCACCGTACCGGCGGGCTTCTGGCAGGAACTCAAGGACGCGGACCTCCTGCCGGCCGAGGCCCCCGTCCCCGTACAGGATCCGTCGCACGAGCCGAGGACCGGGCCGCAGGGCGGCGGACCCGCCCAGGGGGCCGAGGAGAGGTCATGAGAGTCGCCCTGCACACCAAGGTCCGGGCCGACCGCGTCGAGGAGTACGAGGCCGCTCACCGCGAGGTGCCGAAGGAGCTGACGGAGGCGATCCGGGCCGCCGGAGCCTCCTCCTGGACGATCTGGCGCAGCGGCACGGACCTCTTCCATGTCCTGGAGTGCGAGGACTACCAAAGGCTCCTGGCCGAGTTGGAGCGACTCCCGGTCAACATCGCCTGGCAGGCGCGGATGGCGCAGCTGCTCGATGTCGTGCACGACTACTCCTCCGACGGAGCCGAGGCCTCCCTGCCCGTCGTATGGGAGCTGCCGTGACCGTCGACGCCCACCACCACGTGTGGGACCTGTCCGTCCGCGACCAGGACTGGATCACGGGCAGCGCCCTCGCGCCGCTGCGCCGGAACTTCACCCTCGCGGACCTCGCACCCGAGGCACGGGCAGCGGGCGTCGACCGTACCGTGCTGGTGCAGACGGTCACCGTCGCCGAGGAGACGCCGGAGTTCCTGGCCCTGGCCGAGGAGCACCCCCTCGTCGCCGGGGTCGTCGGCTGGACGGACCTGACGGAGCCCGGCGTGGCCGAGACCCTGGCCCGGCTGCGCGAACTGCCGGGCGGTGCGCATCTGCGCGGGATCCGTCACCAGGTCCAGGGCGAGCCGGACCCCGAGTGGCTGCTGCGCGCCGACGTACGGCGGGGCCTGGCCGCGGTCGCCGACGCCGGACTGGTGTACGACCTGCTGGTCCTGCCCCGTCAACTCCCGGCCTGCGCCCGGGCGGCCGCCGCCCATCCCGGGCTGACCTTCGTCCTCGACCACCTGGGCAAGCCGCCCATCGCCGCCGGGGCCCTCGAACCCTGGGCGTCGCAGGTGCGGGCGCTGGCCGCCCTGCCGAACACGGTGTGCAAGCTCTCCGGGATGGTCACCGAGGCCGACTGGACGACATGGACACCGGCGGACCTGCGCCCGTACGCCGACACCGTGCTGGACTCCTTCGGCCCCGAGCGGATCATGTTCGGCTCCGACTGGCCGGTGTGCACACCGGCCGCCTCCTACGGGGAGGTGCTCCGCACCGCCGAGCAGCTCACCCTGGGCCTCGGCGCCGACGACCGCGCACAGGTCTTCGAGGGCACCGCCCGGCGCGTCTACCGCCTCTGAGCCATCGGGGTGGCCAGCCGGGTCGGCGGCAGGTACTCGCGGACGAACGTCCGGTCCCAGCACGCCCCCGTCTCCCACAGCTCGCGCCAGGTGGTGTATCGGTAGCGGTACAGACCGGCCCGTACGAAGCGCGGCGGCGCGTCCGCGGGGAACGGGGAGCGGCGCAGCAGCCGTAGCGTGTCCGGGTCGTTCTCCAGGAGGCGTTCGACCAGGCCGCCGAACCAGGACCCGGCGTACGCGGGGGAGAGCGCCGCGAACCACATCAGCCAGTCGAGCCGCAGATGGTACGGGGCGAACTGGCGTGGCCAGTGCCGTGGATCGCCCGGCTTGCCCTTGAACTCGTACTCCCGCCAGTCGGAGTCCTCGCGCGGCACATCGTCGGCCGTGCCCTCGACCACGACCTCGTAGCGCGTCCGGCTCACGCTGCCGAACGCCCCGTACGTGTTGACGAGATGCAGCGGGTCGAAGGAGCGGTTCATGATCTGGCCGCGCGAGATCATGTTGCGGACGGGGTGGTAGCTGAGGCAGACCAGACCCGCGGCGACCACCAGCACCAGGACCTCGTACCACAGCGGCGGCCCGGCCACCGCGGGGGCGCCGGCGGAGTACCGGACCGCCGACAGGGCCAGCACGATGGTGATCCAGTTCAGCCAGGCGAAGTTGCCGGACAGCACCAGCCACAGCTGTGTCGCGATCATCAGGGCCGCGGCGGCCGTCGCGATCGGCTGCGGGGTGAACAGCAGCACCGGGACGATCAGCTGGGTGACATGGTTGGCCGCCACCTCCGCCCGGTGCAGCGGCTTCGGCAGATGGTGGAAGAACCAGCTCAGCGGACCCGGCATGGGCTGGGTCTCATGGTGATAGTCCAGACAGGTCAGCCGCCGCCAGCAGGCGTCACCGCGGATCTTGATGAGCCCCGCGCCGAACTCCACCCGGAACAGGACCCAGCGCAGCAGGAACAGCACGACGACCGGCGGGGCGATCTCGTCGTTGCCCAGGAACACCGCGAGGAAGCCGACCTCCAGCAGCAAGGACTCCCAGCCGAACGAGTACCAGGTCTGGCCCACGTTGACGATCGACAGATACAGCGCCCAGGGGATCAGCCAGAGCACCATCGCGGCCCACAGCGGCACCTGCGAGTCGAGCCCGGCCACCAGTGCCGCCGACACCGCGCACCCCGCCCACGAGCAGGCGGCGAAGAAGCGGTCCGAGTAGTGGAGGTGGAAGACACTGGGTGCCTGCCGGAAGGAGACCCGGGCGACGAAACGCGGCACCGGCAGCATCCCGCGCTCTCCCATCAGCGCCCGGAACTGCAGGGCCGCGGTGAGGAAGGCGACGAGGTACACGACCGCCAGGGCCCGCTGGAAGACCAGCCGGCTCAGCCAGTACTCCGGTGCGACGAACCAGTCCACGGCGAGGGCTCCTCTCCCTCCAGTGTGACCCCGGTGTCCCGCCGGGGCCGGTGGGACGCGCACGGCGCGCGGGCGGCCCTCCCGCATCCCCTGTCCGGCCCCGCGGAGAGGAGCGGACAGGACTCGAAGATTCGCGCAATCCCTGGCATGGTGGCCCCATGGCTGAGCGGGGAGCGAGCGCGCTGGCACTCCCGGAGAACTGGCCGGTCCACCCGGACCCGATCCTGGCACTCAATCGCATGGGCAGCTTCGACTGGGACCTCGACACCGGACTCATCCACATGGACGCCCGGGCCCATGAGATCTTCGAGATGCGCGCCGAGGAGTTCGACGGCCGTCTCACCACCCTGGCGGACAGGGTCCCGCGGCACGAGAGCCAGCGCCTCGACGCCCTCATCGCCCGGGCCATCAAGGACGGCAGCGAGAACTACGGCGCCTACTTCCGCCTCCGCTGCCGCGACGGCACCTTGCGCTGGACCCACACCCAGGGCTACATCCGGCGGGACGAGGCGGGCCGGCCGCGCCGCATCATCGGCATCGTCCGCGACGCCACCCAGGAGCTGCGCGACAGCCAGGCGCGCGCCGACCAGGCCCTGCAGGACAAGGCCCTGCGCCGGCAGACGGACGTCGTCCAGGCCACCACCGCGGCGCTCGCCCACGCCCGCACCGTCCAGGACGTCATCGACGTCCTGAAGGACGCCCGGGGACTCACCCACCTGGGCGCCGCCAGCCTCGTCGTGGGCCTCGTGGAGGGCGGCCGTATCCGGCTGGTCGCCGAGGGTCCCACGGCCGCCTCCGTACCGGGCACCCAGGTCACCCGCATCGACGAGCCCTACCCGATGGGCGAGGTGATCCGCACCCTCAGCCCCCGGTTCATCGAGTCCCCGCAGGAGTTCGCCGAGCGCTACCCGATCCTGTGGCCGGACCTCACCGACCTGCACATCACCTCGGCCGCCTATATGCCGCTGATCGTCCAGGCACGCCCCATCGGCGCGATGGGACTGCTCTACGACGACCGGAGCGGCTTCACCCCGGAGGAGCGCAACGTCCTGCTCACCCTGGCCGGCAGCATCGCGCAGAGCCTCCAGCGGGCCATGTTCTACGAGCAGGAGAAGGACCTCGCGCAGGGCCTCCAGCAGGCGATGCTGCCGCGCTCCATCCCCAGCGTGCCCGGCGCCGACATCGCCGTCCGCTACCGCTCGGCGGCGTTCGGCCGGGACATCGGCGGCGACTGGTACGACATCGTCCCGCTGCCGGGCGGCCGGGTCGGTGCGGTCATCGGCGACGTCCAGGGCCATGACGCGCACGCGGCCGCCGTCATGGGCCAGCTGCGGATCGTGCTGCGCGCGTACGCCGCCGAGGGCCACAACCCGGCCACCGTGATGGCGCGCGCCTCGGTCTTCCTCCGGGAACTCGACACCCAGCGCTTCGCGACCTGCCTCTACGCCGAGGCCGATCTGTCCACCGGGGTGGTGCAGCTGGTCCGGGCCGGGCACATCGACCCGATGCTGCGGACGGCCCAGGGATCCTGCCGGCCGCTGGCCGTCGAGGGCGGGCTGCCCCTCGGCCTGTCCGCGGAGTTCGGCCGGCTCGCCTACCCGGTCACCACGGTCGAGCTGGAACCGGGCCAGAGCCTGCTGCTGTGCACCGACGGTCTGGTCGAACAGCCGGGCACCGACCTCTCCGAGGGCGTACAGACCCTGCTGGATCTCGTCTGCGGCGGCCCGGACGATGTGCACGACCTCGCCGACCTGCTGATCGACGCGGCCGCGGAACGGTGCGGAGACGACGATGTGGCCCTGTTGCTGCTGCGACGCGGGAGCCTGAGCCAGCGCTCCGGGGGGCGCCAGCAGCAGCATGTCGCGCCGGGCGACCCGGAGGCCCTCGTCGGGGCCCGCCGAATGATCCGCACCGCCGTCCGCTCCTGGGGCGCCGGTGAGCGGTCCGACGAGATCGAACTCGTCGCCGACGAACTGATCACCAACGTCCTCATGCACACCGACGGCTCGGCGATCGTCACCCTGCGGGTCATCACCGGCCACGACCGCAGGCTCCGGGTGGAGGTCGAGGACTCCTCCAGTGCGCTGCCCCGCCGCCGGGACGCGGGCTGCTGGGGCACCTCGGGCCGGGGCCTGCTGCTCGTCGACCAGCTCGCGGACGCGTGGGGCGTGGAGTCACGCGGCGGCGGCAAGGCCGTCTGGGCCGAGTTCAAGGTCGCGCCGCGCCGCTGAGCCGGGCGCGGGGCGCGACTTCGGTGGCCGGTGGCACCCTGGACACATGCCGGAACTGCCCGAGGTCGAGGCCCTGAAGGACTTCCTGACCGACCATGCCGTCGGGCACGAGGTCGTCCGGGTGCTGCCCGTCGCGATCAGTGTCCTCAAGACGTACGACCCGCCCGTCACCGCCGTCGAGGGGCACGAGATCACGGGCGTGCGCCGCTACGGCAAGTTCCTGGACCTACAGGCCGACGGCCTGCACCTCGTCACGCATCTGGCCCGCGCGGGCTGGCTCCAGTGGCGCGACCGCCTGCCCGACGGACCGCCCCGCCCCGGCAAGGGCCCGCTCGCCCTGCGGGTCGCGCTGGAGACGGGCGCGGGCTTCGACCTGACGGAGGCCGGCACCCAGAAGCGGCTCGCGGTGTACGTCGTCCGGGATCCCCAGGAGGTACCCGGAGTGGCCCGGCTGGGGCCGGACCCGCTGGCCGACGACTTCGACGAGCAGCATCTCGCGAGGCTCCTGACGGGTGAGCGCCGACAGATCAAGGGCGCGCTGCGCGACCAGAGCCTGATCGCGGGCGTCGGCAACGCCTACAGCGACGAGATCCTGCACGCGGCCGGGATGTCCCCGTTCGAACTGGCGTCGTCGCTGTCGCCCGAGGAGATCCGACGTCTGTACGAGGCGCTGCGCTCCACGCTCACGGAGGCGGTCGAGCGCTCCCGCGGTCTGGCGGCCGGGCGGCTGAAGGCGGAGAAGAAGAGCGGCCTCAGGGTCCACGGCCGCACCGGGGAACCCTGCCCGGTGTGCGGCGACACCATCCGCGAGGTGTCCTTCAGCGACTCCTCGCTGCAGTACTGCCCGACGTGCCAGACCGGCGGGAAGCCGCTCGCGGACCGCAGGATGTCACGGCTGCTGAAGTAGCCGCCGGTGGTCACTGGGACTTCAGCGTGACCAGGTGCTTCCCGTCCTCGGTCCGCACCTCGAAGTGATCGATCTGCCCCGAGGTGAGGGCCGCGCCGCCCTGCACGGTGGTCGCCGCGCCGTCGTCCGAGGGCACCATCCAGCTCGTCACCGTCTGCTCCGTGCCGTCCTTGCCGACCGCGACGAGCCGGCAGGGGTGCGGCCCGGACTTGTCCTTGACCGTCACCGCGATCTGGCTGCCCCAGTCCCGGTCCTGCGTGTCGATCTTCGCCCACACCCCCGTGTCCGGGTCGGTCGCGGTCATCGCCGCGGCGACCGCGGACGAGCCCTGCTGGCCGGCCAGCAGCGCCACCGAGGCCCCGCCGACCGCGAACACCACGGACGCCGCGAGCGCGTACAACCAGCGCTTGCGCCGGGTGCGGTGCTTGGTCGACACCTCCTCCAGCAGCCGCTCCAGCATTCGCGGCCCGGGGGCCGCGAAAGGGTGGACCGACCGCGGGGTCGCCCGCCGGTACAGCATCAACTGTCGTGCGGCGGGCCCGAACTCGGTCACATGTGCTGTACAACTAGGGCATTCCATGAGGTGGTCCTCGAAGCGGAAGGCTTCCGCCTCGTCCAGCACGCCGAGCGCGTAGGCGCCGACGTCGCGATGGCTTTCCAGGGACCTCATACCAAATCCTCATGCCGGTGAGCGGGGTGGGGGATGGTGCTGTTGCTGCCCACCGGTACGGACCAGGCGCCCGAATCACTCAAGGCCGTTACCGAATCGCGGCCAAGACATTCGGAGCCGTCGGCCCCGCGGATTGGTCCGATGCTCAGAAAAGATGGATGGCGAGATGCCCCAGGGGGAGTCCGAGCTGCCAGGCGGGCGTCCAGACCTGGGGTCCGTCGTCCTCACCGGTCACCAGGGAACCGGGCACCGCGTCCAGGTCAGGGGCGAGCAGCTCGGTCTCCTCCAGCCAGCGCCAGGCCGCGGAGGCGAGGTCCAGATCCGGTGCCGGGCCGCCCGACCGGGCCGCCTCGGCGGCCAGCTGCGCCATCCGCTCGCGCACCCAGTACTCCCACGGCTGGTCGTACGCCGTCAGCGAAAGCCAGGTCTCCATCTGGGAGACGACCCGGATGCCGGGGAGTTCGCCGCCGGTGTCGGACAGGAAGATGGTCAGTGCCAGGGCGTCGCGCCCGGCACGGAACTCGAAGGACGTGGGCGGCATGAGATCGCCGGTCCGCAGCAGTTCGTCCGCGATGTACTCGGCGTACAGCCACGCCATCGGGACGGCCAGGTCACCGCCTCCGGTGCCGTCCGTGCTCTCTTGGCCTCTGTGCAGCATCCCTTCCTGCCTTCCTCCGGTACGTGCGCGTCGCCCGATCCCGGGCCCCGGTTCGGAACACGGATGAAGCAAGCTGATTGCTCAACCATGGTCCGCAGCAAGGCGCTTTACGGAGGTTTGACCCGGCCTTCGGTTTCACCGCAGGTCGGCCGCGTATCCCGGAAGAACTCTGCGCAGAGCGCGTAGCGCGTAGTACGCGCGGGACTTCACCGTACCGGGCGGAATTCCCAGGGTCCGGGCGGCCTCCGCCACACTCGCCCCGCGGAAATACACCTGCACCAGGACTTCCCGGTGCTCGGGAGTGAGTGTCTTCACAGCCTCCCGCACATCGAGCGTCGCCGCAGACCGCTCCGCGTGGTCGGCGACCACACGCGCGCCCTCCGGCACGCCGTCCCCGACCTCGGCGGGACGCGCCTGGCGGGCCCGCCGCGCGTCGATGGCAAGGCGCCGGCCGACGGTCAGCAGCCAGGGGCGCACGGAGTCGAATTCATGCGCGCGGAGCGCTTCGGGGTGTTGCCAGGCGCGTAGGAACGTCTCCTGCGACAGATCCTCGGCGCGCTGCCGGTCGCCGTCGCAGAGCCTGAGCAGCAGCGCGAAGAGGGGCCGCCCGTGCTCGCGCTGCAGTGCGGCCAGCTCGTGCTCGGCGGTCGTCCCGGGGGCAGTGCTGGTTGCGGCCGTCATGGCCGTATGGCAACGCGGTCCGCGTCCCCGGGACAGGGTGTGCGCCGCACCGTGCGGTGGACGGTCGCTGTTCGTCGGTGAACGGTCCGGCGAGCGGTCAGGAGGGGCCGCTCGCCCTTGCCAGCGCCGAGCGCCGGTACGAGTACCCGAAGTAGACGGCCTGCCCGATCACGAACCACACCGCGAACCGCACCCAGGTCTGCCACTGCAGAAACGTGATCAGCCAGATCGAGAAGACCACCCCGAGGGCCGGTACGAACGGCATCCACGGGGTGCGGAAGGTGCGCGGCAGATCCGGCCGCCGACAGCGCAGCACGATGACCGCCGTGCACACCACCACGAACGCCAACAAGATCCCGATGTTGGTGAGTTCGGCCGCCTGCCCGATCGGAAGGAATCCGGCGATGGCGGCCGACGCCACCCCGACGATCCAGGTCACGCGGGTCGGCACACGGCGGGTCGGATGCGTCTTCGCGAACCACCGCGGCAGCAGTCCGTCCCGGGACATCGAGAACCACACCCGGGTGACGCCGAGCATGAACGTGAACATCACGGTGAGGATGCCGATGATCGCGCCGACCGCGATCACGTCGGCGAGACCGCTCAGGCCGGCCGCCTTGAACGCGCTGGCGAAGCCGCTCTCCTTGTCGATGTCCCGGTAGCTCTGCATGCCCGTGAGGACCAGACAGGCTGCCACGTACAGCACCATGGAGATCGCCAGCGAATAGATGATCGCCTTCGGCATATGGCGCTGCGCGTCCTTGGACTCCTCGGCCGCGGTCGACATGGCGTCGTAGCCGAACACCGCGAAGAAGACGGTGGCCGCACCGGTGAACGCGCCGCCGACGCCGTAGGGGAAGAACGGGTGGTAGTGGGCGCTGTCGATGTGGAACACGCCGACGCCGATCACCAGCACGACGACGAGCACCTTCAGGGCCACCACGATCGTCTCGAAGCGGGCCGCGTTGCGGATGCCGAGGTTCAACAGATAGGCGATCAGCAGGCACAGCACGACGGCGAACAGATCGACACGGTGCCCGGCCCCCGTACCGGGCGCACCCAGCATCCAGGCCGGCAGATGCGCGCCCGTCTCGCCGACCAGGAAGCCGAAGTAGCCGGAGATGCCGATGGCGACCACGGCCACGATCGCCGTGTACTCCAGCAGCAGGTCCCAGCCGATGAACCAGCCGGCGTACTCGCCGAGCACCGCGTAGCCATAGGTGTACGCCGAGCCCGCCTTCGGGATGAGCCCGGCGAACTCGGCGTACGACAGCGCCGCGGCCGCGCTCGCCACGCCGGCGATCAGGAAGGACACGAGGACCGCGGGACCCGCCGTGCCGTTCGCGACCGTGCCGGCGAGGGTGAAGATGCCGGCGCCGATGATCCCGCCGACGCCGATCGCGGTGAGCTGCCACAGGCCGAGCGAGCGCTCCAGCCCGGCGCCCTCGCGGGCCTCCGTCTCCTCGATGTGCTCGACGGGTTTGCGGCGGAGAATCCCCTCGCCCATCCTGAGCCTGGCCATGAGCCTCACCTCTTCGCGGGCGGCAAGCGACTGACCGCTGATCATGATGGCGCAGGGCCGACGAGGACGGAAGACCGCGTGCACGGCGCCGCGACGGCCTGGTTGGGCTACCTGCCGTCCACCGGCGGATCGTGTGACGGCCTGGTGGGCTTCCTGCCGTCCACCGGCGGATCGTGTGACGGCCTGGTTGGGCTACCTGCCGTCCACCGGCGGATCGTGCGACGCCCGGAAACGGCTCTCCTACGGCACGACCGTGACCGGCCAGCGCCCCGCCTTCACCAGCCGGATCGCCACCGAGCCGATGATCCGGTGGCCGGCCTGCTCGGACGCGCCGACCACGACCGCGTCCGCCTTGAGCTCGTCGGCCGCCTTCACCAGGCCGTTGTAGGGGTCACCGCGGAAGGTGTGGAACTCCCAGCGCACCTCGAATATGCCCTTGACCCGTTCGGTGGCCTCACGGATGTAGGTGACGACGTCCTCCGCGATCTGGTCCGTCGTCTCGGCCACCGGTACCCCGAACGCCGCCCCCGCCGCCATCACGGGCTGCACGTACACGATCGCGAGCAGCGCGCGCTGCCGCCGTGCCAGGCCCCCGGCGTACGCCGCCGCCCGGAGCGAGGAGTCGGAGCCGTCCACGCCGACGACGATGACCTTGGGTCCGTCCGTGCCCCGCTCGAACCCCTGTGCGTGCTGTTCCGTCACTCTGTGAGGCTATCGGAATCTCCTGGTCCGGAACCGGTCGGGCATCGGACGAATGCACGCCGCAGGAAACCGGCCGTACGCAGGCCGCGGTGCGGCGGTCAGCGCACCGCGGCCAGCCGGGCGAACACCACCACGTTGCCCGCGTACCCGTTCTCCTCGGAGAAGGCTCCTCCGCAGGTGATGACGCGCAACTCCGGGACTCCCTTGCTGCCGTAGACCCGGTCCCCGGGGAAGTTCGCCTTGCTGAACACCTCGACGCCGTACACCTCGAACACGGCGGTTCTGCCGTCCACGCGCCGGACCTCGACGCGGTCGCCCTTCTTCAGCGTGCCCAGTCCGTAGAAGACGGCCGGCCCCTGGCTGTTGTCGACATGGCCCACGATCACGGAGGTGCCCTTCTCGCCGGGCGTGGGCGAGCCGGTGAACCAACCCGCGAGGTCCGGGTTGTCGGGCGGCGGCGCGTCCACCCAGCCGGAGGTGTCCACGGCGACCGGGATGACGGGGGCGTCGACGTGGAGCGACGGGATTCCGACGCGGACGGCCGCGGAGTAGGGCAGGGCGTCCGGCCCCGTGTAGCCGGGGCTCGCACCGCCGGGGGAGTCGGGGGCCACCGCCGAAGCGGGCTGGGGCGGGCCCACGGCGAACTCTCCCGAACCGTGCCGGACACAGGCGAGGCCCGTCAGCAGGACGAGGGCGATCACCCCCCAGGGGGCGCGCTTCTTACGTCGCTCCGGCTCGGACATGCTCCCTCACCTCTCGATGCGGCCGTCACCGCGCCCTACTGGTCCCGGGCGGTACGACGACGGGACAGATACCAGGCGGTGCCGAGCGCACCCGAGATGAGCGCCGCGCCGATCCCGATCTCCTTCGGGTCGAAGCTGCCGATGCTGCCGCCGGCCCCGGCCCGCACCCCGTGCTGTCCGTAGGACCCCTCGCCGCCCCCGCCGCCACCGCCCCAGCCGCCCCCGTTCCCGCCGCCTCCGTTTCCGCCCCCACCGAAGAAGCCGCCCCTGTTGCCCCCACCGCCCCCGTAGTCGCCGCCCCCGTTCCCGCCCCCACCGAAGAAGCCGCCCCCGTTGCCCCCGCCGCCGCCACCGGAGTCACGGCGCTCGTTCTTGCTCCCCGCCGCGATGGCGAGCCGCTTGTGGCCGGACTGGTGGCCGCACTGGAACGTGACGTCGTAGTCGGCACCGGGCCGGGCGTTTCCGTTGATGGTGGCCGTCGCAGTCGATCGGCCCTTGGGAATGGTGACCGTGTCGAAGGCGTCGGAGAACACGGTGGCGTTGTCCTGACAGCCCCGTATGGGAAGGTTGACGCGTTCACCGGGGCCGATTCTCGTGGGCTGCAGGTCGTAGCCGAACGAGTCGTAGTTCCCGCCCCCTCCGGCGACGGATCCCGGCGCGGTGCAGGCCAGGGCGGTGACGCCCAGCAGTGCGACCGAAGCGACGCGTATCGCGCGCATGGTGAGCCTCCAGGTCCCCGAGGAGCCGTGCTGCGGACCTCTTCCGCTTGCGCCTGAAATGCACCCCGGTGATCGAAACGCTAGGAAAGATGATGTCGGGGCGCGATTGGAGTCGTGCGAATGGGGCAAACCTGTGGGCCGGGTGACGGTCTCACAGGCCGGGGGACGACGACCGGGGCGGCGGGAACGGAAGCGCCTGGTTCCGTCCCCGCCGCCCCGGCGGGTGCTGATGCGGGTCCGTCACCCGGGCAGGTGAGGGAACAGGGCCAGGAAGGGTTCCGAGGAGGCCGTGATGCCCCGGCTGTAGGGGGCGTCGAAGTCCCAGATCAGAAAGAGCAGGAAGGCGATCAGCGCGGAGAAGAGCCCGGCCAGGACCAGTTCGCGGGGTGTTCGCCGGATCTGCAGCGCGAACACCATCCCGATGGTGATCACCGCCCCGGCGATCAGCCCGAACCACACCACCGGCGGCATGGTGGAGCCGGTGGAGTCGGCGCGGGCGGTCCGTGCCGTGTCGGCCGCGGTGACCTGGTCGAGGAGGGGCTGGTAGGCCTGCGCCTCGAAGTCCGACCGCGGCTTGTAGTCGGTCACGTCCTGGCGGATCCGCTGGAGGAGGTCCGCGCCGCGCCCGGTCACCTTGGCCTGGTGGGCCATGGCCTTCCACTCGGGTCCGACGACCTGGCCGACATAGACGTTGACGTCCGCTCGGATGCGGTCGCGTACATCGGGCGGATAGACCCGGACCCGCTCCGAGATCTCGTGCAGCGCCTGGGCCTCGGCCTGGACGTGGTCCTGGGCGGCGTTGCGGGCCTCCCAGACGCCCGCGATGGCCAGACCCAGCACGATGGCGTAGACCACCCCGATCCACATCGTCATGTACTCGATCACATCGGGGGTCTCGGACGGATCCTCGTCCACGGCGGCCGTGCGCTGCCGTACCAGGGTCACCACGATCACGACGGCACAGGCGGCCGCCATCGCGAGGGTGAGAACAAGCCATTCCGACAAGAGGTCCCTCCAGGGGGTCAGCGGGGCCGCAGCGCGGCGATGGCGAACACCGCGGGTGCGGCGATGAGCAGGGTGAAGATGAGCGGCGACGGACCGTCGTGCGGCGGCCGGGGGTGGGACACCGCGTGGTACGCCGGGTAGTGCACCGGGGGCGCCGAGGGGCGCGGACTCGGGCGGGGCGGGGGCGTCGGGGCCGGCTCGGGAGCGGGCGGGGGAGCGAGGACGGGGGCCGGGCGGGGGCGCGGCGCCATCGTGTGCGGGGGCGGTGGCGGCGGTACGGGCCGCGGTGGTGGAGGCGGAGCGGGCTCGGGCGGCGGTGGTGGAGGCGGTGTGGGCTCGGGCGTGGGGGTGGGCGTAGGCGTGGGAGTGGGCGTGGGGCTCGGGGGCTGACACGGCAGCGGTGGGAGCGCCCCCGGCTCGAAGAGCCTGGGGAAGGTCCGGTGGCCGCCGCCCGCGACCGCCACCGCCGCCGTGCCGTCCGGGCCCGTCGAGGCGTACGCGCACGCGTCGGCCGACGCCGTGTGGGCAGCCGCGCCCATGAGGGTCCACGCCACCGTCACCACGGCCAATGCCCCTCTGACGAGGGCGGACCGGGTCCGTTCGGGTCGATGCACGACGGAGATCATGGGCCGGTCCGTCTCCCCGCACGCCCGGGCGAGGGCGAATTGGCCCGAAGGGGGGAGATCCCACTTCGGGAGGTTTCGGCAACGACGTCCGGACCGGCGCGAGTTCAGCACCTCTGTGCGAGGCCGTTACGGCGCCTGCCGGCAGATGGCCGAGAAGCGTCATGGATTCCCGAAAGAAATTTGTGGCCCGCTTGAACACATCGAGCGCTCCCGTCCGTACCTATGGCCATACGCGGCGCCCAGAGGACGCTGCAACACCCAAGCGGACAGCTGGAGTTGAGAATGAAGACATCCTGGCGGAGCGCCTCCCTCGTGGCGACAGCTACGGCCGTGCTGGCGCTCACGACGGCGTGCGGTCAGGAAAGCACCCAGTCGACGGGCAGCCAGAACGTGGGGGCGACGGCTGCTCCGGGGGGACTGGGTTCCCTCTCCACCACCCCCGGGAACGGCTACGGCGCCGACTCCACGGCGGCCCCGAGCGCCTCCGCGAACGGCCAGTCCGCGGGTGCGCTGACCGTCGCCGACAACGCGAAGCTCGGCAAGATCGTCACCGACAGCGCGGGCTTCACCCTTTACCGCTTCGACCAGGACACGGCCGAACCGCCGAAGTCCTCCTGTGACGGCGACTGCGCCAAGACGTGGCCGCCGGTTCCCGCCGAGGGCGCGTCGGTGGCCTCCGGCATCGACAAGTCCCTGGTCGGCGAGGTCACCCGGGCCGACGGCACCAAGCAGCTGACCATCGCCGGCTGGCCGATGTACCGCTTCGCCAAGGACACCAAGGCCGGTGACACCAACGGCGAGGGTGTGAAGGGCACATGGTTCGCGACCGCGCCCACCGGCAAGAAGGCCGCGGTCTCCGACCTGCCCGGTCTGTCGGTCCGCAACGACGCCAAGCTCGGCCCGATCGTCGTCGACAAGAACGGCATGACGGTCTACCGCTTCCTGAAGGACAAGGCGTGGCCCGAGCCGGTGTCCAACTGCACCGGTGCCTGCCTGGAGAAGTGGCCCGTCGTCTCGCCGGTGGCGGCGGACGACACCAAGGGCGTCAAGAAGAAGGGCCTCATGGGCTTCACCCGCCCCGACGGCGCCAAGCAGATGACCATCAACTGCTGGCCCATCTACACCTTCTCCGGTGACAAGGCCCCCGGAGAGACCAACGGTCAGGGTGTGGGCGGCACGTGGTACGCCGTCTCGCCCGACGGAAAGCCGGTCGGCGCGTCCAAGTAGAGATCACCTCCCCAGGGTCGATCGATCGCCTCGCCCCAGTCAGCTCAGACCGCGGAAGGGAGTGAGACACCCAAGCCGGAACAACGGGACACAGACGCGCACGACCAGGTCCGCCCCCTCTCCACCGCACGGAGGGGGCGGACCCTTTGTCGTAGGTGCGGGGCGGCGTGCGCCCCCCGCGGCGGGGAGTCCGGGAGTGCTCGATAACGACGGCACGTGCCACCGGCAGTGACCGGGAACGGACGGTCAATTTCCGTTTTTGCTCGCTCCGTTGGCAGACGATCAGTAGCCTCTGCTCGAAACACCGGATCGCCCCCGCCGTCGTCTACGCCTTGGAGAACTACATGGAGCGTCCTGCCTGGGCGCCACGGAGCATCGACATCTCCGTGCCGAGCGTGTCCCGCATGTACGACTTCTACCTGGGCGGTTCGCACAACTTCGAGGCCGACCGCGAGGCGGCGCGCAGGGCGCTGGAGTTCATGCCGGGGCTCCCCAAGATCATGCAGGCGAACCGGGCGTTCATGCGCCGCGCGGTGCGCTTCGCCGTGGCGGAGGGCGTCACCCAGTTCCTCGACATCGGCTCGGGCATCCCGACCTTCGGCAACGTGCACGAAGTGGCCCAGGGGGCGCACCCGGGCGCCCGTGTGGTGTACGTCGACCACGACCCGGTCGCGGTCGCGCACAGCGAGGCAGTTCTCCGGGGGAACGACGACGCGGACGTCGTCGCCGCCGATCTCCGCAAGCCCCGCGAGATACTGTCGAACCCTCAGGTGGAGCGACTGATCGACCTGAACCGGCCGGTCGCCCTGCTCCTCGTTGCCATACTGCACTTCGTGGAGGACACGGACGACCCGTACGGTGCGGTGGCCGAGCTGCGCGACGCCCTCGCGCCGGGCAGCCTGCTCATCCTCACGCATGCCTCGTACGAGGGAATCCCGCTGCCGCAGGAACGCGCAGAGGGCACGGTCGACGTGTACAGGAACATCCGCAATCCGCTGATCATGCGCTCGCGCGAGGAGATCGCGCGGTTCTTCGAGGGGTACGACATGGTGGAACCCGGACTGGTGCCGATGCCGACGTGGCGGCCCGACACGGCACCCGAGGACGAGGATCCTTATGCCTTCTCCGGATTCGCCGGCGTGGGGCGCGCCGCGTGAGCGGGGAACCGGGCGGACCGGAGGACAGACTGCGCCGGTTCGCGACGATCTGGAGCCGGGCCGTCTACCCGGTGACCTCGACCTCGCTGACGCGGCCGGAGTTCGAGGAGCAACTGCTGCCCCTGGCCAGGCGGCTGTGCGACGCACTGCGAGCCCGGGCGTTCGACGCGCCCACGGCCAAGGCGATCGGCGCGGCGCTCCCGGAGGCGCACTGCACGGACCCGGAGGCCCTCAGCCGCACGCTCGACTGCGTCGACGCCTATCTGGTGCTCTACTGCGGCGATCCCGACGCCTCCCCTGAGGCGCAGGAAGCCCTGCGGACCCGCTCCGCCCGGTTGCAGCACGCGATGGCCGCCGGCTTCGCGGCGGCCCTGAAGGAGTGCACGCTCGCCGAGCAGGAGGTCATCGCGCAGGCCGCCCTCACCGCCCAGGGGGTGGTGGCGCAGGCGCTGCACTCCAGTGAGGCCCGCTTCCGCGCGGTGTTCGAGGGCGCGGCCATAGGAATCGGGATCGCCGACCTGGACGGCAACGTCCTGGAGGTCAACGGCGCACTGCTGCGCATGTTCGGCGGTTCCGAGCACCTGGTGCGGGGGCGCAACGTCGCCGAGTGGACCCACCCGGACGACGCGCCGCAGGTGTGGCGGCTGTACGACGAACTGGTCCGCGGCGAGCGCGACCACTACCACGTCGAAAAGGCCTTCTACCGGCCCGACGGCACGGTCCTGTGGACCAATCTGACGGTGTCCCTGCTGCGGGACGCGGACGGCACCCCGCAGTACCAGCTCGCGCTGATGGAGGACACCACCGAGCGGCGCCTGCTGAATCTGCGGCTGCGCTACGAGGCCACCCACGACGCGCTCACCGGACTGCCCAACCGCACCCTGTTCTTCGAGCGCCTGGAGAAGGCGCTCGGCGCGGGCGAGGGGCAGCGGTTCGGCCTGTGCTACCTCGACCTCGACGGTTTCAAGGCGATCAACGACAGCCTCGGGCACGCGGCCGGTGACCGGCTGCTCGTCGAGGTCGCCGACCGGCTCCAGGCGTGTGCCACGGCACCGGGTGAGATGGTGGCGCGGCTCGGCGGCGACGAGTTCGTGGCGCTGACCACCGGGCCGGACACCGAGCGCGGGGTCGACGAACTCGTCGGACGGATCATGAACGCGCTGGTCACTCCGATCAGCGTCGACGGGCGGGAGCTGACCGTGCGCGGCAGCATCGGCGTCGTCGAGGGGCCTGTGGGGGAGCGGGGCTCCGCGGAGGTGCTGCGCAGCGCGGACATCACCATGTACCGGGCCAAGTCGGCGGGCGGCAACCGCTTCGAACTCGCCGACCCCGAGGCCGACGCCCGCGCCATCACCCGGCACGGGCTGACCACGGCGCTGCCCACCGCCCTGGACCGGGGCGAGTTCTTCATCGAGTACCAGCCGCTGGTCCATCTCGGTGACGGCACCGTGCACGGCGCCGAGGCGCTGGTGCGCTGGCTGCATCCGCAGCACGGAGTGCTCGGCCCCGACCGCTTCATCCCGCTCGCCGAGCGGACCGGACTGATCGTGCCGCTCGGCCGGTGGGTCCTCCAGGAGTCGGTGCGGCAGGCCCGGGCGTGGCAGCAGACGCACGACGAGAAGGGCCCGCTGCGGATCAACGTCAATCTGTCGCCGTGCCAGCTCGCCCATCCGGGGCTGGTCTCCGACACCGTGGACATCCTGGAGCAGGCCGGTCTGGAACCGGACGCGCTCTGCCTGGAGGTCACGGAGTCGGCGCTCATCGGGGCGGACGACGACCTGCTCAAACCTCTGCGCTGCCTGGCGGAGATGGGGGTGGACATCGCACTCGACGACTTCGGCACCGGGTACTCCAACCTCGCCAACCTGCGCCGGCTTCCGGTACGGGTCCTGAAGCTGGACCGCTCCTTCACCCAGAGCATGCAGCAGTGCCCGGCGGACCCCGTCGATCTGAAGATCGTCGAGGGGATCGTCTCGCTCGCCCACAGCCTGAACCTCGCGGTCACGGTCGAGGGCGTGGAGACCGGCGCCCAGGCCGAGCAGCTGCGGATCCTGGGCTGCGACACGGCCCAGGGCTGGTACTACGCCCGCCCGGGCCCGCCGGAGCGGCTGCACGAACTGGCGCTGGCGGACGCGAGGGGCTGAACCCTCCACGGCCGTACGGGCGATGCGGGCGGCGGGAGCCGCGCGGGCGGGTGGCAGGGGCTGTTGCGGACGGCCCGCTCAGCGTTCCAGCAGCATCTGCTGAAGCTCCCTCGCCGCCCGCGGCGGCGCCACATCGCTGCGGTGGGCCAGCGCGATCGTCCGGTGGAGTCCGGGCCGGGCCAGCGGAGTCACCCGCAACCCGCGCCCGGACCCCACGGCGACCATGCGCGGCACGACCGCCACCCCGAGCCCGGCCCGGACGAAGCCCAGCACCGCGTCCATCTCGCCGCCCTCCACCGCGAAGTCCGGCTCGAAGCCCGCGGCGCGGCAGGCGGCCACGGTCAGTTCCCGCAGGTCGTAGCCATGGCGGAACATGACCAGGCGCTCGCCCTCCAGGTCCGGGATCCGGACCGCGCGGCGGCCGCCACCGGGCCTCGGGGCGTCCGGCGAGGACACCACCACCAGGTCTTCGCGCAGCAGTTCCACCGTGGTCAGCGCGGGTGAGGGAGTGGGCAGCGGGAGCACGACCAGCGCCAGGTCGAGGGCGCCGCGGGCCAGCTCCCGTACGAGATCGTGGGAGCCGCCCTCCTCGATCAGCAGCTGGACGCCGGGATAGCGGTCGTGGAAGGCGCGCAGCACGCCGGGCAGCAGGCCCGTGCACACGCTCGGCGTCGCGCCCAGGCGTACCCGGCCCCGGCGCAGCTGCGCCAGCTCCTGCACCTCGTGACGGGCCGTGTCCGCGTCGGCGAGGATCCGGCGGGCCAGCGGCAGCAGCGCCTCGCCCGCGTCCGTGAGCGTGATGTTGCCGCGCGCCCGGAGAAAGAGATCAGCCCCCAGCTCCCGCTCCAGCGCCTTGATCTGCTGGGACAGCGACGGCTGGGCGACATGGACCAGATCGGCGGCCCGGGTGAAGTGCCGGGTCTCGGCGACTGCGACGAAGTACTGGAGCTGCTGGAACTGCATGCAGCCAGGATAGGGCTGGCCTATCGAAACAAGGCGCACCATGTCTTGGACCGATGGGGAACTTCGGCCTAGCGTTCCTGCCATGGCTCTGGCAACGCGGACGGACCGACGGCCGTCCATGGCCCGCACTGTGTGGGACTCGACCGTCGGCAAGAAGACAGTCATGGCGGTCAGCGGCCTGATCATGCTGCTGTACCTCGTCGCCCACATGATCGGCAACCTGAAGATCTACTTCGGGGCGGGCGAGTTCAACCACTACGCCCACTGGCTGCGCACCGTCGGCGAACCGTTCATGCACTACGAGTGGACGCTCTGGCTGATCCGCGTCGCGCTGATCGTCGCCGTCGTCGCCCACGCCGTCTCCGCCTACCAGCTCAGCCGCCGTGACATCAAGGCGCGCCCGAGCAAGTACGTGCACCCCAGACCGCGGGCGAGCTACGCCACCCGCACCATGCGCTGGGGCGGCATCATCCTCGGCCTGTTCCTCGTCTGGCACCTCCTCGACCTGACCACCGGCACCGTGCACTCCGGCGGCTTCCAGGAGGGCCACCCGTACCAGAACGTCGTCGACACCTTCTCCACCTGGTGGGGCGACGTCATCTACATCGTCGCGATGCTCGCTCTCGGCCTGCACATCCGGCACGGCTTCTGGAGCGCCGCTCAGACCCTCGGCGTCGGCAGCCGCACCCGCGACCGCGCCCTGAAGACCATTGCCAATGTCCTTGCGCTGCTGCTCACGGTCGGCTTCATCGCCGTCCCCGTGGGCGTCATGACCGGAGTGGTGAGCTGACATGACTGCCTCCGCCGCATACACCGACTACACGACCGGCGAGCCGGTCGTCGACACCAAGGCGCCGAAGGGCCCGATCAACGAGCGCTGGGACACCCGCCGTTTCGAGGCCAAGCTGGTCAACCCGGCCAACCGGCGCAAGCACACGATCATCGTCGTCGGCACCGGCCTCGCGGGTGGCTCCGCGGGCGCCACCCTCGCCGAACAGGGCTACCACGTCGTCCAGTTCTGCTACCAGGACTCCCCGCGCCGCGCCCACTCCATCGCCGCGCAGGGCGGCATCAACGCCGCGAAGAACTACCGCAACGACGGCGACTCGATCCACCGCCTCTTCTACGACACCGTCAAGGGCGGCGACTTCCGGGCCCGCGAGTCCAACGTCCACCGCCTCGCCCAGATCTCCGTCGAGATCATCGACCAGTGCGTGGCGCAGGGCGTACCGTTCGCCCGCGAGTACGGCGGCCTGCTCGACACCCGCTCCTTCGGCGGCGTCCAGGTCTCCCGTACCTTCTACGCCCGCGGCCAGACTGGCCAGCAGCTGCTGCTCGGCGCCTACCAGGCGCTCTCCCGGCAGATCGCCGCCGGCAACGTGGAGTTGCACCCGCGCACCGAGATGCTCGACCTGATCGTCGTCGACGGGCGGGCCCGCGGCATCGTCGCCCGCGACCTGATCACCGGAAAGATCGACACGTACTTCGCGGACGCCGTCGTCCTCGCCTCCGGCGGCTACGGCAACGTCTTCTATCTGTCGACCAACGCCATGAACTCCAACGCGACCGCCATCTGGCGGGCGCACCGGCGCGGCGCCTACTTCGCCAACCCCTGCTTCACACAGATCCACCCCACCTGCATCCCGCGCACCGGCGACCACCAGTCCAAGCTCACCCTGATGAGCGAGTCGCTGCGCAACGACGGCCGGATCTGGGTGCCGAAGGCCAAGGGCGACAACCGTCCGCCGAACCAGATCCCCGAGGACGAGCGCGACTACTACCTGGAGCGCATCTACCCCTCCTTCGGCAACCTGGTCCCCCGCGACATCGCCTCCCGCGCCGCCAAGAACGTCTGCGACGAGGGCCGCGGCGTCGGACCCGGCGGCCAGGGCGTCTATCTCGACTTCGCCGACGCGATCGAGCGCATGGGCCGGAAGAAGGTCGAGGAGAAGTACGGCAACCTCTTCGACATGTACGAGCGGATCACCGCGGAGAACCCGTACGAGGTGCCGATGCGGATCTACCCGGCCGTGCACTACACGATGGGCGGCCTGTGGGTCGACTACGACCTGCAGACCTCGATCCCGGGCCTGTTCGCGGTCGGCGAGGCCAACTTCTCCGACCACGGCGCCAACCGCCTCGGCGCCTCCGCGCTGATGCAGGGCCTCGCCGACGGCTACTTCGTCCTGCCGTCGACGATCAACGACTATCTGGCCCGCAACCCGCACCAGGATCAGGTGACCGTCGACCACCCAGCCGTCCAGGAGGTGCTGGCCGAGACCGAGGACCGGGTCAACCTGCTGCTGTCCGTGGACGGCGACCGCACCCCCGACTCCTTCCACCGTGAACTCGGCGAGCTCATGTGGGAGTTCTGTGGCATGGCGCGTACGGACACGGGCCTGCGCAAGGCGCTGGAGCGCATCCCGCAGATCCGCGAGGAGTTCTGGCGGCGCATCAAGGTCCCCGGCACGGGCGAGGAGTTCAACCAGTCGCTGGAGAAGGCCAACCGCATCGTCGACTACCTGGAACTCGCCGAGCTGATGTGCCTCGACGCGCTGCACCGCAGCGAGTCCTGCGGCGGACACTTCCGCGAGGAGTCCCAGACCCCGGACGGCGAGGCCGCCCGTCGGGACGAGGAGTTCGCCTACGCGGCCGCCTGGGAGTTCACCGGTACCGGCGAGGCGCCCACCCTGCACAAGGAAGACCTGGTCTTCGAGTACGTCCACCCCACCCAGCGGAGCTACGCATGAAGCTCACCCTGCGCGTCTGGCGGCAGAAGAACGCCGACGCGGAAGGCACCATGTCCACCTACGAGGTGGACGGCATCTCGTCCGACATGTCCTTCCTGGAGATGCTGGACACCCTCAACGAGCAGCTCATCCTCAAGGGCGAGGACCCGGTCGCCTTCGACCACGACTGCCGCGAGGGCATCTGCGGGGCGTGCTCGCTCGTCATCAACGGCGACGCGCACGGCCCGGAGCGCACCACCACCTGCCAGCTGCACATGCGGTCCTTCAAGGACGGCGACACGATCGACATCGAGCCGTGGCGGGCCTCCGCCTTCCCAGTGATCAGGGACCTGGTCGTCGACCGCTCGGCCTTCGACCGGATCATCCAGGCCGGCGGCTACATCACGGCCCCGACCGGTTCCGCGCCCGAGGCCCACGCGACACCCGTGCCCAAGGCGGACGCCGACTTCGCGTTCGAGCACGCCGAGTGCATCGGCTGCGGGGCATGCGTGGCGGCCTGCCCGAACGGCGCGGCCATGCTGTTCACCTCGGCGAAGATCAACCACCTCAATGTGCTGCCGCAGGGCGCGCCCGAGCGCGAGACCCGGGTGCTGGACATGGTGGCGCAGATGGACGAGGAGGGTTTCGGCGGCTGCACCCTCACCGGCGAGTGCGCCACAGCCTGCCCCAAGGGCATCCCGCTGGTCTCCATCACCAACATGAACAAGGAGTGGCTGCGAGCCACCCGCAAGGCGGCCCGCCGCTAGGGGTGTCTGACAGTTCGCGCCGGATCAGCGCGCGGCGTCCGGCGCAGGGGGCACCTCCCAGCGGTAGCCGGGGGAGCATCGCAAGGCGGTGGATCATCCGCGTACCGGACGTACTCGGGTGATCCGGCAACGCGGCGAGGTGCCGTGCCTGGGGGCACCTCCCAGCCGCCGGGCCGGCGGAGTCGCGCGCCCGGCGGGAACTGATCCGACACCCCCCAGGGCCTGTCGTCAAACTCCCGCCTGCCCCGCGACGCCATGCACGCTCCCCCACGCTCGGCTTCGTTCGCGGGGGCGGTGCCCCCACCGCCGCACCGGGCGAAACCCCACGTACACCCAGTACGAGGGCTTCCGCCCGGTACTTCCCCAAGCTCTTCGAGCCGGGGGTACCCCCCGGAGGGCGCACCTGACGCCGCAGGGCCGCCCTTCGGGCGACGACGTGGGTTTGACGACAGGTCCTAGGGCTGTGGCAGGGAACGCTTGCCGGGCGTCGCGAGCCGGTGAAGCTTCCCGGTCGCAGCACCAGGCGCCCCATGGACGGGCCGGTGCCGCTTGGGACGGGCGGCGCCGGCCGCACGCCGTTCGCCGGCAGGGTGCGGACGGGCGGGACCGGGCGTGGTGCTCAACCCCGGTCCCGCCAGCGCCCTCGCGGGCCCCGTGAACCCGCCGGGTCGGCCGCCCCGCGTCACCGGTCACCCCTGGCATTCAACATTCCCACATCCGCCCTCCTGGCAGCGGTCACGCGCAGGCCAACCGGCATCGGAAGAACAGGAGCGCACAGACCGCACAGCCCCGGTCTGCAGCCGCCCCGCCGAACCGGCCCGTGACCAGGAGAGAGCCATGACCGGCGTTACCACCCTCGCCAGCCCCCCATCGCCCGTGGCACCGACCCGCTACACCGTCACCCTCGCCCGCGACGAGGCCGACGTCCGGGACGCCCAGCGGCTGCGCCACGACGTCTTCGCCGGGGAGATGGGCGCCCTCCTGTCCACCCCGCAGCCCGGCCTGGACGTCGACGCCTTCGACGCGTACTGCGACCACCTGCTCGTCCGTGACACCGTGACCGGCCAGGTCGTCGGCACCTACCGGCTGCTGCCGCCCGAGCGGGCCGCGATCGCCGGGCGGCTGTACTCGGAGGGCGAGTTCGACCTCGGCCCGCTGGCCGGGATCCGCTCCGGACTCGTCGAGGTCGGCCGCTCCTGCGTCCACCCCGACCACCGCGACGGCACCGTCATCGGACTGATCTGGGCGGGGATAGCCCGCTACATGATCGACGGCGGCCACGAGTGGCTGGCCGGCTGCTGCTCCCTGCCGCTCGCCGACGGCGGCGCGCTCGCCGCGGGCACCTGGGAGCGGGTCCAGGCCAAGTACATGGCCCCCGAGGAGTACCGCGTACGTCCGCTGCTGCCCTGGCGGCCGGAGGCCCCGGCCCCGGCCGGGCACGCCGAGCTGCCCCCGCTGCTGCGCGGCTACCTGCGGCTCGGCGCCTGGGTCTGCGGGGAGCCCGCGCACGACCCGGACTTCGGTGTCGCCGACCTCTATGTCCTGCTGTCGATGCGCCGGGTCAACGCGCGCTATCTGCGGCACTTCCTCTCGCTCGTGCCGGCGTGACGACCATGTTCAGGACCGGTACGCAGGCCGTGTACCGTCCCGCGCTGGGGCTGCGCCCTCGGCGTGGGACTCCGGCACCCGTGAGCCCCGGCGCAAGCACGCCGGCACCGGGGCCGCAGGGCACCGAGGCGAAGCCCTCGGCTGCTGCTCCCGCGAGCGCCTGGCTGCCCAGCGCTCCCTGTTCCCCGCGCTCCTGCGTGGACGCCACGACGTCGGCGGCCGCCGCACCGCGCGCCGTCCTGCGGCTCATGGCCCTGGTGACCGTGGTGGTCGCGGGGACCGTCCTCTCCCCGCTGGTGTGCCGACTGCCCGTCCCGGTCCGCGAGCGGATGATCAGGGCCTGGTGCCGGACGGTGGTCCGTGCCGCCGGCGTCCGGCTGCGGATCACCGGGGCCGCTCCGTCCCACGGCGGTCTGCTGATGGTCGCGAACCACATCTCATGGCTGGACATCCCGCTGCTCGCCGCAGTCCGCCCCGGACGGATGCTCGCCAAGACCGAGATCAGGCAGTGGCCGGTGGCCGGTGCGCTGACGGCCCGCAGCGGCGCGCTCTTCATCGACCGTGACCGGCTGCGGGCGCTGCCCGACACGGTCGCCAGGATCGCGAACGGTCTGCGCGCCGGATCGGCGGTCGTGGTCTTCCCCGAGGGCAGCACCTGGTGCGGCCGGTCGCAGGGGTACTTCCGGCGGGCGGCCTTCCAGGCCGCACTCGACGCGGGCGTCCCGGTCCAGCCGGTGCGGCTCCACTACCGGCACGACGGCGGACCGGCGAGCACCGCGCCCGCGTTCGTGGGCAGCGACTCCCTGCTGCCGTCCCTGTGGCGCGTGCTGTCGGCACACCGGCTCGTCGCGGAGGTCCGGGTGGAACCGGTGCTCCTCACGGACACCGGGACCGACCGACGTGCCCTCGCCCTGGCCGCCCAAGGGGCTCTGGACCTCCCGGGAGACGGACACCCGGACCTTCTCGCCCGTGCCTGACGGACAGTCACCTCCGCACCTCGGCCAAGGACATGAGGCCCAGAGGGGACATCGGTCCATGGGTCCGGCCGCCGTCGTCCCGCCCGACGGCGGCCGGACACCTGGACTCACCCACTTCCCTCACCTCTCCTTCTTCTCGCCGTAGGGATCATTGCTACGGTTCTGCGATGTCCGAATCTTCACGCGATACGGCCGAGGGCGCCGGCTGGGGAGCCGCGGAACGCGGCACCTACCAAGAGTTGATGCCACGTCAGGTGGAGAAGCTCTCCTGGCTCAACCCGAAGACCCTCTGGGTGGCCCGCAACGGGGTGCTCGCCTCCTGGTTCGGCGACCCCACCGGACGTACCCGCACGCGCTGGGCGCAGCAGCAGGAGGCGGCGGGCGCACCCGCCGACAAGGTGATCCGGCGCGACGATCCCGACCGCTTCTCCTTCATGGTCATCGGGGACACCGGTGAGGGCGACGCGCCCCAGTACGCGGTGGTGCCCGGCTTTCTGAGGGTGAGTCAGGACACCCGCTTCACCGTCCTGGCCAGCGATGTCATCTATCCCGTCGGAGCCACCGCCGACTACGGCACCAAGTTCTTCCGCCCCTACCAGGACTACCAGGCGCCCATCTACGCCATACCCGGCAACCACGACTGGTACGAGGACCTGCACGGGTTCATGCGCGTCTTCTGTGACGCCCGGCCGCCCGCGCCGGAGCCCGCACCCCGCCCGCCGAGCCGTGCCTGGCTGCGCTCCCTGCTGTGGCACCGGCCGGGCGCCCCGGACGAACAACGCCTGGCCGAGGCACGAAGGTTGCGCTCGGCTCCCGCCCAGCAGGCCGGACTGCCCGGTCCGTACTGGGCGATCGACGCCGGCCCCGTCCGTATCGTCGGTATCGACACCGGCCTGCTGGGCACCCTCGACGCCGAACAGGGCGGATGGCTGCGCGAGGTCTCGCGAGGCCCCCGCCCCAAGATCCTCGTCACCGGTTCCCCGCTGTACGTGGACGGCGAGCACCACCCCTGCCCCATCGAGGGCGGCGGCACCGTCGACGACGTGGTCCGCGACCCGGACCACCACTACGTCGCCGCGATCGGCGGTGACATCCACAACTACCAGCGCTATCCGGTGGATGTGCACGGCCGCACCATCCAGTACGTGGTCTCCGGCGGCGGAGGAGCCTTCATGCACGCCACCCACACCATCCCGCGTGTGTCGGTGGCGAACGTCACCGAGCGGGACTTCCGCTGCTACCCGCTGCGCGGCGACTCCCTCGCCTTCTACAGCCGGCTCTACGGGCGCAGACTGCTGCTGCGGCGCCTGTTCACGCTCACCGAGGCGGAGGCGACCGCCGTGATGGCCGAGCGCCTCGGCATCGCCCCCACCCGCGCCCCCGGCGCACCCACCCGGGTCACCCTGCGCACCCGCCTCGTGGCCTCTCTGCTCGGTGCTGGTGGCCGCCCCGACCGCACCTCGCGGTTCCGGCTGCCGGTCCGCAAGGTCTACACCCGGCTCTTCTCGCCGAGTTCGGCCACCTACAGCCCGCCGTTCTTCAAGAACTTCCTGCGTCTGGACGTCACCCCCGAGGCCGTCCGGCTGCGCTGCTTCGCGGCGACCGGCAATCTGCGCCAGGAACTCGACTCGCCCGTCGAGGACGAGGTGACCATCCCTCTGGTGTGACGCCCCCGCGACGGCCGTGAGGCCCCCCTCGCACGGTGCTTTCTAGGGGTCGTCGCAACACGTGGTCGTGTTGATCAGGCCGCGAGCAGTTTATGCAGGCGCTCGGCTGGGGTTTCCCAGCCGAG
>NZ_JBIAXT010000019.1:0-22019 GCF_042896945.1 Streptomyces sp. NPDC001222
GGGATCAACTCCCGGCACATCTCCCACACATCCGGCCCGACCGTCTCCCCGGCCCATTCCCCCATCACCACAAAACGAGTCTGGCCCCGCCGCTCACGCGGCGGGGCCAGAACCCCAAGATCTTCATGAGTCTTCTAGGCAGCGCGCCCGCCTCGCGAGGAGGGCGATGGGCGCGGTGTCAGCGTCGCTCTCGCCGGAGCCGGGGCGTGGGCGAGGCCGCTTTTGCGGAATCCTGACCGGCAGAGCCCCTGGTCAGCTCCTCGGCTGCCGGGTTCCATGGCGATCGTGACGACGATCCGACGTGACGCAGTGACACTGCCCGCCGCGGAGCTGGGGCCGGACAACCCGCTTCCCCCGCTGCGGCCGCTCGACGAGATGCACCGTATCGACGACCGGGACAGGGACGACCTGCCGCGCGACATGGCCCGCCAGATCGGCTACGAGCCGCTGCGCAGCCTGCTGCCCGCGCGGGTCCGGGACGGCTACGGCAGAGAGCGCGCACCCCGGGAGCTCGACGCCCTCGTGATAGAGAACGACCGGCTGCGCGCCACCGTCCTGCCCGGCCTCGGCGGACGCGTCGCCTCGCTGTTCCACAAGCCGACCGGCCGTGAACTCCTCTACCGCAACCCGGTGTTCCAGCCGGCCTGCTTCGCGCTCAACGGTGCCTGGTTCTCCGGTGGCATCGAGTGGAACATCGGCGCCACCGGCCACACCACCCTGTCCTGCTCGCCCCTGCACGCGGCCCGTGTCACCGCGCCCGACGGCGGGGAGATGCTGCGGCTGTGGGAGTGGGAGCGCCTGCGCGACCTGCCCTTCCAGGTCGACCTGTGGCTGCCGGAAGGTTCCGACTTCCTGTACGTCGGCGTCCGGATCCGCAATCCGCACGACCGGCCGGCGCCGCTGTACTGGTGGTCCAACATCGCCGTACCCGAGGAGTGCCGGGTGCTCGCACCGGCCGAGGAGGCCTACCACTTCGGCTACGAACGCAGGCTGCGCCGGGTGCCGGTGCCGTCGTACGACGGGGTGGACCGCACCTACCCCGCGCACAGCGTCCATCCCGCCGACTACTTCTACGAGGTGCCCGACGGACGGCGCCGCTGGATCGCCGCGCTCGGCGAGGACGGCGAAGGACTGGTGCAGACGTCGACCGATGTGCTGCGCGGCCGGAAGCTGTTCGTCTGGGGCACGGGCACCGGCGGGCGCCGTTGGCAGCGGTGGCTCACCGAACCGGGTACCGGCGGCTACTGCGAGATCCAGGCCGGGCTCGCCCGCACCCAGCTGGAACACGTGCGCCTGGAGGCGGAGAGCGAAGTGGCCTGGCTGGAGGCGTACGGGCCGCTGAGCGCCGAGCGCGAGGGGGAGTGGGCCGGTGTCGTACGCGCGGCCGAGGAGCGCCTGGAAGCCTGTCTGCCGCGCGAGCGCGTCGAGGCCGCCTACGCCGCGTGGCGGCCCTGCGCCGACACCGAACCCGGTGAGGTGCTCGCCGTCGGCTCGGGCTGGGGCGCGCTCGAAGTGCTGCGCACGGGCGACAAGTTGCCGGGCACCCCGTTCGAGGAGGCGACGCTCGGCGACGCGCAGGCGCCCTGGCTGGAGCTGCTGCGGTCGGGTTCCCTCCCCGAGCCGCGGAGGGTCGGACCGCCGGGTGGGACGCTGGTGGCGCCGCACTGGCGGGACATGCTGGAGACCGCGCCCGCACGTCCGCTGACGGAGTATCACCTCGGGGTCGCCCAGTGGCATGCGGGCGACCGCGCGCAGGCGGTGCGCAGTTGGGAGCGCGCGCTGCCGCTCGCCCCGTCCCAGTGGCCGTTGCTGCGCTGTCTCGCGGTGGCCGATCAGGAGGCCGGCCATCATGAGCGCGCCGCCGACCGGTACGCCGAGGCCTTCGACGACCTGTGCCGGGAGCGGCGCGACGACGGCGAGACCTGGACGTCCGTCACCGCGGCGCTCGGCCGGGAGGCGCTCGACGCACTGCTGGCCGTGGGCCGCACCGAGGACGCACGGTCCGTGTGGTATCGCCTCCACCCCGTGACGCGTGAGCGCGGCCGCTTCCGGCTGACCGAGGCCCGGCTGCTGCTCGCCGAGGGCGACCGCGAGGCGGCGCGGGCCGTCTTCGACGACGGATTCGAGGTCGCGGACCTGCGGGAGGGCGCCGGAACGATCGACGAGCTGTGGGCCCGGATCACCGACGAGCCGCTGCCGGCGCACTACGACTTCCGGATGCGGCCCGCGACGTGAGCCGCTACGCGGGCGGCCGGCGGTCCACGTACTCGTAGACCGCCCCGTCCGGATGCGCCGCGATCAGATTGCGGCCCACCGGGGTGGGGATCGGGCCGGCGACGACCCGGGCGCCGAGTTCGGTCAGCACGCGGTGGGCCTCGTCGACGTCCTCGACGGCGATCGTCGCGGCCACCTTGCGCAACAGTTCCAGTTCGGTCGCGGGGCCGCTCATCAGCAGGAAGCAGCCGACCGCGGCCACCTGAACACCGCCGCGCTCGAAGCGGAGGGCTCTGGTGCCCGTCAGACGTTCGTAGAAATGGACCGCGCTCTCCAGATCGTCGACGCAGATACGCAGCGAGGCTCCCAGAATCTCCATGCGCACGAGCCTAGTTGGGGCCGTCCGGGCCAGGAGATCGTTTCCGCCGGATCCCGGCCTCTCTTCCCCGGAGCAGGGGGCGTGCGCGCCCGGCGCGGGGCGTTATGCGCGCCCGGGCCCGGGTACCCGGCCGACATGAAGCCCTTGGATCATCTGGAACATCTGGACAAACAGCTGGTCGACGAGCTGGCGCAGGTGGCCCGTGAGGCCGTGCGCGACGAGCTGCGCGAGCAGACGCGCAAGCAGCGCCGTACGGCCGCGCTGTACGCCGCGTCCGGCGCCGTCGGTCTGTACGCGGGTGCCGCGCTGGCGCTCGCCGCGGGCCTGGCCCTGGCTCTCGGCCTGCCCGGCTGGGCCGCCGCGCTGATCATGGCGGCGGCGCTGGGCGTGGCCGCCTACCTGCTGCGCGGCGCCGCACGCTCCGGCAGCGGTCACCACGCAGCCGGAGCCCACGGCGCCCAGGGCCGGCTCCTCGGCGACGCGCCGCCCGGTGGGCCCGGTATGCCGTACCCGCCGATGCCGCCCCCCGCACCCGGGACGCCGGGCATGGGTACGCAGACGCCGGGCATCCCGGATCCGGCCGTGCCGGGGGAGGACCCCGGCGCATCCCACCGCCGGATCCGGTGAGCGATGAGCAGGCCATGGCCAGAGGCCTTGACCAGGCACCGCAGGGCAGTCGTGGTCACCGGGGCGAGCGGTGGCGTGGGCCGGGCCACGGCCGTGGCCTTCGCCGCCCGGGGCGACCGGGTCGCCCTGCTCGCCCGGGGCCGCGCGGGCCTCGCGGCGACCGCGGACGAGGTGCGACGCGCCGGCGGCGAGGCGCTCGTCGTGCCCGTCGACGTCGCGGACGCGAGAGCCGTCGAGGACGCCGCGCAGCAGGTCGCCGACGAGTTCGGGCGCATCGACGTCTGGGTCAACAACGCGTTCGCCGGCGTCTTCGCCCGGTTCACGGATGTCGCGCCGGAGGAGTTCCGCCGGGTCACCGAAGTGACCTACCTCGGCTGTGTGTTCGGCACCCGGGCCGCCCTGCGGCACATGCTGCCCGCGAACCACGGGGCGATCGTCCAGGTCGGCTCGGCGCTGGCGTACCGGGGGATTCCCCTGCAGTCGGCGTACTGCGGCGCCAAGCACGCCATCCAGGGGTTCAACGAGTCCTTGCGATGCGAGCTGCTGCACGAGCGGTCGCGGGTCCGGACCACGATGGTGCAACTGCCGGCCATGAACACCCCGCAGTTCGACTGGGTGCTGAGCCGGATGCCGCGGCGGGCCAGGCCGGTGGCGCCGGTCTACCAGCCGGAGGTGGCGGCACGCGCGATCGTGCACGCGGCCGGGCACCCCAGGCGCCGGGAGTACTGGGTCGGCGGATCGACGGTGGCCACACTGCTCGCCAACGCGGTGGCTCCCGGGCTGCTGGACCGCTACCTCGCACGCACCGGGTTCGACGCACAGCAGGACGAGCCCCAGGGCGCTCAGCAGGACACACGGCAGGACGAGCGCCGGCCCGGAGCGGAGCACGACGGGGCGGGGAACCTGTGGGCTCCCGCGGACGGCCCGCACGGCCACGACTTCGGGGCGCACGGGCGCTTCGACGCGGAGTCCCTGCCCGCCAGCGGCGAGGAATGGCTCTCCCGCAACCGGGCGAGGATCGGCGCCGGCCTGCTGGCCGGAAGCCTGGGCGCCGCCGTGACGGCCGGGGCACTGCGCCGCCGCACCTGACCCCGCTCGCCGTATCGGCCCCGACCGGGACTTCGCCCCGACCGGGACTTCGCCCCGACCGGCTCTTTCGACCCGCTGGGGCTGGAGCCCGCACCCCCCGGAAACGAGGCGTGCCGCGCCGGAATCCGCGAGGGCCGGGGCGAAACGCCCGGGACTGCCGGGTTTGGGGGCCCCGGCCCGGGAAACGCGGAAGGTCTCCACGGGTGGCATTCGTGCGCCCGGCAGGCAGACGACGTACGCGCGACCTCGCCGGAGGCGAAACGTGAGTCGACCTCGCATCCTCATCGTCGGTGCCGGATTCGCCGGCTACCGGACGGCCCGAACCCTCTCCCGGCTGACCCGCAACCGGGCCCAGATCACCCTGCTGAACCCGACCGACTACTTTCTGTATCTGCCCCTGCTGCCCCAGGTCGCCGCGGGCATCCTGGAGCCGCGCCATGTCGCCGTCTCCCTCTCCGGCACCCTGCGCCACGTCCGGCTGGTGCTCGGCGAGGCCGACGGCATCGATCTCGACGCGCGCACCGTGCACTACACCGACCCCGAGGGGCAGGGCGGCACCCTCGGCTACGACCGGCTGGTGCTCGCCGTCGGCAGTGTCAACAAACTGCTGCCCATCCCCGGTGTCGCCGAGAACGCCCACGGCTTCCGGGGTCTGCCCGAGGCCCTCTATCTGCGCGACCACGTGACCCGCCAGATGGAGCTGGCCACCGCGTCGGACGACCCCAAGCACTGCGCCTCCCGCTGCACCTTCGTGGTGGTCGGCGCCGGCTACACCGGGACGGAGGTCGCCGCGCAGGGCAAGATGTTCACCGACGCGATGGTGCGCAAGCAGCCGCTGCGCGCGGGCATGCGGCCACGCTGGCTGCTGCTGGACATCGCGCCCCGTGTGCTGCCCGAGATGGACGAACGGCTCTCCCGCACCGCCGACCGAAGCCTGCGCCGACGCGGCGTGGATGTGCGGATGGGAGTCTCCGTGAAGGAGGCGACCCGCGACGGAGTCCTGCTCACCGACGGGGAGTTCGTCGACACCCGCTCCCTGGTCTGGTGCGTCGGCGTACGGCCCGATCCGCTCGTCGAGAGCCTCGGACGGCCCCTGGAGCGCGGCCGGCTGCTGGTCGACCCCTATCTGCGGATGCCGGGCCACCCCGACGTGTTCGCCTGCGGGGACGCGGCCGCCGTGCCCGATCTCGCCAACCCCGGCCAGTACACGCCGATGACGGCGCAGCACGCCTGGCGGCAGGGAAAGGTCGCCGCCGTCAACGTCGCCGCCTCGCTGGGCCTCGGCGGCCCGCGCCCCTACCACCACCGCGACCTGGGGTTCGTCGTGGACCTGGGCGGAGCCCAGGCCGCCGCCAACCCGCTCGGCGTGCCCCTGTCCGGGCCGCTCGCGGCCGCCGTCACCCGGGGATACCACCTGGCGGCGATGCCCGGCAACCGCGTCCGGGTCGCCGCCGACTGGCTCATGGACACCGTACTGCCGCGCCAGGAAGTCCAGTTGGGGCTCGTCCGCTCCTGGAACGTGCCGCTCGACACCGCGTCGCCCGAACTGGCTCGAGTGCCGGCAGGTCCCGAAAAGTCCGGTACGGAGGATGACTCATGAACACCCGCCAGCTGACCGAACTGAATACCCGTCAGCTCACAGAACTGGCCCAGCAACTGCGCGTCGACAGCGTCCGCGCCGCCGCGGCGGCCAACTCCGGACACCCGACCTCCTCGATGTCCGCCGCCGACCTCATGGCGGTTCTGCTGGCCAAGCACTTCCGCTACGACTTCGAACGCCCCGCCCATCCCGGCAACGACCGGTTCATCCTCTCCAAGGGGCACGCCTCGCCCTTGCTGTACGCCGCGTACCGGGCCGCCGGGGCCATCAACGAGACCGAACTGCTGACCTTCCGCAAGCTCGGCAGCCGGCTCGAAGGGCACCCCACGCCCCGTCGGCTGCCCTGGGTCGAGACGGCCACCGGCTCCCTCGGCCAGGGGCTGCCCGTCGGCGTCGGTATCGCCCTGGCCGGGAAGCGGCTCGACCACACCGGATACCGGGTCTGGGTGCTGTGCGGGGACAGCGAACTGGCCGAGGGATCCGTGTGGGAGGCCGCCGAGCACGCCGGCTACGAGCATCTCGACAACCTGATCGCGATCGTCGACGTCAACCGGCTGGGCCAGCGCGGCCCCACCCGTCACGGACACGACCTCGACGCCTACGCACGCCGTTTCAAGGCCTTCGACTGGCACACCATCGAGGTCGACGGGCACGATGTCGAGGCCATCGACCGCGCCTACGCCGAGGCTGAGTCCACCGCGGGACAGCCCACCGTGATCATCGCCCGCACCCTCAAGGGCAAGGGCGTCGCCGCCGTCGAGAACCGCGAGGGCCTGCACGGCAAGCCGCTGCCGGACGCGGAGGAGGCGATCGAGGAACTCGGCGGCGTACGGAACCTGCTCATCGAGGTCCAGCCGCCGCCCGCCGCCCGGATGCTGCACGCCGTCCAGGGCGGCCATCTGGATCTGCCGCGCTACGACGTCGGCGACGAGGTGCCCACCCGGGACGCCTACGGCCAGGCCCTCGCCGCGCTCGGCAGCGCACGCGGCGACGTGGTCGCCCTGGACGGCGAGGTCGGCGACTCCACGCGCACCGAGTACTTCGCCAAGGAACACCCCGACCGCTACTTCGAGTGCTACATCGCCGAACAGCAGATGGTCGCCGCCGCCGTCGGCATGGCCGCGCGCGACTGGATGCCGTACGCAGCGACGTTCGCCGCGTTCCTCACCCGCGCCCACGACTTCATCCGGATGGCCTCGATCAGCGGCTCCGACATCAACCTCGTGGGATCGCACGCCGGTTGCGCCATCGGTGAGGACGGGCCCTCGCAGATGGGCCTGGAGGACCTCGCGATGTTCCGCTCGGTGTACGACTCGACCGTCCTGTACCCGTGCGACGCCAACCAGACGGCCAAGCTGGTCGCCGCCATGGCCGGCTGCGAGGGCATCCGCTATCTGCGCACCTCCCGCGGGAAGACCCCGGTCATCTACGGCCCCACCGAGGAGTTCCCGGTCGGCGGCAGCAAGGTGCTGCGCGCGAGCGCCGAGGACCGGCTCACCGTGGTGGCCGCGGGAGTCACCGTCCACGAGGCGCTCAAGGCCGCCGACGCCCTCGCCGAGCAGGGCATCCGGGTACGGGTCGTCGATCTGTACTCCGTCAAGCCCGTCGACCGTGCCACCCTGCGCGAGGCCGCCGAACGCACCGGATGCCTGCTGACCGTCGAGGACCACCGGGAGGAGGGCGGCCTCGGCGACGCGGTCCTGGACGCCTTCGTCGACGGGCGGCCCGTACCGCGTCTGGTGCGTCTCGCGGTCCGTACGATGCCCGGCTCGGCGACGCCCGCCGAGCAGCTGCACGCCGCGGGCATCGACGCGGAGTCGATCGCCGCCGCGGCCCGGCTGCTGGTGGAACACGCGGTGGTGCCGTGACCGAAGGAGCGCGATGACCGCCACGCGGACCGTGCGGGCGGGCCGCCGCATCCCGGAGGCCCACCGCCCGGGCAAGGTGCTGTTCCCCGGCGACGGGGGCGGCGCGGAGCACACGAAGGCCGACCTCGTCGACCACTACCGCTCCGGCGCCCCCGTATGCAGCCCCATCCGCGCGGGCGGCCCCTGATGCTGGAACGGCACCCGGACGGTGTCGGCGGCACCCGCTGTCCTCGGGCCTGATGACCACCGGTTCGCGCGGACTGCACATCGTCGTGCCGCTCGACGGCGCCCAGGAATTCGACGAGGCAATCGAGTTCGCCAAGGACCGTCCGAGGCTCTCCCCACCGCCCACTCCGACCGCCTCACCACCACCGCCGCCCGCAAGAAGGACGGCGGTGACCGCCTCTACCTCGACGTGCAGCGCAACGCCCAGGCGCAGACCGCGGTCGCCCCTCTGACGTCCGCGCCCTGCCCGGCGCCCCAGTCGCCACGCCCCTGACCTGGGAGCAGTGGGACGACCCCGACGTCCATGAGCGTCGCCGGACCATCGCCGACGCGGCGGACCAGGCCCGCACCGATCCCTGAGCGGACGTGCCGCGCCGGGGACGCTCCCCCGGCCCCGCGCGTCGGCGGCTCAGGTCCCTGCGTGGCTGAACCCGGGACCCACAGGTTTGGCCAACGCCGTTGCGGCCACACGGGGGGAGAGGTGGCCATGACGAACACATCACGTACACCAAAGAACCACGACTCTTCCGACGACAACGCCCGGGCGGGCGGCCGACCCGGCACCATGGAGGTGCTGCGTCAGGCGCGCGCCCAGTTCACGGAGCTCACGGGCCTGGCCGCCGAGTCCGTCTCGTCCTTCGAACGCACCGAGGACGGCTGGACCCTGCAGATCGAGGTCCTGGAACTCGCCAGGGTTCCCGACACCATGAGCCTGCTCGCGAGCTATGAGGTGGACCTCGCCACGGACGGTGAGCTCACCGGCTATCGGCGCGTACGCCGCTATGAGCGCGGGAGGGCCGACGCCCGGACGGGCGGCCGTGCCTGACGGACCGCCGCCCCACATCTCCCGGCTGTACCCGTAGCACTCGTACGACTCGTACCAACCGTTCCCATTCCTGTTCCTGATCCCGAGACCGTAAGGAGGTCCGTTCGCCATGACCGTTGTCCCGGCACAGCAGACCGGAGGAGGCGGCAGCAGCGGCCTGTACGACGTCCTGGAACTCGTGCTCGACCGAGGGCTGGTCATCGACGCGTTCGTCCGCGTCTCCCTCGTCGGCATCGAGATCCTGAAGATCGACGTACGGGTCGTCGTCGCCAGCGTCGACACCTATCTGCGCTTCGCCGAGGCGTGCAACCGGCTCGACCTGGAGTCCGGCCCGCACAAGAGTCCCGGACTGCCCGACCTGGTCGGCGACATCACGGAGTCCGGTGCGCGCGGCAAGTCCAAGGGGGCGCTCTCCGGCGCCGCGGAGACCATATCCGACGCCTTCCGCCAGGCCCGCGAAGAGGGACAGCCGCGGGCGCGGACCCGTAAGTCCACCGCCGCGCGGGAGAAGAAGGAGGAGCAGGAGTGAGCACCTATGTCTACGGCATCGCCGCGGTCTCTCACCCTTCGCTCCCCGGCGGCATGGGCGGGGTCGGCGAACCGGCCTGTCCCGTACGCATTCTGACCCGGGGCGAGCTGGCGGCGATCGTCAGCGACGCGCCCGAGGGACTGCGCCCCAAGCGCCGTGATCTGCTCGCCCACCAGAGCGTGCTGAACGAGGCGGCGGCGGGCGGATCCGTGCTGCCCATGCGGTTCGGCAGTGTCGCGGCGGACGACGACGCCGTCACCGACGTCCTCGAGCAGCGCGTGGAGCACTACCTGGAGCGGCTGGACACACTGGCCGGAAAGGTCGAGTACAACGTCAAGGCCAGCCATGACCAGGAGGCCGTGCTGCACCGGGTGATGTCCGAGAACCAGGACATCCGCACCCTGGCTGAGGCCAACCGCGCGGCCGGCGGCGGCAGTTACGAGGACCGGCTGCGGCTGGGCGAGATGGTGGCGGCCGCGGTGCAGGGCCGTGAGGGCGAGGACGCCGCTCAGGTGCAGGGCGCCCTGGAGCCCGTCGCCGAGGCAGTGAGTGTGGGTCCCGAGTCCACGGGATGGCTGGCCAATGTGTCGTTCCTGGTGGACCGCGACACCTCCGCCGCGTTCCTGAACGCCGTCGAGGAGGTCCGCAAGGCCCACCCGCACCTTGATGTGCGGGTCAACGGCCCACTGCCGCCGTACAGCTTCGTGGAGCCCGGGCCGGCCGAGCCCGCCGTCGCGACGGACGCGGAGTGAGCCATGGGGCTGATCGGAGAGGTGCTGCTGCTGCCGTTCGCACCTGTGCGCGGTAGCTTCTGGGCGGTGAGACAGGTGCTCGCGGAGGCCGAGCGCCAGTACTACGACCCGGCCGCCGTACGAGCCGAACTGGCCCGCCTGGAGGAGCGACTGGAGTCGGGCGAGATCGACGCCCAGGAGTTCGACCGGCTGGAGGATGAGCTCCTGGACCGGCTGCAGATCGGCATGGAGCGCGGCGGCCCCGGTACAGCGGGCGGTACGGCGCCATGAACCGACTGGAACTCGGCCTTGCCCTGGGCATCGCCTACGCCCTCGGGCGCAGAAGCGGCAGGTCGAGGCAGCTCCTGCCGGCCCGCACCCCGGCGACCACCACCGACCCGGCCGTTCAGCGGCTCAAGGCGGAGGCGTGGGCGTATGCGGTGGTGCGGGCCCGGCCCCTGTTCGCCGCCGTGGGCCGCAGGCTCGGCGGACTCAGTCTGAGACTCCAGGACGTCGCCGACGGCAACAGTCCCGGCTTCGCCAGGCTCGCCCTGGCCGTCGGCCGCCATGTCGCCCGGAGCGGCGCCCGCGCGCGCTCCGTGGACGAGTACATGGACGGCGCGGCCGAGGTGGAGGAACTGGATGGCGTAGAGGACTTCGAGGGCGTGGAGGACGCGGAGGCATATCTGCTGGAGCGTCTGGAGGACGCCGTGGACGCGGAGTTCGCGGACGAGGATCCGGAGGACCTGGTGGACGCGGAGTTCGTGGACGAGGGACCGGAGGACTCAGAAGAGCTGGAGGACCCGGAGGACCCTGAGGACCCGCGGGAAGGGGGCCGCTCATGACCACACCCGGACGACTGCCCGATCCCTACGCGTCGCGCGACGGCGGTGCCAACCTGGCCGACATCCTCGAACGCGTCCTCGACAAGGGCGTCGTGATCGCGGGTGACATCCGGATCAACCTGCTGGACATCGAACTGCTCACCATCAAGCTCCGCCTGGTCGTCGCCTCCGTCGATCGGGCCAAGGAGATGGGCATCGACTGGTGGGAGAACGACCCGGCGCTGTCCTCCGGCGCACGGCACAGGGAACTCGCGCGGGAGAACGCCGAGCTGCGCTCCCAGTTGGCCGCTCTGGAGGAGACGCGCGCCGAGGAGGAGGGATCATGACCGGACTGCGGTATGTGTACGCCGTCTGCCGCCCCTTCGACGCGTCGGCCGAGGACGTCCCGGCGGGCGTCGCGGGGGTGCCGCCCCGGCAGCTGCGCCACGGGGGCCTGATCGCCGTCGTCAGCACGGTCCCGGAGGACGACTTCGCCGAGGGACCGCTCAGGGCCCGTCTGGAGGACCTGGACTGGCTCACCGCCACCGCCCGCGCGCACCAGGGTGTCATCGACGCGCTCACCTCCGTCACGACCCCCCTGCCGCTGCGGCTCGCCACCGTGTTCCGGGACGACAGCGGCGTACGCGCGATGCTGGAGGAACGCGAGGACGACTTCCACCGTGCGCTGGACCGGCTCGACGGGCGGGTGGAATGGGGTGTCAAGGTGTACGCGGAGACGGAACGGAGGGAACGGGAGGACCCGCGGGAGACCCTGGAGCCCCGTAAAGCCGCCTCGGGCCGCGATTACCTGCGCCGCCGGCGTGTGCAGCGCCACGCTCAGGACGAAATGCGGGAAAACACCGAGCGGTTTGCGCGCCGGCTGCACGACACCCTTTCCGGGTGTGCCGAGGACTCCCTGCTCCATTCCCCGCAGAATTCCGCGCTTTCCGGAGCGACCGGCCGTAACGTGCTCAACGCGGCTTATCTGGTGCCGCGTTCGGCCTCGGAGGCGTTCGTGGAAAGAGTGCAGCGCGAAGAGAGCGGAATTCCCGGTGTCCGTGTGGAACTGACGGGGCCCTGGGCCGCGTACTCCTTCAGCGGCGTCGACGGACGGAGCCGGTCGTGACCGCTCTCGAACACCGTCAGATCGCCCTGGTCGACCTCCTGGACCGGCTGCTGGCCGGCGGGGTGGTCGTCACGGGCGACCTCACTCTGCGTATCGCGGACGTCGACCTCGTCCGTATCGATCTGAACGCGCTGATCAGTTCGGTCGGCGAACAGGTGTCCGTGCCGTGGGTGGAGGAACCGTGACCCAGCGACAGAACCGACTCGACCTCGACCCCGACACGGTGGAGCGGGACCTGGTCAAACTCGTGCTGACCGTCGTCGAACTGCTTCGCCAGCTCATGGAGCGGCAGGCGGTGCGCCGGTTCGACACCGGGGAGCTGAGCGAGGAGCAGGAGGAGCGCATCGGGCTCACCTTGATGCTCCTGGAGGACCGGATGACCGAACTCCGGGAGCGGTACGGGCTGCGGCCCGAGGACCTCAATCTGGACCTCGGGCCGCTGGGGACACTGCTTCCCCGGGATTGATCGCCGGAATGTCACCCGGCGATCCGGTGACGGACGGATCTTCTGTTCCGGCCGGTCACCATCGATACCATCGACTCCTGCCACCGGCCGCGGTGGTACCGCGCACCAGGAATCCCAGAAGCCAGATCACGAGCACCGCAAGCGCGATCCACCACAGGACTTTGACTGCGAATCCGACGCCGAAGAGAATCAGTGCCAGCAGAAGAACCAGTAGAACGGGAACCATAGTGTAACCTCCTGCTGACCGGGTTTCCTGAAATCCGGGAATCAGACGTCCTTTCGGCACAGAATTTCCCCGTGCAGTACCGCGAACCAGCCGTCCTCGTGCCGACCCCATTCCCGCCAGGCCTCGGAGATGCCCGTCAGCCGCTCGCCGGTCGCGTGACCACCCTCGGTGGCGCGGTCGGCGTAGGCGGAGGCGAGGGTGCGGTCCGCCCACAGCCCGCTCCACCAGGCCCGCTCCTGCGGTGTGGCGAAGGTCCAGGTGCCGGAGGTCGCCGTGATGTCCCTGAGGCCGGCCTGCAACGCCCAGGAGCGCAGCCGCCGCCCGGCGTCGGGCTCGCCCCCGTTGGCGCGGGCGACCCGCCGGTACAGGTCCAGCCAGTCGTCGAGGCCCTCGGATGCCGGGTACCAGGTCATCGCCGCGTAGTCGGCGTCGCGTACGGCGATGAAACCGCCCGGACGGGTGACCCGGTGCATCTCGCGCAGCGCTTGCACCGGGTCGCCCACGTGCTGGAGCACCTGGTGTGCGTGGACCACACAGAAGGTGTCGTCCGGGTAGTCCAGGGCGTGCACGTCCGCGACCGCGAAGTCGACATTGGTGAGGCTTCGGGCGGCGGCCGTGGCCCGGGCCTGCCCCAGGATCCGCGGGGCGTGGTCGACGCCGGTGACACGGCCGTCCGGGACCAGCTCCGCCAGGTCCGCGGTGATGGTGCCCGGGCCGCAGCCGATGTCCAGGATCCGCATGTGCGGCTTGAGCGAGTCGAGCAGGTACGCCGCGGAGTTGGCGGCGGTCCGCCAGGTGTGCGAGCGCAGCACGGACTCGTGGTGGCCGTGCGTGTAGACGGCCGTCTCCTTCGGCATGCCTGTCCTCTTCTCCTCGTGGTCCCCTGGTGCCGACGGCCCACCGCGCCACGGTCGTCGCCGCGGAGCGATGGGCCACCGGCACACATCACGGTAGGCGCTCATGCCGAATAATGAGATCCGTGTCTTGCTATATGGATGGTAGTGGTGGGCCGGCAGGTCAGCGGAGGGGGAGCGGGCGGTAGACGGTCAGCGCCTCGGGGAGCTTCTCGAGCGTCACCGTCCCCGCCGCCTCCGCGACTTCACCGTCGTAGGCGAGCAGGGTGCCCGGGGCGACGCCGTCCAGGCGCAGACGCCGCACCCGGACCGCCGAGTGTGCGGGGGAGCGGGACAACGGGCCCGCGAACGCGGCCGTCAGCAGCCGGGTGGCGGGACGGCGCCCGCCGTGCACCACCCGCACGTCCAGCTTCCCGTCGGCCAGGTCGTGACGGCGGCCGGGGGCGAGACCCCTGCGGTGGTAGGTGCCGTTGCCCGCGAACAGCAGCCACAACGGATGGGTCCGGCCGCCCAGTTCGACGCGCAGGGGGCGGTGGTCGCCGCGCAGGACCCGCAGCGCCGCGAGGACGCCGGCCGGCCAGCCGCCGATCCGCGGTGACCAGCGCTCCCGCTGACGCACCAGTTCCGGGTAGACCCCCAGGCTGAAGGTGTTGAGGAAACAACCCCGGGTCCCGCCGGAGGAGAACCGTCCCACGTCCACGCGGACCGCGTCCCCCTGCCGGAGCGCCCGCACCACGTCAGGGACCTCCTCGATACCGAGGTCGAGCGCGAAGTGGTTGAGTGTGCCGCCGGGCAGGACCGCGAGCGGAAGGCCATGGCGCAGGGCGACCTCGGCGGCCGCGTTCACCGTGCCGTCGCCGCCGCACACCCCGAGGACACGGGCCCGGGCGGCCGCCTTCTCCAACCCGGCGCGCACATCGGCCGGCTCGCACTCCACCGTCTCCGCGGCCGGAAGGGCGTCCTGCAGGGCGTGGACGCGGTCCGGAGTTCCCGAGCCCTTGTTCACCACGACCACCAGCCCCGCCCCGTCCGGCAACGCGGGCGCGTTCGCGCTGGGGCGGCCGGGCGGCACCGGATCGCGGGTCGGCACGAGGCCCCGTACGGCGTAGGCGGCGGTCATGCCCAGCGCCGCACCCGCGAGGACGTCGCTCGGGAAGTGGACGCCGGTGTAGACACGGGAGAGGGCGACAGCGCCGGCGAGCGGCGCGACCGCGGCGCCCCAGCCGCGCGACTCCAGGGCGACACCCGCGGCGAAGGCGGCGGCCGAGGCGGCGTGGCCCGACGGGAACGACGTGGTGATCGGCTGGCGCTTGAGCCGGCGGACGGCCGGTACCGGGTCCAGGACGGGCCGGGGGCGACGGACCGAGCGCTTGCCGACGGTGTTGATGGCGGCCGAGGCGAGCGCGAGCGAGGCGACCCCGCGGGCGGCGGCCCGGCGGGCGCGGGGGCTCCGGGTGGCGGCGAGGGCCGCGGCCGTGGCGAACCACAGGACACCGTGGTTGGCGGCGCGGCTCAGCCGGGGGAGCAGGGGGTCGGCGCCGGGCCAGTGCCGGGCGGCGACGGACTCGAACAGCCGGCAGTCCAGGGCGAGGAGACGGTCACGGAACGGATGCGGGCCCGGCGGGCGGGTGGTGAGGTCGACATCTGGGGTCATGGGGCGCGGATACCCCCGGAGGGCCGAACCGTGCGGGGCGACGGGAGAGACGGCGACCAGGGCAGCGGGGAAGGCGCCGACCAGGGCAGGGCGCCGGCCGATATCCGCTTGCCCCGTCCCGGCGTGGCCGCCCAGAATGCGCCGCATGGGTCATCTGGAAGCCGCACACCTCGAGTACCACCTTCCGGACGGGAGGGCACTGCTCGGCGATGTCTCCTTCCGGGTCGGCGAAGGCGCCGTCGTCGCGCTCGTCGGGCCCAACGGGGCCGGCAAGACCACGTTGCTGCGGCTGCTGTCCGGTGAGCTGAAGCCGCACGGCGGGACCGTCACCACCAGCGGCGGGCTCGGTGTGATGCGCCAGTTCGTGGGGTCCGTACGGGACGAGACGACCGTACGGGACCTGCTGGTCTCGGTCGCTCCGCCCCGTATCCGCGAGGCCGCCCGCGCGGTGGACGCCGCCGAGCACGCCGTGATGACCGTCGACGACGAGGCCGCCCAGCTCCGGTACGCGCAGGCCCTCGCCGACTGGGCCGAGGTGCGCGGTTACGAGTCGGAGACGCTGTGGGACATGTGCACCATGGCAGCGCTCGGCATCCCGTACGAGAAGGCCCAGTGGCGGCAGGTCCGCACCCTGTCCGGCGGCGAGCAGAAACGGCTCGTGCTGGAAGCGCTGCTGCGCGGTACCGACGAGGTCCTGCTCCTCGACGAGCCCGACAACTACCTCGACGTACCCGGGAAGCGATGGCTGGAGGAGCGGCTCGCCGAGACCCGCAAGACCGTCCTGTTCGTCTCCCACGACCGGGAACTGCTGGCCCGCGCCGCACAGCGGATCGTGTCGCTGGAACCGGGTCCCGCCGGCGCCGACGCCTGGCTGCACGGCGGCGGTTTCGCCACGTACGACGAGGCCCGGCGTGAACGCTTCGCCCGCTTCGAGGAGTTGCGCAGACGCTGGGACGAGAAGCACGCGCAGCTGAAGAAGCTGGTCCTGAATCTGCGCCAGGCCGCGACCGTCAGCCATGAGCTGGCCTCCCGCTACCAGGCCGCCCAGACCCGGCTGCGGAAGTTCGAGGAGGCCGGGCCGCCGCCCGAGCCGCCGCGCGAGCAGGACATCAGAATGCGGCTGAAGGGCGGCCGGACCGGCGTCCGGGCCGTCACCTGCGAGGCCCTGGAACTGACGGGCCTCATGAAGCCCTTCGACCTGGAGGTCTTCTACGGCGAACGGGTCGCGGTCCTCGGCTCCAACGGCTCCGGGAAGTCGCACTTCCTGCGGCTTCTCGCGGGCGGCGACGTGGCCCATGCGGGGCAGTGGCGGCTCGGGGCGCGCGTCGTGCCCGGGCACTTCGCCCAGACGCACGCGCACCCCGAGCTGGAGGGCCGTACGCTCCTGGACATCCTGTGGCGGGAACACTCCCAGGACCGGGGAGCGGCCATGTCCCGGCTGCGCCGCTACGAGCTGACCGCACAGGCCGAGCAGACCTTCGACCGGCTGTCCGGCGGACAGCAGGCCCGTTTCCAGATCCTGCTGCTGGAACTTCAGGGGGTGACCGCCCTGCTGCTCGACGAGCCGACGGACAACCTGGACCTGGAGTCCGCCGAGGCGCTCCAGAAGGGCCTGGACGGATTCGAGGGCACGGTCCTCGCGGTGACCCACGACCGTTGGTTCGCGCGCTCGTTCGACCGCTATCTGGTCTTCGGCAGCGACGGCCGGCTCCGCGAGACCCCGGAGCCGGTGTGGGACGAACGACGGGTGGAGCGGGCGCGGTAGGGCCTGCGCGCGGGGGAGCGGGCGTTGGCGAGTACGCGTGGGAGTTCGTGCGGCCTGGGCCTGTCGTCAAGCTCCCGCCCGCCCCGCGACGCACGCACTCGCGGCGGGCTGGGCTCGAACCCGAGTACGTCCAGTACGAGGGTCCGAGCCCAGCCCGCCGAGAGCACGCACCTGACGGCGCAGGGCCGCCCTCCGGGCGGCGACGCGCGTTTGACGACAGGCCCTAGGCCCAGCGCAGCAGCGCCCCCACGCCGCCCGTCGGCGCCTCGTCCGCGGTCGCCGCCGTCACCGACACGGCTTCGGCCCGCGTCTCCACCACGGAGCGCACCAGGGCGTCGTCCGCCCGGGCCGGCCAGGCGTGCCGTTCACCCAGCGACCGCAGGTCCTTGCGGCGCATCGCGAGTTGGTCCGGGTCCTCGCCGACCCACACCTCACGACGGGTGTCCGGGCCGCCCGGCCGGATCAACAGTTCGTCGATCTGGTGTTCGCGTGCCGCCTCGACGACCGCGGGCACCCCCTCGACGGCCTGTGCCTGTCCCTCCTCGTCCGGTGCCAGGGCCGCCAGGAACCGCTCCAGCTCCTCGTCCGCCCGCCGGCGGACGTGCTCGCAGCGGATCCGCTCCACGTCCTCGTCGAGCAGTCGGCTGCCCACCCCGTGCGAGGTCTCGGCCACCCTGGTCGTGAGCCGTCGCGGCAGCCGCTCCCGCACGGCATGGCGCTCGTGCTGCTCTCCGACGAGGATCACCAGGTCGGCACGGGTCTCCTCCTCGCAGACGGCGAGCGCGTCCGCGATCTCGGCCGCGTTGTGCTCCCAGGTGTTCTCCACCCGCAGCTGGAAGTGGCGCACCGACCAGTCCGCGGTGCCTCTGCGGTGCAGGGGCCACTGCTGCCCGGTCACCTGTCCGGCCTCCCGGCTGCCCAGCGCCCCGCGCAGCTCGAATTCGGCGCCCTTGCGGTCGATGTACGCCACCACGCACACCGGGTCCTCCCCGGCCAGCTCCAGCAGCGGCGCGGTGTGGGGCAGCGGCGTCCAGTGGGCCGAGGAGCCGGGCGGGGCGGCGAGCAGGGGCGGATCCAGGACCACTTCCCCCGCCCGGGCGAACATCGCCCTTCCGTACGGTTCGGGCGAGTGGCGCAGGTCCTCGACCGCCTCCCGCACGGCCCGGCACGTGGGCTCGTCCGCGCCCTGTCCGGCCAGCCACCGGGCGAGGGCCTGAGCGGTCGGCGAGAGCTCAGGGACGGTGGACTCGGGGTGCCGGGAGGTGTCGACGTATACGGAGGCCCAGGGGCCGGGATGTTCGTACAGTGGATGGAGGAATGCGAGATCCATGGCTCCCTCCCGGATACTGCTCGGGGTAGTGCCTTTCCGGGCGGGTACCCGGACCGCACCGAGGAACACGACGAGCGGGGTGACACGATGAGCGGAGTCGACCCGGACCGGCTGACCGACCAGCAGCTCATGAAGGAGCTGCAGACGATCCACCGCACCCGTCATGACACGCTGCTGCACGGCTCGAACGACGCGCTGCGGGCGCACAACGACCGCATGGCGCAACTGGAGGGCGAGTATCTGCGCCGCCATCCCCGTCGCCCGGTCGTGGCGAGCCGGACCCGCAACGGGGCACGGGAGCGGGGAGCGGCCGACCTCGGGCCGTGCACGGGAGCCGAACCGGCCCGGTGAGCCCACGCCCCGCGCCGGCCCGGCTCCCGCGTCACGCACCCCGGGTCATGCGCCCTCGGAGGCCCGGCCCCGGGTACCGGCCGGGCCGCTCCTAATCGCCGAACTCCGTCAGGATCGCCTCGCAGAACGCCTTCAGGTCGTCCGGCTTGCGGCTGGTGATCAGCTTGTTCTGGCCCTGGTCCAGCCGCACCTGCTCGTCCACCCAGGTGCCCCCCGCGTTGGTGATGTCCGTCCGCAGGCTCGGCCATGACGTCAGCGTCCGGCCCCGTACGGCATCCGCCTCGACCAGGATCCAGGGCGCGTGGCAGATCGCCGCGACCGGACGGCCCTGCTGGAAGAAGGACCGGACGAACGAGACGGCCCGTTCGTCCATCCGCAGGAAGTCCGGATTGGCCACGCCGCCCGGCAGCACGAGCCCGTCGAAGGACTCGGCCTCCACCTGGCCGACGACGGCGTCCACCGGGAAGGTGTCGGCCTTGTCGAGATGGTTGAACGCCTGGATGTGGCCCGGCTTCGTGGAGACCAGGACCGGCTGGTGTCCGGCTTGGGACACCGCCGTCCAGGGATCGGTGAGTTCGACCTGCTCCACACCCTCGGGCGCGGTCAGGAACGCGATACGCATGATGTCCACTGTCCTTTCTCCGCCTCCGCGTGCCCCGCGGCCTCGTGCACCGCGGCCCCGGCCAACTGCACGCACGACGGAAGCGGGTTGACCTCAGGGCGCCCGTCCGGCGCCGGTCGTTCGTCCGGCCGGGGACCCGTGCCTGCACCGCACTGCCTCACGCCTCCACGACGGCTTCGGCGAGCTGCTGGGCGTTGGCGTAGCGTGCCGAGCGCGGAAGCCGCGTCACGGTCTCGACGAGCGTGTCCGGAGCGTGCTTGCGGCGCAGGGCCTCGATCAGGTCGTCCCGGCGCGCCGGGAAGGCCGTACGCCCCAGGATCCGGGCGAACTCGTAGCGCACGTCGGCCACCGAGCGCCCGCCGCCCGGAACCACCGGACCGGCCCAGATCGCCGGATCGTCGTCGGCGCTCGGCTCGGGGTCGTGCCACTCCTCGGTCCGCGTCGGGTGACCGGACCGCAGCAGTCCTTGCAGTTCGTGCTTCATCTCGTCGTCGCGGTGGACGTTCAGCCGGTCGCTGCCTCGCTGCATGACTCCCTCCAGATGTTCGGGGGTGGCAGTCGCGTACCCGGTGGGTCGCGATCGACACGGAATCCCGGCAGGCGGTCGGCAGCCGCTCGCCCGGGGGCCGTCCGGGTGACCCGGGACGCCGTGGTGTTTGCCACGGAGGCGACAGGGCAGGCGCTGTGTCAGTGCTTCGGACCGGAGGCACGTCCGTGGGAGCGGCGAATACCCGCCACGGGTGTGCCCGTCCGGCCGGGGTGCCCTCCCACGCTGACCGTCCACCCAAGGCACCAGCTAGGGAGTTGCGATCCACCATGCCCAACCGAGTGAGCGTGAAGCACCACCCGCACGACGACGCCCCCGACACCACGGAGGCCTTCCGCAGGCTCGCCACGCTCCCCGCAGGCCCTGAGCGCGACACGCTCCGCGACGAGATCGTCGAGGCCTGGCTGCCCATGGCCGATCGGCTCGCGGTACGGTTCCGCAACCGCGGCGAGAGCCTGGACGACCTGCGCCAGGTCGCCGCGCTCGGTCTCGTCAAGGCCGTCGACCGGTACGACCCGGAACGCGGTCACGCCTTCGAGAGCTATGCCGTCCCCACCGTCACCGGAGAGATCAAGCGGCACTTCCGTGACCACATGTGGACCCTGCACGTGCCGCGCCGCGTCCAGGACCTGCGCAACCGGGTCCGGTTCGCCTGCCAGGACCTGTCCGGGACCATCTCGGGCCGCAGGCCCACCATCCCCGAGATCGCCGAGCACGCGGGGATGAGCGAGGAGGACGTCCGGGAGGGTCTGGAGGCCCTGGAGAGCTTCACCGCGCTGTCGCTGGACGCCGAGGTGCCGGGCACTGAGGACGGGTACTCGCTCGGCGACTCCCTCGGCGCGCCCGACGTGGCGCTCGACACCGTCGTCGACCGTGAGGCCGTCAAGCCCCGGCTGCAGGCCCTGCCCGAGCGGGAGCGCGCCATCCTCTACATGCGGTTCTTCGACGACATGACGCAGAGCAGCATCGCCGAACGGCTCGGCATCTCCCAGATGCACGTCTCCCGCCTGATCAGCCGCTGCTGCAACCGGCTCAGGGACCAGGTCATGAAGGACGCCGCATAGAGGCACAGCGACACAGCGACACGGCGACACGGTGACAAAGGCGCACAGGGACATGGCGGCATAGCGGACGCGGCAGAGCGGCCCCGGCGGGGGAGCGGACCCGTCGGGGCCGCTGACCCGTCGGTGCGCGGGCGTCACCCGCGCGGAGGTTCCGGTCGCGCGAATGGGGCACGGCCGCGCGCGGGCCGGGGCCGGGCGGGCTGTCATGGGCTTGCGAGGGCACGGCGACCGTGCCCGCAACACCCCGCCGAAGGAGTTCGTATGCGTCGTAGTGCCCGCGTCCTGTCCGTCACCGCTCTGGCCGGCGCCGCCCTGGGTGCGGTCGGTCCGCCCGCGGTCGCCCTGGGCGTGACAACCCCGGCCGCCTCCGGCGGCCTCACCGCACGCTCCATAGGTTCCGGCCGCCCGCTCACGGCCCGGGTGTCCTGCGACCCGGCCGACCGACCCGACGACTACGGCGCCTACGACGGCGACGACGGCCCGGACAGTCCCGACGAACCCGACGGCTCCGAAGGCCCCGACAGCTACGACGTGTCCGACGGCCCCGACGGCTACGACGTGTCCGACGGCCCCGACAGCTACGACGTGTCCGACCGCGCCGGCACGACGGCCGACCAGGATGGGGTCGGCACCGACATACGCCAAGGCGGTACGGCACGGATCGCGGCCGTCGGGACCGCCTTCACCGGCGGCAGTGTCCCCGAGGGCAGTGGCGGGCGGCGGGGCGTGACCGGACGGTGCCCGCAGTCCCCCCGCGACGAGAGGCTGTGGAACATCGCGTCGCCGGAGGCCGGTGACGGTCCCCGCCCGGCGGACGGCCGGGAACAGCCGCTGGGCCGGCAGCAGCCGGGGACCCAGCTGGGACACCAGGGTCTGACCCGACCGAGCCCGCAGGGGGAGTACCCGGACGGTCTGTCGCAGCAGGGCCGCCGGCCCGGGAGGCAGTACGGGGCGGGGAGGCGACCGGGGGACGGCGCGGCACAGCAGTACGGTCAGCAGCCGGGGGAGGGTGAGGCGCAGCAGCAGTACGGGCGGCAGCCGGGCGGGCAGCTGGACGACGGGCCGGGATGGCAGGCGGACGAGGGCCGGTACGACGGGTCAG
>NZ_JBIAXT010000019.1:22114-166418 GCF_042896945.1 Streptomyces sp. NPDC001222
GTCAGGTCGGCTGCAAGGCTCGGGGCTGGGCAGGCGGCCGGTGGGCGGCGAGTCGCAACTGTTCGGGCGGCAGTCGGGCGGGGGCCGGGTGCAGCAGTTCGGGCGGCAGCCGGGGGAGGGCGAGGCGCAGCAGTACGGGCAGCTGGACGACGGGCCGGGATGGCAGGCGGACGAGGGCCGGTACGACGGGTCAGGTCGGCTGCAAGGCTCGGGGCTGGGCAGGCGGCCGGTGGGCGGCGAGTCGCAACTGTTCGGGCGGCAGTCGGGCGGGGGCCGGGTGCAGCAGTACGCGCAGCAGCCGGAAGAGGGCGAGGCGCGGCAGTACGCGCAGCAGCCGGAAGAGGGCGAGGCGCGGCAGTACGGGCAGCAGCCGGAAGAGGGCGAGGCGCGGCAGTTCGGGCAGCAGTCGGGCGAGGGTCAGGCGCGGCAGTTCGGGCAGCAGTCGGGCGAGGGTCAGGCGCAGCAGTATGGGCAGCAGTCGGGCGAGGAGCTGGACGACGAGTCGGACGGGGAGGGGCAGCAGCAAGGACAGCAGCAGGCCCGGGACGAGGGACAGGGTTTGCGACAGAGCCAGGGCCAGGCCTTCAGCACCGGTCGGGGGCGTCAAGAGGGCCGGGAGCAGGTTCAGGGCAACGGTCAGGGACGTCGGCAGCAGTCGGGCCAGGGCCGAGAGCAGGGCGAGGGCCGGAAGAACGGGTCGGGACAGCAGCAAGGGCAGCGCGGGCAGGGGAGGAACAACGGGCGAACGGGCGTCGGTGCGCAGCACGGGGTGAACGCGGGCCTGGGCGGTTCCTACGCCGCGTCCGTCCCCGCGCTCGTCATCGGAGGCTTCCTGATCGCGGCCGCGCTCGCCGCCGCCCTGTACCGGCTCTGGCCGCGCCGCGGCCGCGCCCGGCTGAACCCGTGATCCGGTGAACCCCCGCCGGAGACCCATGATCGGCCGGAACCTTGGGTACTCAAATCCCTGGGGCACCACAAGCACCGTAGGGGAACAACCGGCACGGTAACGAACAGGCGTACGGGGATGGTCGGCCGGGCGGCGGCTGCCCGTGGCGAGCCGGGGACGGGGACCGGCATCAAGGACTGCGCGGAGGCAGGCATGCGGCGGACGGATCCGGAAGGGCACGGCCCCGTCCGCTACGGCCCGCCCCTACCCGGCGACGGGCTGCCCCTGCTGCCCGCGCTGTCCACCGCGCTCGCCCGGGCCGCCGGCCATGACGGCGCCTGGCCCACCGGCGGTGTGACCGGGCTGCCTGAGGCCGCCTGCGGCTACTTCGCACGACGGGGACTGCCCGCCCGTCCCGAGGGGGTGGCCGCCGCACCCGGCGCCGCCTCCCTGCTTCTCGCCGTCACCGCCGCGCTCGGCGGTGACGTGCTCGTCCCACGGCCCTGTGCCGCCTGGTGGGTGCCCCAGGTCAGGGCACTCGGACAGGCCGTGTTCCCGGTGCCGACACCCGCCGAGTGCGGTGGCGTCCCCGACCCGTACGCCCTGCTGGAGACCGTGCGCAGGATCCGCGCGGAGGGCGGCGACCCACGACTGCTGGTGCTGGCCGTCGCCGACGACCCGACCGCCACGGTGGCGCCGCCCGAGCTGGTGCACGAGACCGTGGAGGCCGCCGCCGGGGAGGGGCTCCACCTGGTGAGCGACGAGACCTGGCGCGACACCGTGCACCGCCCGCACGAAACCGTCCTGCTCAGCCCGGCCGAGATGCTGCCCGAACGGGTCACCGTGGTCACCGACCTCGCCGGACCCTTTCTGCCGACGGGCTGGCCCGCGGCCGTCGCCCGCTTCCCGGCAACCGCCGACGGCGCCGGGCTGCGCGCCCGAGTCCTGGACGTGCTCACCGCGCTCGGCGCCCATGTCGCCGACCCGGTCGCCGCCGCGGCCGCATACGCACTCGAGGAGCCACCCGAGATCACCCGACGTCTCGCCGCCGCCGTCGCGCTGCACACGCGCGTGGCCGACGCCGTGCACCGGCGCGTGGTCTCCGCGGGTGCGGTCGCCCGACCCCCGCAGGCCGGGCGCCACCTCTACGCCGACCTCGACCCGCTGCGCCACGCGCTCGGCGCGCACGACGTCGGAGACGCCCAGGAACTGGAGGACTTCCTCACCGCCCGGCTCGGCATGCCCGTGCCGGGCGGCCATCGCTTCGGGGACGATCTGGCGGCGCTCCGCGTCCGTCTGTCCACCGGCCCCCTCCTCGGCACCACCGCCGAGGAACGCGAGCAGTGCCTCCAGTTCCCCGCCCCGCTGGAACTGCCGCATCTGCAACGCGCGTTGAACCTCCTTGGATCGGTCTTCGACGATCTCCGCGACGACGCTCAGCGATGGGAGCCTCCTCGATGACGCAGCAGTCCGAGCCGCCCACGACCCCCACCCCGGCGTACCAGAGCGTGGGTGAGCCGGTGCCCGCGTCCCTGCTGAGCCCGGTCCCCGGAGGACCGGCCCCGCTCCCGCCGCTGGCCGAGCCCCGTCCGCTGGGCGAGCGCCGCATCTGGCCCCGCTCCTTCGTCGACCGGCTCACCGCCCCCCTGCCCGGCATCAAGGCCCTGGCCCGCTTCGCCCGCGAGGGCACCGTGCGGCCCGGGCCCGAGGGACTCAGGGACGTCCCGCTGCTGCCGTACGAGCCGCAGCCGCTGCCCCGGACCGACACCCGCACGATCGCCGTCTCCTGGGCGGGGCACGCGAGTTGGGTGGTGCGCATCGGCGGGCTGACCGTCCTCACCGACCCGGTGTGGTCCCGGCGCATCCTCGGCACGCCGGCCCGGATCACCCCCGTCGGCATCGACTGGCACGCCCTGCCGCGCATCGACGCCGTCGTGATCAGCCACAACCACTACGACCATCTGGACGCCCCGACCCTGCGCCGGCTCCCGGCCACGACCCCGGTGTTCGTACCGGCCGGGCTCGCCCCGTGGTTCCGGCGGCGCAGATTCACCTGCGTCACCGAGCTGGACTGGTGGGAGGGCGCCGAACTCGACGGTGTCCGCTTCGACTTCGTCCCCGCCCACCACTGGTCCAAGCGCACCCTGACCGACACCTGCCGTTCCCTGTGGGGCGGTTGGATACTGACGGCGTCCGACGGACGGCGCGTGTACTTCGCGGGGGACACGGGGTACGGCCGCTGGTTCGAGCGGATCGGCCTCCGCTATCCGGGGATCGATCTGGCGCTCATGCCGATCGGCGCCTACGACCCGCGATGGTGGCTCCGCGACGTCCACTGCGACCCGGAGGAGGCGGTGCGGGCGACGGCCGACCTCGGCGCGCGCCGCATGGCACCCATGCACTGGGGCACGTTCGTGCTGTCGGCGGAGCCGGTCCTCGAACCGCTGACGCGGGTCCGGGAGGCCTGGGAGAAGGCGGGACTGGCCCGAGAGCACCTGTGGGACCTGCCGATCGGCGCGTCCCGGGTGCTGGAGTGAGCCGGCCGCTCAGGAGGCGGCGGAGCGGCGCACCCGGCGCCAGACCCCGGGCGCCGCGCCGACCACGAGAGTCAGCGCGACCGCCGCCACCACACCCTCCCAGGGCCTCGGGAACAGGGAGCCGCCCAGGATGCCGATCAGCTGGTACGTCACCGCCCAGGCGAGACAGGCCGGGGCGTCGCCGCGGGCGAAGTCCCTGAGCGGCATCCCGGCCAGCAGACAGGCGAGCATCACCGGGATACGGCCTGCCGGGACGAGCCGGGAGAGGGTGAGCACCGCGATGCCGTGGTCGTCCAGCTTCTGCTGCGCCTGGGCGAGCCGTTCCTCCGGGGCGCGGTCGCGGATCGTCCGGAGCCAGCGGGAGCCGTTCTTCGACCGCATGCCGCGCCGCCCCAGCCAGTAGAGCGCGACGTCCCCGAGGAAGGCCGCGAGCGAGGACACGACGAGGACCAGCGCCGGCGAGAACGGCGCGGTCTGGTGGAACGCCACCACCGCGGCCGAGCTGACGAGGGCTCCCGTGGGCACGACCGGCACCAGCGCGCCGATCAGCACCAGCAGGAACAGCGTCGGATAACCCACGGCCTGCTGCGTGGACTCCGTGGGCACGGTGCCGCCCGTGACGGCGAAGAGCATCACCGGGCGCCCCCCGGGGCGAGGGCGCGGCCGGCAACCGGACACCCGCGGGTGCCCCCGGCGCCCGGGCGGCAGGCGGCGGTCATCGGGCGGTCTCCAGCCGTATGCTCTCGCCGTGCGCGAGGAGGTGCACCGCGACCTCCGGCGCACGTTCCGCGGCGAGGCGCACGAACTCCTGGCCCGGCGCGTGGAATTCATGGGGGCGTACGGCGTCCATCCCGATCGGCCAGTACGTGCCGTAGTGCACCGGCACCGCACTGCGCGGCATCAGCCCGGCGAGCGCCTGCGCCGCGCGCCCCGCGTCCAGATGCCCTTCCCCCAGACAGGGCCCCCAGCCGCCGACCGGCAGCAGCGCCACGTCGACCGGCCCGACCTCCTCGGCCATCGCCGGGAACAGGCCCGTGTCCCCGGCGAAGTACGTCCGGGCCTCGCCCTCGACGACGAACCCCAGGGCGGGGGAACGGTGCGGTCCCACCGGCAGCCGGCGTCCGTCGTGCCGCGCGGAGACGACTCGTACCACCAGGTCACCGACCTGCACCCGGTCGCCGGGCACGACCTCGGTGACCCGCAGGCCGCCCAGCCGCCGCAGTCCCGGCACCTGCCCGGAGGCTCCGCGCGGCACCAGCAGACGGGTGCCCGGCGCCAGGCGGGCCAGCGACGGTACATGCAGATGGTCGGCGTGCAGATGCGACACCAGCGCCAGGACCGCGACCGCGGCCTCGGGCGGCGGCGGGGCACCGCGGCGCCGCCGCAGATGAGCCAGGCGCCGTGCGAACAGGGGATCGGTCAGGACCCGTACACCGGAGTCCTCGACCGTGCAGGTGGCGTGTCCCCACCACGTGATCTCCACCGGCACCTCAATGCCTCCTTCGTGCGACTCCCCCCGAGCCTACGGGCAGGGGTAGGGTCGGCGGCGAAACCCTGAGGTGAGGGGGGACCCCATGGGAGATGCGCACGGCACCTCCGGCACACGCGACGCCTGGGGCGGTCCGGCCACGGTCCGGGTCACGGCGATCGCCAGCCTGACGCCGCTGGAGGAGCTGGACGCCGACCCCTTCCTCGTCGACTCCCGCAGCCAGCACGCGATGTGCGCCCGCTGGGCAGCGGAGCGCGGCTATGTGGTGAAGCGGGAACTGCTCGTCCGGGGACTGCGCCCCGACCACAGCGCGCTGTGGTCGGACGTGGACGCGGGCCTGGTCGATCTGTTCGTCGCCCCGAGCCGCCGGGTGCTGGAGCGTGCCCTGTCCTCCGTGGAGGAGTTCACCGCCGAGTGCGCTCGGCGGGGCGTGCGCATCGAGACGGTCGGGCACGCGGAACCCTCCTACGACGCCCAGATGAAGGCCCGCGTGCACCGCCGCCTCTCGATGCCGACCGCGGGCTACGACGGCCGCTGACCCGGCCCTCCGCCCCTCCGCGCTCCCCGGGCCCCGCCGGGTGTCCTGGGCGGCTGTGACAAGGTGGGGGCGGCCCCGCGGGGTGCGGACGACGGGCCGGAACGAGAGGTGTGGTGTGGGGCGCGGGCGTTGGCGGAGCCTGATCAGCGCAGGGGGGCGGAGCATCGCCGTGTGGGCCGCGTCCACCGTCACCATGCTCGTCCTCGCCGGGATCCTCCCGGACTTCCGGCTCCAGTCCGCGAGCGGCGACAGCGCCACCCGGATCGCCGTCACCGCCGCGGCCGGCGCCGGTGTCTTCGGTCTGCTGTCGTCCCTCGTGTGGCCTCTGCTCGTCCGGCTGCTGCTGCTCGTGCCCGCCCTCGTCCTCGGGCTGCTCGTCTTCTTCCTCAACGGCTCCCTGCTGCTGGTCGCCCTGCGCATCAACCCCTCGGGGCGCGGCGCGGCCGCGCCCGAGACGGCCGTGGTGGTCGCCGCCGTGATGTCCGCCGTCGCCTCGGCCACCGGCGCCGCCCTGGCCGTCCGGGACGACGACGCGTACCGCAGACGGCTCTACCGGCTCGCCGCCCGGCGCCGCGCACGCGCCTCCGGGCAGGCCGGACCGGCCACCCCCGGTGCCGTCTTCGTCCAACTCGACGGCGTCGGACACGAGGTGCTGCGGGCAGCCGTCGACAAGGGGCTGATGCCGACCGTCGCCTCCTGGCTCGCGCCGTCCGACGGCCGCGGTCCCACCCACCGCCTCACCGCCTGGCGCACCGACTGGTCCAGCCAGACCGGCGCCAGCCAGCTCGGCATCCTGCACGGCTCCAACCACGATGTGCCGGCCTTCCGGTGGTACGAGAAGGACAGCGGCGAGGTCATGGTCTGCAACCGGCCGACGAGCGCCGCGGAACTCCAGCGCCGCGCCATCGCGCGGACCGGTGACGGCGGGCTCCTCACCGTCGACGGCGCGAGCCGCGGCAATCTGTTCAGCGGCGGCGCCGACCAGCTCGCCCTGGTGCTGTCCGTCGCCGCGCGGCGCGGCCGGGAGAACCGCTCCCGGGCCGGATACTTCGCCTACTTCAGCGATCCCGCGGGCGCCGTGCGCACCGCCATGTCGTTCGTCGCCGACGTCGGCCGCGAGATAGGACAGTCCACCCGGGCCCGGCTCGCCGAGCAGCGGCCACGGGTCGGCCGCGGCGGCCTCTACCCGTTCGTTCGCGCCTTCGCCACGGTCGTCGAACGGGACGTCGTCGTGGCCGCCGTGATCGGCGACATGCTCGCCGGACGCAACGCGGTCTACGCGGACCTGGTGGCGTACGACGAAGTGGCCCACCACTCCGGCCCGCACAGCCGCGACGCCGAGCAGGTCCTGCGGAGACTGGACCGCTCGCTGGCGCTGCTGGCCCAGGTCGCCGAGCACGCCCCGCGCCCGTACCGCATCGTGGTGCTGTCCGACCACGGCCAGAGCCCCGGCGAGACCTTCCGTACCCGCTACGGGCTCAGCCTCGGCCATCTGGTGCGGGCCGGCTGCGCACTGCCCGTGCCCCGCCGCGTCGAACGGACGCACAGCGGAGCCGAGGCCCGCGCGGCGGTACGGGCCGCACTGCGCCGGCCGGTGGAGGAGGACGGCGGGGGCCACCCGGCGACGCGCCGCCGCTCCGAGCCCGTCGTGCTCGCCTCCGGCAATCTCGGACTCGTCTCCTTCCCGGACGTGCCGCACCGGATGAGCAAGGAGGAGATCGACCACCGTCACCCCGCGCTGCTGACGACGCTCGCCGAGCACCCCGGGGTCGGCTTCGTCCTCGTCCGCAGCGAGGAACACGGCGGGGTGGTGCTGGGGGCGCACGGCGCGGAGGTCCCGGTCGACCGGCTCGCCGACGGGACCGGTCCGCTGGCCGACTTCGGTCCCGGCGCCGCCGACGCCGTACGCCGCACCCACTCCTTCCCGCACACGGCCGACATCATGGTCAACTCGTGGTACGACCCGGACACCGGCGAAGTCCTCGCGTTCGAGGAGCAGATCGGCTCGCACGGCGGACTCGGCGGCGCCCAGGGCCGCCCCTTCCTGCTCTGGCCGGTGACCCTGTCAGCACCGGCCGGGGACGGCGCCGAACTCGTCGGCGCCGAGCGGCTCCACCAGCTGTTCCGCCGCTGGCTGCGCGAGTGCGACGGCCCCCAAGTGCCCCTGACCGGACGCGAGGACGAGACCGAGCGCGCCGCCTGACCCTCGCCCGTGGGACGGAACGGGAGTCAGGCCGCGACCGTGACGTCCTGCGCGCCCCGTGCGCCGGAATGTGATCGGATAGGGCGCGGCACCCGGCAACGGGATCGCCCTGACGAGAATTCGCACGGCATGCGAAAGGACTCATCGTGGCAACCACGCGCACCGCACACACCGTCTGGGAAGGCAATCTGCTCGAGGGCGACGGAGTCGTCACCTTCGACTCCTCCGGCATCGGACAGCAGCCGGTGACGTGGGCCTCGCGCTCCCAGGAGGCGAATGGCAAGACCAGCCCCGAGGAGCTGATCGCCGCCGCCCACTCCAGCTGCTTCTCCATGGCGCTGTCGCACGCCCTGGCCGGCGCCGGCACCCCGCCCACCAAGCTCGACACGAAGGCCGATGTCACCTTCCAGCCGGGCGAGGGCATCACCGGCATCCACCTCACCGTCGAGGGCACGGTCCCCGGCATGGACAACGACGCGTTCGTCGCCGCCGCCGAGGACGCCAAGAAGAACTGCCCGGTCAGCCAGGCCCTCACCGGTACGACGATCACCCTGGACGCCAAGCTCTCCTGACGCGCCTCCGTCCACAGGTGCCGCGCCCGCCGCGAGGGGGGCGCGGCATCGCCGTTTTCCGGGTATCCGATGACGGGGCGGACGGTGACCGGTGCCCAGTCGGCGTCATGGACAACAGGCCGCTCGCGTCCTGTGATGGAGTGCGACAGGCGCCCTGGCGGAAGGGGACAGCGATGGCACGCGCGGTCGGGATCGATCTCGGTACGACGAACTCGGTGGTGGCCGTTCTGGAGGGCGGTGAACCCACCGTCGTCGCCAACGCGGAGGGTGCGCGGACCACCCCGTCGGTCGTGGCCTTCGCCAAGAACGGCGACGTGCTCGTCGGCGAGGTCGCCAAACGGCAGGCGGTGACGAACGTCGAGCGCACCGCGCGCTCGGTCAAGCGGCACATGGGCGACCCGGACTGGCACTTCCCGGAGCATGGGTCCGTCGACGGCACCCGCTTCCGGGCCCAGGAGCTGTCGGCCCGTGTGCTGCAGAAACTGAAGCGGGACGCCGAGGCGTATCTCGGCGAGGACGTCACCGACGCCGTGATCACCGTGCCCGCATACTTCGACGACGCCCAGCGCCAGGCCACCAAGGAGGCGGGGGAGATCGCCGGACTGAAGGTCCTCAGGATCGTCAACGAGCCGACGGCCGCGGCCCTCGCGTACGGCCTCGACCGCGCCGAGGAGCAGACCGTGCTCGTCTTCGACCTCGGCGGCGGCACCTTCGACGTCTCCCTGCTGGAGATCGGCGACGGGGTCATCGAGGTCAAGGCCACCAACGGCGACACCCGTCTCGGCGGGGACGACTGGGACCAGCGGATCGTGGACCATCTCACCCAGCGGTTCCAGGGGCAGCACGGCATCGACCTGAAAGCCGACAAGATGGCGCTGCAACGGCTGCGCGAGGCCGCCGAGAAGGCGAAGATCGAGTTGTCCAGCTCCACCGAGACCACCGTCAACCTGCCCTACATCACGGCCTCTTCCCAGGGCCCGCTGCATCTGGAGGAGCAGCTGACACGGGCCCGGTTCCAGGAACTCACCGCCGATCTGCTCGACCGCTGCCGGACGCCGTTCGACCGCGCGGTCAAGGACGCGGGTGTGAGGCTCTCCGCGATCGACCATGTCATTCTCGTCGGCGGCTCGACCCGGATGCCCGCCGTCACCGAACTGGTCAGGGACCTCACCGGCAAGGATCCGCACAAGGGCGTGAACCCGGACGAGGTCGTCGCGGTCGGGGCCGCTCTCCAGGCCGGTGTCATCCGCGGCGACGTCAAGGACGTCCTGCTGCTCGACGTCACCCCGCTGTCCCTGGGCATCGAGACCAAGGGCGGCATCATGACCCGGCTGATCGAGCGCAACACCACCATTCCCACCCGGCGTTCGGAGATCTTCACGACCGCCGAGGACAACCAGCCGTCCGTCGGGATCCAGGTCTACCAGGGCGAGCGTGAGATCGCCGCGTACAACAAGAAGCTCGGTGTCTTCGATCTGACCGGGCTGCCGCCCGCGCCGCGTGGGGTGCCGCAGATCGAGGTGGCCTTCGACATCGACGCCAACGGGATCATGCATGTCTCCGCCAAGGACCTGGCGACCGGCCGGGAACAGAAGATGACGGTCACGGGCGGCTCCGCGCTCCCCAAGGACCAGATCGACCGGATGATGCGGGACGCGGAGCAGTACGCCGAGGAGGACCGCAAGCGCCGCGAGGCCGCCGAGACACGCAACCAGGCCGAGCAACGCGTCTACCAGACCGAGAAGTTCCTGCGGGAGAACCCGGAGAGCGAGGCGCGCGTACCCGCGGACGCGAGGAGCGAGGTGACGGCCGCCCTCGCCGAGCTGAGGAGCCTGCTGGAGGGCGAGGCCGACACGGCGGCGCTGCGGGCCGGCATCGAGAAACTCGCCTCCGTCAGCCAGCGGATGGGACAGGCGATGTACGCCCGGGCCCAGCAGGCATCCGCCGAGGGCACCGAGCAGCACACCACACCCCAGGACGAGGAGGGCGTGGTGGACGCCGAGATCGTCGACGACGACAAGGACACACGGGGCGGGGCGGCCTGAGAGGTGGTGGCCGGTTCAGGGCTTGCGCGCGACCCCGGCGTACACCGGCACGATGCCTTCTGCCTGGGCCGCGACATCCTCCGGGTCGGGGTAGTTGTCCTTGCCGCCCAGCCACCAGTCGTACACCCGGGCGGGATGGGGCTTGCCGGTGTCGATGCGGGTGGGCGCGGCCTCGGGTCCGATCGTCATGCGCAGGCTCCTGGTGGGGGGAGTGTGTGCTCGGTGCGGGGCCCCGGTGTCAGCCGGGTCAGTAGGCTTCGCGGTACTCGCGCAGCATCGCCCTCGTGCGCTGGACGGAGGCCGCCTTCGCGGACATGTGGTCCAGGACCTCCAGATGCATGGCCACCTCGGCCCGCGAGTCCAGATAGAGGGCGCCGGTCAGATACTCGCTGTAGACCATGTCGGGCAGCTCCGGCTCCTGGAAGCGGAACAGCACGAACGGGGTGTACGTGCCCGGATGCGGCCCGGCGGCGAACTCGGCCACCTGCAAGGTGATCCCGGGGTCCTCACTGGCCTCCAGGAGCCGGTCGAGCTGCTCGCGCATCACCTCGGCACGGATGCTCACCGGTCTTCGCAGCACTGTCTCGTCCATGATCACCCACAGGCGCGGCGCGTCCGGGCGGGTCAGCAACTCCTGCCGGGCCAGACGCAGCGCCACATGCCGCTCGATGTCCTGGGGGCGGACCTGTCCGACGGTCCCGGCCTCCAGAACGGCGCGCGCGTAGTCCTCGGTCTGCAGCAGCCCGGGCACGAAATGCGGCTCGTAGGACCGGATGATGAGGGCCGCGCCCTCCAGGCTGACATGCAGACTGAACCAGTCGGGCAGCACGTCGTGGTAACGCTGCCACCAGCCCGGCTGGTTGGCCTCCTCGGCGAGCCGGACGAAGGCGGTGATCTCCTCGGCGGGCACGCCGTACCGGGTGAGCAGCACCTGCACGTACGGGATCTTCAACGCGACATCGGCGGTCTCCATCCGCCGCACGGTCGCCGGAGCGACCCGCAGCACCTGCGCCGCCTCCTCGCGCTTCAGCCCGGCGGCCTCCCGCAACTCCTGCAGCCGCCGCCCGAGCACCACCTGCCCCACGGTGGGCGCAGCTCGCCGCTCACTCACGCCACGCCTCCCCTACGCGCCGAAGTACGTGAGCAGTGTGGCATGTTCGGCCCCGCGTCTCACGGGTGTCGTGGGGAGCGGATGATTCCCGTGACCGGAGTGGGCCTGTTGCAGCGGTGGGGGACACGGGATGCTTATCAGCGGGAGGGGAAGCATGAGGGGCGGGACATTACGACGGGGCAGGACGACGTGGTCGCGGTCGACGCGGTCACGGCCATTGTCGTCAGGGGTGATCGGGGCGGCGCCCCTCATCCGTGCGGTGCCGGCGTCCGTGCTGGTGTTCGCAGCCCTGCTGTTTCTTGCGGTCGCCTGCGGGGCACCGGACGGATCCCGCGGCAGCGGCGAATTACCACCGCAGCGCGGCTTTGTCACGGCACTTGACAAGGCGCGCAGGGCCCTGTTCCAGGGCGACGTGGAGTACGACGACCTACGGGACCGGCGTCTCCGGGTGGGGGAGCCGATCCCTTTCCTGGTGACCGTCTCCGGCAGCTGGAAGGCGTCACCGAACGGGAAACCGGACACCCCGATGCCCACCGGGGCTGAGATGGGCGTGCGGTTCGCCTGCCACGGCGACGCGGACTGCACCTCCGACTCGTCGTCCCTGCAGCCGGTCCTGACCAGGCAGGACCGCGTCCCCTGGACCTGTTGGATCACACCGCACGCGCCCGGCCCCCTGACCGTCAGCGTCACGGTCACCGCGTACTACACCAATACCTCCACCGTCCTCGTCAAGAGGACCATCGACGTGCGGACGCACACCGAGGCGCCGCCCCGGAGCTTCTTCGCGACCCTCTGGGACCGGCTGCGCACCGGCTGGGGTGTCTTCGTCGCCTTCACGACCGGAGTGGGGGCGGTGTGGGGCACCTGGTCGCTGGTCGTCGGGGCCGTGCGGCGGCTGCGCCGGCCCCGGGCCACGGGCGAGGACCCGTCCGCGCCGACACCCGAGGATGCCGCGCCGACGGCCGACGGCACCTCAGGAGCGCAGTGACTGAAGGTATTTGACGGTCGCCGGGTCGGCGGGGAGGAACGTCTCGATGGCCAGTTCCGCCACGGTCACGTCCATCGGGGTGTTGAAGGTGGAGATGGACGAGATGAAGGACAGCACCCGGCCGTCGTGCTCGATCAGCATCGGCAGCGCGAAGTACGGTACGGGCTCGTCGGTTTCGGCACCGGCCCCGGGCTCGCCCCGGTCCGGGACCGGATACGCCGCCACCTCCTCGTACAGGGACCGCAGGGCCGACGATCGCTGCAGCGCGATCTGGCGCTCCATCTGCGCCAGCAAGTGCCCGCGCCACTCACGGAGATTGTGGATGCGCGGCGCCAGCCCCTCGGGATGCAGCGTCAGGCGCATCGCGTTCAGGGGCGGGGTGAGCAGCCGCGCCGGGACCCCCTCCAGGAGCAGCGCGATGCCGCGGTTCGCCGCCACCACGTCGTACCGCGCGTCCACCACCAGCGCCGGATACGGCTCATAGCCCTGGATCAGCCGCTCCACACCCGCGCGCAGCGCGTCCATCGACGGGTCGTCCAGCGGGGTCTCCGGGTAGTGCGGGGCGTAACCGGCCGCCAGCAGCAGCGCGTTGCGCTCGCGCACCGGGACGTCCAGATGCTCGGCGAGCCGCAGCACCATCTCCTCGCTGGGCCGTGACCGCCCCGTCTCGATGAAGCTGATGTGCCGTGCCGAGGAGCCCGCCCGCAGCGCCAACTCCAGCTGGCTGACCCGTCTGCGCTCGCGCCAGCCCCGCAGCAGCGGGCCGATGGCCGGGTCGGAAGGGGCCGGTGGGGAGGCGGCGGCGCCGGTCGCGACAATGGTCATACGGACGACCGTAGTCGAGGAGCGGTGCATGTACGACCGACTGAACCCGTCCTGGGAGGCCACGGCGATCTACCGGGCCCGGGTGCGGGGATCCCTGCTCGGCGGTGCCGTGGGCGACGCCCTCGGGTATCCCGTCGAGTTCGTCTCCCTGGACCGTATCCGGGCCCTGCACGGCGAGCAGGGCGTCACCCGTCTGGTGCCGGACGCAGCGGGAGCCGTCGGCCGGATCACCAACGACACCCAGATGACCCTGTTCACCGTGGAGGGGATCCGGCAGGCACGCGTCCGTGAACGACAGCGGGGGACCGACGACGACTGGTCCCGGCTGGTACGGGACGCCTACGGCCGCTGGTTCGACACCCAGCGCTTGTCCGGGCCACCCGAGGGCGCCGAGGGCCTCGCGGCCCAGCCCTGGCTGTACGCGCGCCGCGCGCCCGGCAACGCCTGTCTCTCCGGCCTCGCCCAGGACTTCGTTCCCGACCCGGAGGCCGCACTCGGCCGCCCCGGCCGGGTGAACTCCGACTCCAAGGGCTGCGGCGCGGTCATGCGCTCGGCGCCCTTCGGGCTGACCCGTGTGCCGGCCGACACCGCCTTCGCCAGGGCGGCCCGCGGCGCCCAGACCACCCACGGCCACCCCACCGGCTACTACTCCGCGGGCACCTTCGCCGCGATCGTCGCGCATCTGGTCGAGGGGGAGTCCCTGGAGGGCGCGGTGCTGCGCGCGCTGCGCCTCCTGGCCCGCTACCTGGGGCACGAGGAGACCACGTCCGCGCTGCGGGGCGCCCTCGATCTGGCCGCGGAGGGCGCGCCCACAGCGGAGAAGGTGCAGACGCTCGGCGCGGGCTGGGTCGGCGAACAGGCTCTCGCCATCGCCGTGTACTGCGCCCTGGTGGAGCCCGATGTCCGGCGCGCCCTGCTGCTGTCCGTCAACCACTCCGGGGACAGCGACTCCACCGGCGCCCTGTGCGGCAATCTCCTCGGCGCCCGCCACGGCGACCACGGGCTGCCGCAGGACTGGCTGGAACAGATCGAGGGCCGGGCCGAGATCACCGTCGTGGCGGACGATCTCGCGGCGGAGTGCACACAGAGCTGACGGCCCACGGGCCCGGCCGTGCGTACGGCGCTCCACCGAGGGGATGTGACAGGGTGGGACGCGCCCCACGTCGTACGGAAGGAGCCAGGTCATGCCCGTCGAACCGCTGTCGCAGAAGGAGATCGAGGACCGGCTGGCGGAGCTGCCCGGCTGGTCGCTGGACGGCGATCGGATCGCCCGCTCCTACCGGCTCCCCTCGCACTTCGCGGCGACCGCCATGGTCGTCCACATCGCCCAGGTGCAGGAGGAACTGGACCACCACTCCGACTGCACCCTGGGCTACCACACCGTCTCCCTCACGGTGAACACGCACAGCGTGGGAGGCGCCGTCACCGAGCTGGACTTCGACCTCGCCCACCGCATCGAGAAATTGGCACCCGGACACGGGGCGCACTGAACGGGGACAGGCCTTGCTGGACTACGACAAGGAGGCCGAGGGCTACGACTCCTCGCGCGGCGGTGAGCCACGCGCCGCGGCGGCGGCCGACGCCGTGCTCGGGCTGATACCCGAGGACGCGCACCGGCTGCTGGACGTCGGCTGCGGCACGGGGATCGTGACCCGGCGGCTCGCGGACGGGCGGCCCGGACTGCGGGTCACCGGCGCGGACCTGGCGTACGGGATGGTGCGCCGCGCCGCCGTCCGGCTGCCCGGCGCCGTGGTCCTCGCCGACAGCCGCCGACTGCCGTTCCCGGACGGGACGTTCGACGCGGTCACGAGCATTTGGCTGCTGCATCTCGTCGAGGGGCCCGCGGAGGTGCGGGCCGTGCTCGCCGAGTGCGCCCGGGTGCTGCGGCCGGGCGGTGTGTATGTCACCACCGTGGACAAGGCCGCCGCCCATGACGTGGGCAGCGACATCGACGCCGTGCTCGCCCGGCGCCCGCGCCGGCCCGCGTCCGACGCAGCGGAGGCGGTCGCGGAGCACGCCGCCGGGTACGGTCTCGTGCCGGCCGGAGGGGCCCGCTTCAGCGGCGTCGGCCAGGGCCGCAGCGCCCGTGGCACGGCGGCGGACCTGCGCCGTGGCTGGTTCACCACGCTCAGGCCCGGTGATCCGCTCGGGGAACGGATCACCGCCCGGCTGGCCGCCCTGCCGGACCAGGACCGGCCGCGCCCCGACCCGGAGTTCACCCTCCGGGTCTTTCGCAAGCCCGGATCCTGACGCCTGATCCGCAGGGCAGGCGGGGCGCGGCGCGGCAGGTTCCGGCCGTGATCGCAGCGGCCGGAGGTAGTGGGCGGGCGCCCGGACCCCGATGCGGCTGCCGGCGCGGCACCCGGCGAGGTCCGCCGAGCGAAAGTGGATCCCGGCCCGGACACGGGCGTCGACCATGTCCTCGTTGAGCCGGGCGGCGTCGTCGTAGTGCCGGGTGGTGCCGGTGGCCTCGGAAGCTGAGTTGAGGTCGAGGGTGACGACGGCCGGTCCGCCCGGACGAGAAGCACGCATGACCGGCGTAACCGCCGGGCGCCTGGGAGGTCACGCCGATGTGGTCCACCCGTGGCCGGCGGCCGACGCCAGGGGCTCCGGCCGAGGTGATCCGCCGGGTCAGCCCTGCCCGGCCAGCCCCCGGCGGATCGCGAACTCCACCGCCGAGTAGTTGCCGTCCGCCCGCTCCAGCTCGCAGGGCACCGCCGGACACAGGGGCGGCTGCGCCATGAACCGGGCCCGGGCGCCGTGATGCGGCTGGGCGGCATGGACCAGGAACGGATGACAGAGATAGACGTCTCCGGGGCGACCGGTGGCGTACGCGAGCGGGCGGTGCGCGGAGGCCGCGTCCACCTGGGGGCCCAGCTCCAGGAAGGAGGCGCCCTCCTCGCCGTAGGGCTCGAGGACCGGTGGCACGTCGAGATGCGAGCCGGCGCGGATGCGGGTCGGGGCGTCGTCCTCGGTGACCTCGGTGAACAGGAAGAGCATCAGCAGAGCACGCTCCCGGGAGCGGAGATTGGCGTGCCACAGCTCGGCGCCCTCGGGGAGATAGCTTCCCTCGATGTGCCAGCCCGTGTCGCCCGGCTCCTCCTGGTGCGGGAAGCGCAGCGGAAAGGTGCCGAGCGCGTAGCGGGGCTCCCAGCGGCGCTCGCCCACCAGCAGGTCGAAGGCCTCGTGCAGGGCGGGGGAGTTGGCCGCGGCGGCGAACGGGCCCTGCGCCATGCCGCTCACCCGGTACACCGGGTCCTTCCAGGTGGCGGGGTCTTCCGGGGCGTAGCCCGTCTCCCGCCACAGCAGCCGGGCGCAGTCCTCGGCGACACGTGGCGGAAAGGCGCCCTCGATCTTCACGAACCCGTCCTCGAGGAAACGCTCCACCAGTAGGTCGTCCATGGGCCCATGGTCCCGACCGCCCGCCCGCGCCGCACCTGATTTTCGCCGCACCGACCGGCCGTGCGGCACCACGGATCGTGCACCACGGATTTTGCTGCTCCGGCAAGAGGAGTTGCCTTCGTACGGCGGCTCGGCGCAGGCTGACGGCACCGAGAAGAGAGGCTGACCAATGGCGCACGAGCACCACGGCGAACACGGGGAACGCGGCGGACACGACGGCCAGGGCCGCCATGGGCAGCACGCTCACCATGGCCACCAGGGTGAGACCGACATCGACTGGGCCGTGATGGCGCCGATGCTGGAGTCACAGGCGGAGCTGTTCGCCCCCCTGTACCGGACGGTCATGGCCTGGCTGGCGCAGGAGACGCCGCGACCCGGCCAGATCGTCGACACGGGCAGCGGACCCGGCGTCGTCTCCGCCCTCTTCGCCGAGTCCTTCCCCGGTGCGCGGGTGGTCGCGGTGGACGGTTCCGGTCCGCTGCTGGAACGCGCCCGCGCCCGGGCCGCCCGGCTCGGCCTCACCGACCGGTTCGGCACCCTCACCGGTGAACTCCCTGACGTACTGGCGGAGTTGGACTACCCGGCCGACCTCCTCTGGGCCAGCAACAGCCTGCACCACCTGGGCGACCAGCGGGCCGCCCTCGCCGCGTTCGCCGGGCATCTCGCGCCGGGCGGCACCCTGGCGCTGCTGGAGGGCGGTCTGCCCGCCCGGTTCCTGCCGAGGGACATCGGCATCGGCCGTCCGGGCCTGCAGGCCCGGCTCGACGCGGTCGAGTCGGAGTGGTTCGCGCGGATGCGGGCCGAACTTCCCGGCACCGTCGCCGAGGTCGAGGACTGGCCGGCTCTGCTGACCGTCGCCGGCCTGAAGCACTCCGGCACGCGCAGCTTCCTGCTGGACCTGCCCGCCCCGGTCGACGACCGGGCCCGGACATATGTCGCCGCCGTTCTGACCCGGCTGCGCGAGGCCCTGGACGACGGCCTCGACGCCGAGGACCGGGCCACCCTCGACCGCCTCCTCGACCCGGAGGACGAGGCGAGCGTGCACCGCCGGACGGATGTGTTCGTGCTGAAGGCGTACACGGTCCACACGGCGGTACGACCCGCCTGACGCGCCCGCCCGCCCGCCCGCCCGGTACCGCGTGCCCCGCGGCACCGAGCGGGCGTGCCCGCTCCCCGCACGACTGGACCTGTCCGGCCGGAGCCCTCTCGCGGCCGGCCGTCCGGATCAGTTGCTGTTGATGAACTGCTGGGCCAGCGACTGGCCGAGCGAGACCGCCGCGCTGTGGCTCTCGATCGGCGACACCTGGGAGTTCTTGAACAGGATGTACGTCACGCCCGAGTCCGCGCCGCCCGTCGCCGGGTCGGGGTCGATGCCGAGGGCCTTTGCGGTGGCGTACGAGGCCTCGCCGATGATCTTCGTGGGGCCGGTGTCGCCGACGACCGCGTACTCGACCTTGTTGTTGTAGATGACGGCGACCACGCCGCCGCCCTTGATGCCGGAGCTGGAGTACTTCCAGATGCTGCTGGCGCTCGGCACGACGACATAGGGGAGCGAGTCGGCGCGCAGCGGCTTGCCGTCGGACTGGTGGAAGGCGGTGTCGTCCTGGAACCAGGGGTCGGCGTCGCCGTTGCACTTGCTGGTGACCTGGCCGTCGCAGTCGACGTCCATGTCGGCCTTCCAGAACACCGCGCCGTTCTTGCCGCACACGGGGACGGTGGCCGAGGTCTCGTCGTCGGTCTTGTACTTGCCGTTCGAGATCTGCGAACAGGACGTCACCTTGGCGAGGAGGGCGGCCGCGCTGACCGAGCCCTCCTGGGCGGACTTGGGGGTGGTCGCGCCCGAGGCGTTGGCGGGGAGCACCGCGGTGGCGAGGAGCGCGGCGCCGGCGGTGGCGGCGAGGGTCAGTGTTCGAGTGCGCACTGTGGGGGGACCCTTCTGTTAGGAAAGTTTCCTTACCGGGTGCCGTACAAGGTGGACCCCTCAACATGGCCGCGTCAACCCCCAATGCCCGTGCAGCTGGCGAGAGTTGAGCGCTTCGGGGGGAATCCGCAGCTCGGGCTCGCCCGGGCCGCCGGCCCGCGCCGCTCCGAACGCGCCCGGTCCTCACCACCCCGCACACACGACGGCGCGCCCCGAAGTCGCCGTGGAAGCGATCCGGGACGCGCCGCGCAGGGGGTGGCCGGGTCAGACCATGTCGAACGTCGCCGGGTCCGGGCCGATGCGCCGATCCTCGTTGAGCGCGCTGATCGCCGCCATGTCCTCGGTGTCCAGCGTGAAGTCGAAGACGTCGATGTTCTCCCTGATGCGGGACGGCGTCACGGACTTCGGGATCACGACGTTGCCGAGCTGGAGGTGCCAGCGCAGCACGACCTGGGCCGGGGTCCGGTTGTGCTTCTGTGCGATGGCCACGATCGCGGGGACCTCCAGGAGGCCCTTGCCCTGGCCGAGCGGCGACCAGGCCTCGGTGGCGATGCCCTGCTCCGCGTGGTACTCGCGCGCCGCGTGCTGCTGAAGATGCGGATGCAGCTCGATCTGGTCGACCGCCGGAATGACGGACGTCTCCTCGATGAGTGTCCGCAGGTGCTCCGGAAGGAAGTTGGACACGCCGATCGCCTTGGCGCGGCCGTCCGCGTAGATCGCCTGGAGGGCCTTGTACGTGTCCACGAACGTGCCCCGGGACGGCAGCGGCCAGTGGATGAGGTACAGGTCGACGTACTCGAGGCCGAGCTTCGTCAGCGAGGTGTCGAAGGCGCGCAGCGTGGAGTCGTACCCGTGGTCGCGGTTCCAGAGCTTGGTGGTGATGAAGAGGTCCTGGCGCGGGATGCCGGAGGTGGCGACCGCCTTGCCGACGCCCTCCTCGTTGCCGTAGATCGCCGCTGTGTCGATGCTGCGGTACCCGGCCTCCAGGGCGGTGGCGACGGCGCTCTCCGCCTCGTCGTCCGGCACCTGCCAGACGCCGAAGCCCAGCTGGGGCATCTCGACGCCGTTGTTGAGGATGATCGGGGGGACCTTGCTGCTCACGAGCTCTCGATCCTTCAAGTCGACGGGTGGTACTCCCATGGTCAACGATCACGGGCGCGTGCGCATTCCTGACCGGGGATTTCCGCACGGAATCTTGGCCGCACCCGCAGATTGGCCAGAAATGGATCCGACCTCCACGGTCCGGACCATTGACCGAGTCCGCTCATCCCGCAACTCTGTAACGCGGCACCAGACGAGTCACTGAACCCGGTGCATCCATGTGAACGCGCCGCTTACCTGGCTCTCTGCCGTGCTCACCAACCCCCCACCCGGTACGAAAGCAGGTTTGCGCACATGAATGAGAAGGCGTCCGAGACCCCTCAGCCGGAGCAGATCATTCGGGAAACATCGGAGGAGAGGACCTGGGAGGCTCCTGCCTATCTGGTCGTGGAGACCGCCCTCGAAGTCACCGCCTACGCGCTCGCCGACCGCTAGCCGGACGGCGCGCGCACCATGACCGGGACACCCGTGCGCGACGACGGCGTCGCGGCCCCGTGGGGGACCGCCGAGTTCACCGAGCGGCTGCGCGCCGTCGCCGCGGAGCGCTATCACGACCGGCATCCGTTCAACGTCCGTATGCACCGGGGCGAGCTGACCCCCGGCGAACTGCGCCGCTGGGTCGCCAACCGCTTCCACTACCAGCGGCACATCCCCGTCAAGGACGCCCTGATCCTCGCCAAGTTCGACGACCCGGCACTGCGGCGGGCCTGGCTGCGCCGCATCCGCGACCACGACGGCACGGCCGAGGGCGAGGGCGGGATCGAGCGCTGGCTGCGGCTCGGCGAGGCGACCGGACTGGACCGTGCCGTGCTGTGGGACGCCTCCCGGGTGCTGCCCGGGGTGCGGTTCGCGGTCGAGGGCTATGTCAGCTTCTGCCGCTCGCGCCCCGCGCTCGACGCGGTCGCCGCGTCCCTGACCGAACTGTCGGCACCGAGCCTGATGCGCACCCGCATCGCCGCCTTCGAGCGCCACTACCCCTGGATCGAGGCCGACGGGCTCGCCTACTTCCGCGGCCGGGTCGGGCAGGGCGGCCGGGACGGCGAGGAGGCCCTCGCCCTGGTGCTGGCCCGGGCCGGGACCAGAGCGGAGCAGCAGCGGGCGCTCGCCGCACTCACCTTCAAGTGCGAGGTGCTGTGGGCTCTGCTGGACGCGGTGGACCAGGCGGGAGCCGGCACGTCCGAGCGCCCCGCTCCGGGCCCGCCATGACCTGGCGGCCGACGCTCCACCGTGCGGCGGTGCTGCGGCACGATCCCGTCCGGGACACCGATCTGCTGCTCGTGCCCGAGCGCGTGGTCGTGCTGCGCGGCAGCGCCGGTGCCGTCCTGCGGCTGTGCGACGGCGGCCTGGACCTCGACGAGATCGTCGCCGCGCTCGGCGACCGCTTCCCCGGTGCCCCGGTCGACAGCGAGGTACCGAGGTTCCTCTGGGCCCTGCGAAAGGAGGGCTGGCTCCTGTGACCGTCGATCCCCCCTGGGCGCTGCTCGCCGAACTGACCCATGCATGTCCGCTCCGCTGCGGGTATTGCTCCAACCCCGTCGAACTGATCGGTCGGTCAGCAGAGCTGACCGGTGAGCAGTGGGCCGACGTCTTCGGTCAGGCCGCCGGCCTGGGCGTCGTCCAGACCCATCTGTCCGGCGGCGAGCCGCTCCTCAGACGTGATCTGCCGGAGATCGTGCGGGCGGCCGACGCCCCCGGCCTCTACACCCAGCTCGTCACCAGCGGCGTCGGCCTCACCGAACCACGGCTGGCCACTCTCGTGGCCGCCGGACTGCGCAGTGTCCAGCTCTCCGTACAGCACGCCCGGCCCGACGCCTCGGAACGCATCGCGGGTGCCCGCTCGTTCGCGGCGAAGGAGCGCGCCGCCCGGCTGATCCGCACGGCCGGACTGCCGTTCGGTCTGAACGCGGTCCTGCACCGGGCGAACATCGACGCGCTCGACGAGCTGATCGATCTGGCCCTGACCTGGGGCGCCGACCGGATCGAGCTGGCCAACACCCAGTTCCACGGCTGGGCTCTGCGCAACCGGGCCGCCCTGCTGCCCAGCCGCGACCAGATCGCCCGGGCGCGTTCGGTGGTGGCCCGCCGCCGCGAACTCCTCGCTGGGCGCCTGGAGTTGGTGTGGGTCGCCCCCGACTATGTGGACGGCACGGCGAAACCCTGCATGGGCGGCTGGGGCGCGGTCTCGCTCACCGTCGCCCCGGACGGAACGGTCCTCCCGTGCCCGGCCGCCGCCTCCCTCCCCGGCCTCGACCCGCCGAACGTCCGGGCACACCGGCTCGACTGGATCTGGTGGCGCTCCCCGGCCTTCACCGCCTACCGGGGCGAGAGCTGGATGCGCGACCCCTGCCGTGGCTGTGTCCTGCGGGGCGTCGACCACGGCGGGTGCCGCTGCCAGGCGTACGCGCTCACCGGCGACGCCACCCGTACCGACCCGGCCTGCCGGCTCGCCCCCGACCACGCCCTCGTACGCACCCTCGTCGACCGGGCGGCGAAGCCGCGCGGCGATCTCACCCACGTCCACCGTGCCTACCGAGAGGAAGGACCATGAGACGACGCCTGCGGGCAGCACTGACGGCGGGCGCGCTCGCCACCGCCCTGCTCGCCGGGTCGGCCGAGGCCGTCCCGTCCGCACCGGCCGCCGGGACGCCGGCACCGGCCGCCCGGCCCCGGAGCACCACCGACTGGTCGGTGGCCGTCGTCGACTCGACGACGGCCCGCTACACACCGAGCACCATCGGCGGCTGGTCCTACCCGGTCGGCCTGTACCTCTACGGCCAGTACCTGACCTATCGGCGCACGCACGACGCCCGCCGTCTCTCGTACATCAAGAGCTATGTCGACCGCTTCGTGAAGAGCGACGGCTCGATCGACCAGAGCTTCAACAGCCTCGACAGCATGCAGGCGGGCCGGCTGCTGGTCATCCTGCACCATGAGACCGGACAGGACCGCTACCGCAAGGCGGCCCGGAAGATCCGCGACCGGCTCGACACCTACCCCCGGACCTCCGACGGCGGCTTCTGGCACGCCGACACCAGCAGCCGGGCGCACCAGCTCTGGTCGGACGGCGTCTACATGGTGAACCCGTTCCTCGTCGAGTACGGCAAGGAGTTCGGGGACGCGACGTACGCGAACGACGAGGCGGCCAAGCAGCTCTACGTCTACGGCAGCCACCTCCAGAGCCCGAACGGACTGCTGCGGCACGCGTACGACGAGTCGAGGACGGCGAACTGGGCCGACCCCGCGACGGGCCTCGCGCCGGAGCACTGGTGCCGGGCGGTCGGCTGGTACGCCATGGCCGTCACCGATGTGCTGGACGCGCTTCCCGCGCAGCACCCCCGTCGGCCCGAACTGCTCGCGATCCTGCGCAAGCTGGCGGCCGGACTGGAGACGTACCAGGACCCGGCGACCGGCCGCTGGTTCCAGGTGATCGACAAGGGCGGCCGAGTCGGCAACTGGACCGAGACCTCCTGCTCCAGCATGTTCACCTACGCCCTCTCGCGCGGCGTCCAGCAGGGCTGTCTGGACCCGCACTACGCCCAGGTGGCCCGGCGCGGCTACGCGGGCGTCCTCGCGCAGCTCTCCGTCGGTTCCGACGGGCGCACGGACCTGGCCGGCATCTCCGTCGGCACCAACGTCGGCGACTACGCGTACTACATCGCCCGCACCCCGGCCACCAACGACCTCCACGGCCTGGGCGCCTTCTTGATCATGAACGAGCAGCTCCGGACGACCCACCCTTCGCAACGAGGTGATCAGTCATGAGCCCCACCAGAAGAACCCTGCTGGGCGCGGCGCTCGGCGGCACGGCCGCCGCTGCCGTCGGTCTTCCCACCTCCTCCGCACACGCCGCCTCCTGGCAGTCGAAGTGGTCCCCGTCGGCCGGCGGTGACGGTCTCGGCGCCTTCGAGACCGTCGAGGACGACCGTGCGGACTCCCACCCGGCCGGACATCCGCACATCTTCGCCACCGGCGCCAACTGGCGTTTCAACATGCACATGGCCGACCGGGACACCTCCGCCGACCGGCAGCGCCAGGAGGTCACCGGGCTGCGCACGAGCGGCAGCAGCTATCTCAAGTGGACCCAGGGGCAGACCTGGCGGGTGACGTACTCGATGTACATCCCCAGCTCGCTGAAGGCGACCACCACCTTCACCCACATCATGCAGATGAAGCAGCCGGGGAACGGCACCTCGCCGATCGTGGTGCAGTCGCTGCGGCGGGACGGGGGCACCTCCCGCGCGCGCGAAGCCGAGCGTGGGGCAGGCAGACAGACCATCGAGCTGAAGCTCGCCATCGACGACATCCTGGTGGGCCGGACCGATCTCGAACCGCTCCACGACACCTGGACCGACGTCGACTTCCAGATCAAGGTCGGCAACGGCTCCGCGGGCTCGGTCCGCTGGATCCTCAAGAGCGGTTCCACCACGGTCGTCGATGCGCAGAAGACGGGCGTCGACACCTTCCTGGCCGACCGCGTACGGCCCAAGTGGGGCATCTACCGCTCCCTGGGCGACACCTCCGGGTCCCTGCAGGACACCTACCTCCTGCTCAGCAACCTTCGCGGTTACCAACTCGTCTGAGGAGCCGTCCCATGCGACCCCCCACCCCCTTCGCGAGGGCGACGGCCGTCCTGTTCGCCGTCGTCGCCGTCGTCCTCGGTCTCTCCCATCCCTCGGCCCTCGCGGCCGCCCGCCCGGCGCCCCGCGCCACGGTCTTCGACGTACGGGACTACGGCGCCAAGGGCGACGGCTCCACCAACGACACCCCGGCCATCAACAAGGCGGTGACGGCCGCCAACGCGGCGGGCGGCGGCACGGTCCGCTTCCCGGCCGGCGCCTACAAGTCGAAGAACACCATCCATATGAAGAGCAATGTGACGCTCCAGGTCGACACGGGCGCCACGATCCAGGGCTCCTCGGCGGACACCTATGACGCCCCCGAGTCCAATCCGTACGACAAGTACCAGGACTACGGGCACAGCCACTTCCACAACGCGATGATCTACGGCGACAAGCTGACCAACATCGGCTTCGTCGGCGGCGGCGTCATCGACGGGCTGGGCAACCTGATCACCGGCAATCCCAAGCCGGGCGAGGCAGACAAGATCATCTCACTGACGCGCTGCGACGGACTGCACATCGGAGACGGTCTCACCCTGCGCAGGGGCGGCCACTTCGCCGCGCTCGTCAACGGCTGCAAGAACGTCACCTCCGACCATCTCACCATCGACACCGCGAGCGACCGCGACGGCTGGAACGTCATCTCCACCACCAACGTCGCGATCACCCACGCCGACATCAAGGCCAACGACGACGCCCTGGTCTTCAAGAGCGACTACGCGCTCGGTGCCAAGCTCCCCAACGGCCATGTCCGGGTCAGCGACTCGACGCTGTCGGCGGTGTGCTGCAACGCCCTGATGTTCGGCTCCGAGACCTGCGGCGACTTCTACGACTACCAGTTTGAGAAGATCCGAATCGAGGGCGCGAACAAGTCCGGACTCGGCATGGTCTCCATGGACGGCTCGAAGATCTCCGACGTCCACTACCGCGACATCACCATGACGAACGTCCACTCGCCGATCATGGAGAAGATCGGCACACGCAAACGGTGCGGCAACAGCCCGGGTGTCGGGTCGATCAGCGATGTCACGTACGACGACATCACGGCAACCGGCAACAGCCCGTCCTTCAGTCCGACCCTGTGGGGCGAGAACGGTCACCGCATCAGCGGCGTCAGTTTCACCGACGTCAACATCACGGTGCCCGGCGGCAGCGGCACCATGTCCACCGGGGTGCCGAGCAACGACCCGGGCGACTACAACCCGAAGAGCATCGGCGCCCGCCCCGCGTACGGCTGGTACCTCCACAACGCCGACGACATCACCTTCACGGACAGTTCGGTGAAGTTCGCGGCCGACGACGGGCGCCCGGCGCTGATCGCAAACGCGGCGAGCGGACTCCGCTTCACCCGGTTCACGGCCCAGCGCGGCAGCGGCTCCCCGCACGACATGGGCTTTCAGAACGTCACCGGCTACTGCCTGACGGACAGTCACTCCACTTCGGGCGGGACCCTGCGGGTGGCCGCCGACGGCTCGACGGAGAACTGCGTCGCACGGACGGCTCGCCCGCTGGACCTGGAGAACCCTCGCCAGGCCTTTCTGCGCGGGTCCGTCGGCGGGCTGTTCCTGCACTGGGGTCTGCGCACCGCCCCCGCCCACACCGACTGCACCGCCTGGGAGCGCGATGTCACGGGCGGCGGCTGGAGCCCGGACTACTGGGTGAACGAGGCCCGCAAACTGCACACCCAGTACCTGGTCCTCGCCACCTTCCACAGCCGCCTCGGCTACGCCCGCCCCTGGCCGTCGAAGATCCCCGGCTCCTGCTCCACCAAGCGGGACTTCCTCGGCGAGCTGATCGACGCGGCCAAGGGCAAGGGCTTGAAGGTCGTCCTCTATATGACCGACGACCCCCAGTGGCACGACGAGGGCGGTCACGAGTGGCTCGACTCGGCCGCGTACTCCGCGTACAAGGGCAAGAACGTCGACCTGACCACCCGGGACGGCTTCGGCCAGTTCAGCTATGACAACTTCTTCGAGGTCATGGACCGGTATCCGGACCTCGGCGGCTTCTGGATCGACAACGACAACGCGTACTGGGAGAGCCACCACCTCTACGAGCAGATCTATCAGAAGCGCCCGAACTACACCCTCAGCAACAACAACGAAGACACGCCGATCATGGACATGATCAGCAACGAGCAGAAGACGGGAATGACTCCCGCCTACGACTATCCTCAGGCCCTCTACACCGCCCAACCCCGGCTCACGGAGGCGGACTTCAAGCTCCCCTCGACCGGCTCCTGGTGGTACGACGGCTCCGATCCGACCGTCGACAAGGCGCTCACCCTCGGCCGGCTCATCACCAACGCCGGATCGTCCGTGAAAGCGCTGATGGCCGAGACCGCCCAGGTCAACGGGAAGTTCCCGAGCAACCAGGCCGCCTTCAACACCTTCACCGACTCCTATCTCACCCCGATCTGGGAGTCACTGCACGGCACCGAGGGCGGCGGCTACATGTACGGCGGCCTCAAACCCGGGTTCTGGAACGACGGAGCGCACGGTGTGACGACGATCAGCAGGACCGACCCCGACCTCCAGTACGTCCATGTCCTGACACCGCCGTCCACCAGCACCCTGCGCATCCGCGACAACGGCTACCGGATCGCCGCCGTCACCAACCTCCGCACCGGCGCCCCGGTCTCCTGGACCCAGTCCGGCGGAGTGCTCACCCTGAACGGACTCGGCGGCTGGGACCCCTACGACACCGTCTTCAAGGTCGTCGCGGCCGGGCGGCAGGGGATCCTCTCCGGGGTCACCGTGAGCGCGAGCGCCTCGGCGAGCGGCCATCCCGGCTCCTTGGCCGGCGACGGCAGCTACCTCACGTACTGGGACAACGGCAAGACGCTCCCCGTCAGCCTCACCTTCGACCTCGGATCGGCGAAGAAGGTGCAGTACATCGGCCTCAACCAGCGGGAGGACTCCGTCTCCTACGCCCGCTCCGACACCGAGCAGTCCGCCCGCATCAAGGACTACAAGGTCTTCGTGAGCAACGACGGCAGCACCTGGGGCAGCGCCGTGAAGAGCGGGCAGCTGCCGAGCCGCCGTGGCATCCAGGGCATCGATCTCACCGCGGTCAACGCCCGCTATGTCCGCCTGGAGGTGGACGGCACCTGGGCCGCCGCCACCGACACCACCCGCTACCGGCGGCTGCGGATCGACGAGACGTGGATCGGCACCTCCTACGCGACCCCCGCGAACGGAGGACGGTCATGACACGCGGCAGAACGCTCGCCCTGGCGGCCGTCGGCCTGGTGATCGTCACGACGGTCCCCCTGCTCGGCGACTCCCGGCCCGCGGCGGCTTCCGACAACGGCTCGGCCCTCCGTCCCGCCATGGGCTGGAGCAGCTGGAGCTTCGTACGTCGGCAGCCCACCGAGGCGAAGATCAAGGCGCAGGCCGACGCACTGGTCGCCAGTGGACTCGCCGGCCACGGGTTCGTGTACATCAACCTCGACGACTTCTGGCAGAAGTGCGACGCGAACGGCTTCGTCGTCGACTCCTACGGACGCTGGGCCGTCGACACCGGCAAGTTCCCGTCCGGCATCAAGGCGCTGGCCGACTACCTCCACGCCAAGGGGCTCAAGTTCGGTTTCTACGTCACCCCGGGCATCGCCAAGAACGCCGTCACCGCCAACACGCCGATCGAGGGGACCTCGTACCACGCGAAGGACATTGCGGACACCTCGAAGACCGAGAAGAACTACAACTGCAAGAACATGTACCACATCGACTACGGGAAGCCGGGCGCGCAGGAGTTCGTCGACTCCTGGGCCAGGCAGTTCGCCTCCTGGGGCGTCGACTATCTGAAGATCGACGGGGTCGGCAGCGCGGACGTCCCCGACGTCCAGGCCTGGGACAAGGCGCTGCGCGCGACCGGACGGCCCGTCGACTTCGCGCTGTCCAACAACCTTCCGATCGACCACGCGGCGACCTGGCGGCAACTGGCCAACAGCTGGCGCACCCAGGGCGATGTGGAGTGCTACTGCGGTCCGGGTCCGAACGGCAGCGGCTACCCGCTCACCGACTGGTCGCACGTCTCGGCCCGCTTCGACTCGCCTGCCTCCTGGCAGCGGTACGCCGGCCCCGGCGGCTGGAACGACCTGGACTCACTGGAGATCGGCAACGGCGACCGGGCCGGCCTCACGGCCGACGAGCGCCGCTCCCACTTCACCCTGTGGGCGACGGCCGCCGCACCGCTGCTGCTCGGCACCGACCTCACTCATCTGGACTCCGTCGACAAGGCGATGCTGACGAACGACCGGCTGATCGGTGTCGACCAGGACGGCGTGGCCGCGAAGCGGATCGTCAACAGCGGCGTCCAGCAGGTGTGGAGCAAGAAGGAGAGCAGCGGCGACTACGTCGTGGCCCTGTTCAACACCGGTACGTCCGGCAACGCGACGGTCGGCGTGAACTGGTCGCAGGTCGGCTTCACCGGCTCCGGGGACGTCACCGACCTGTGGTCGGGCTCCCACAAGGGAGCCGTCGCGAACGCGTACAGCGCGACCCTGCGGCCGGGCGAGACCCGGCTGATCCGTGTCAGGCCGCTCGGCTGAGACCCAGGCTGAGGAGAAACCCGACCATGAGACCCCAAGCACTGCTGCCCTGGTGCCTTTCCCTGGCGCTCGCCGTCCCGCTCGTCGGACTCACCCCCGCCTCCGCGCGGGCGGCCACCGACTACCAGGCAGAGGACGCCGTCATCTCGCAGGGCACCGTCGCCACCAACCACACCGGATACACCGGCACCGGCTTCGTCGACTACACCAACGTCAAGGGCTCCTACGTGGAATTCAGCGTGAGCGCGAGCGCCGCCGGTGCCTCGGCCCTCACCCTCCGCTTCGCCAACGGCACCTCCACCGACCGGCCCATGGACCTCTCCGTCAACGGCACGGTCGTCGCCTCCGGCGTCTCCTTCCCGGCCACCGCCGACTGGAACACCTGGGCGACCAAGACGGTCGACGTCCCGCTGACCGCGGGCACCAACAAGATCCGCGCGACCGCGACCACCGCCAACGGCGGACCCAACCTGGACCGCGTGAGTGTGGCAGCCGCCGCCGACACCCAGGCCCCGGCCCGCCCCGGACAGCCCAGTTGCTCCGACATCGGCGAGGACGGCCTCACCCTGGCCTGGGGCGCCGCCACCGACAACGTGGGCGTGACGGCGTACGACCTCTACGAACACGGCAACAAGATCGGCGAGGCGCCCGGGAACGCGACCAGCAAGGTACTGACCGGACTCGCCCCGAACACCACCTACAACCTCACCGTCATCGCCCGGGACGCGGCCGGCAACACCTCCCCGGCCAGCCCCGTCGTCGACTGCACCACCAAGCCCAGCTCCGACACCACCCCGCCGACCAGGCCCGGCACCCTCGCGGTCTCCCGCGTCACCGCGAACAGCGCCAACCTGAGCTGGGGCGCCTCGACGGACGACCGGGCGGTGACGGCGTACGACATCCGCAGCGGCACCACCGTCTACCAGACCGTCACCAGCGGCACATCGGCCACGCTCACCGGGCTGGCGTGCGACAGCGCGTACACCCTGAACGTCGTCGCGCGCGACGCGGCCGGCAACACCTCCGACCAGAGCAACTCGGTGACCTTCACCACCAAGGCGTGCACGACGGACGGCGGGGTGCCCTCCTCCATCGCCACCCTGTCGACGGGCTGGACCATCCCCTGGGGCACCTACTGGATGCCCGACGGCAAGACCGCCCTGGTCACCGAGCGGGACGACTTCCGGGTCTGGAAGGTGACCAAGGACGGCAGCCGGACCCAGGTCGGCACGGTCCCGGGCGCCGTCACCACCAACGGGGAGGGCGGACTGCTCGGCGTCGCGGTCGACCCCAAGTGGGACACCAACCACCACGTCTACTTCATGCACACGGCCGCCGAGGGCAACCGGGTCGTCCGCATGACCTACGACGGCACCACCCTGTCCGACTACACGGTCCTGCTCCAGGGCATCAAGAAGAACCGCTACCACAACGGCGGCCGCCTCGCCTTCGGCCCCGACGGCTGTCTCTACGTCTCCACCGGCGAGGCCCAGACACCCGACCTCGCCCAGGACAAGAACTCCCTGAACGGCAAGATCCTGCGGATGACGACCGACGGCAAGCCGGCCCCCGGCAACCCCTTCGGGAACTACGTCTACAGCTACGGCCACCGCAACCCGCAGGGCCTCGCCTTCGACCGCAACGGCCGTCTGTGGGAGGCGGAGTTCGGCAACAGCTCCAAGGACGAGCTGAACCTCATCAAGCCGGGCGCCGACTACGGCTGGCCGACCTGCGAGGGCGCCTGCAACGTCGCCGGGATGACCAACCCCAAGGCCACCTGGAACGTCTCGGAGGCCTCCCCGAGCGGTATCGCCATCGTCCGCAACGTCGTCTACATGGCCTCCCTGCGCGGCGAGCGGCTGTGGAGGATCCCGATCAACGGCGACAACGAGAGCGTGGGCACCCCCACCGCCTACTACGTCGGCACCTACGGCCGGCTGCGCACGGTCACCAAGGTGCCCGGCGCCGATCAGTTGTGGCTGTCCACGACCAACTGCGACAACAACGGAGGCGCGGCGGACGGATCCGACAAGCTCTTCCGCGTGACGATCGACTGAGGTCCGTCCCCGCAGGGACCCGCGCCCACCGGCGACGACACGACCGGGCCGCCGCCTCCTCGGAGGCGGCGGCCTTCGTGTGCCGGGGCGCCGACACCCGCGGCGTACGGCCCCCGCGCGCCTTTCGTGCAGCGACGACGCGCCTTTCGTGCAGGAGGCGACGGGGTCACGACTCGCACACTCGGTGGCCAGGCAACGAGGCCTACCGACCGAGACGCGAAGGCGGAGCTCCATGCGGACGTTCGTCTACACATCCCATCCCTCGCGGGTGATCTTCGGCTCCGGCACCGTCGACCGGCTCCGCGAGGAGATCGAGCGGCTCGGCCGTCGCCGGGTCCTGCTGCTGTCCGGCCCGGACCTCGCGTGGGCTTCCGCAAGGATTCACGAGACGCTCGGCGACCTGGTGGCCGCCGAGTTCACCGGCGCGGCGATGCACACCCCGGTGGAGGTGACCGAGCGGGCGCTCGCCGTTCTGCGTGAGGGGTCCGCCGACTGCCTGGTCGCCGTCGGCGGGGGATCGACGACGGGCCTGTCGAAGGCCCTGGCGCTGCGCACCGGACTGCCGCAGGTGATCCTCCCGACCACCTACGCAGGCTCCGAGGTGACCCCCGTGCTCGGCGAGACCCGGGACGGGCAGAAGGTCACCCGCTCCTCGCCCGCGATCCTGCCCGGCACCGTGATCTACGACGTCGACCTCACGCTCGGCCTGCCGGTGCCCCTGTCGGTGACCAGCGGTGTCAACGCCCTCGCGCACGCCGTGGAGGCCCTGTACTCCGCCGACGCCAACCCGGTCACCGACGGCCAGGCCCTGGAGGCGATCTCCCGGATCGGGCGGGCGCTGCCCCGCCTCGCGGCCGACCCGGCCGACCGGGACGCACGCGCCGATCTGCTCCAGGCTGCCTGGCTCGCCGGTACCTGCCTGGCCACGGTCGGGATGGGCCTGCACCACAAGCTCTGTCACACCCTGGGCGGCAGCTTCGGCCTCCCGCACGCCCAGACCCACACCGTGATCCTTCCGTACGCCATGGCCTACAACGCGCCCGCGGCCCCCGACGCGATGCGCAGGATCGCCGAGGCCCTCGGTGTGCCCGACGCCCCCGCCGGGGTGCACGACCTGGTCGCGTCCCTGGGCGGCCCGACCTCCCTGCGCGAGCTGGGCATGGCGGAGTCCGAGACGGCCCGCGCGGCCGAGCTGGCCGCCGCGACGCCGTACCCGAATCCGCGCGAGGTGACCGCCGACGGCATCGCGGGCCTGCTGTCCGACGCCTGGCACGGACGCCGCCCGGCCGCCGGGCACACCGGCGCGGACCCCCGGCTGGCGCGGCTGACCGGCCAGGTCGTGGCGAGCTTCGCCGGCGCCCCCGACCCCCGGGTCGGTGCCCTGCTCGCCGATCTGGTCCGGCACCTCCACGCCTTCGTGACCGACAACGACCTCACCGAGTCCGAATGGCAGTACGCGATCGACTTCCTCACCCGGACGGGACAGCTGTGCGGCCCCACCCGTCAGGAGTTCGTGCTGCTGTCCGACACGCTGGGCGTGTCCAGCGCGGTGGACCTGCTGACCAACTCCCGCACCCCGGGCACCACTCCCTCCGCGGTCCTCGGCCCCTTCTATGTGGCGGGCCCGCCCGAGGTCCCGCACGGCAGCGACATCTCCGGCGGACTCGCCGGCACCCCGCTGTGGGTGGAGACACAGGTGACGGACACGGCCGGCCGACCCGTCAAGGACGCGGTCGTGGACGTATGGCAGTCCAACGAGGACGGGTTCTACGACGTGCAGCTCCCCGATCTCGACGGGCCGGTGCTGCGGGCCCGGCTGCGCACCGATGCCGAGGGGCGGCTCACCTTCTGGTCGATCCTGCCCGCGGCGTACCCGATCCCGGACGACGGCCCCGTCGGGCAGATGCTCGCGGCGGTCGGCCGCCATCCCTACCGCGCGCCCCATCTGCACTTCATGATCGACGCGCCCGGCCATCGCAGGCTGGTCACCCAGCTGTTCGTGGCGGGCGGCGCGTACCTGGACGGCGACACCGTCTTCGGCGTCAAGGACGAGCTCGTCGTCGACTACGCCCCGCAGGCCGGCCCCACCCCCGACGGCCGCCGGGTCGACGGCGAGTGGCGCCGTCTGTCCCACACCTTCCGTATCGCCCCGTCGGCCGAGTGACCGAGGAGTGCCCCTCATGACCCGCCCCCACACCGCCGGATCCGGCGGCTACGACACCGACGTCCTGGTCGTCGGCAGCGGCCCGGCCGGTGGTTCGGCCGCCCTGCTCCTGGCCACCTACGGCATCCGCACCCTGCTCGTCACGAAGTACGGCTGGCTCGCCAACACCCCCCGCGCGCACATCACCAACCAGCGCACCATGGAGGTGCTGCGCGACCTCGGCGTCGAGTCGCAGGCTCTGGCCGTCGGCAGCCCGTCCCACCTCATGGGCGACACGGTGCTGTGCACCGCGCTCGCCGGCGAGGAGATCGGACGGATCCGCAGCTGGGGCACGGGCCCCGCCTCGCGGACCGAGTACGGCTCGAAGAGCCCCTGCGAGATGGTCGACCTGCCGCAGACCTATCTCGAACCGATCCTCGTGAGCAACGCGGCGGCCCGCGGCGCCAAGGTCCGCTTCGACACCCAGTTCCTGAGCTTCACCCAGGACGCGGACGGCGTCACGGCGCTCCTGCGTGACCGCGTCCGGGGCGACGAGTTCACCGTGCGCGCCCGCTATCTGGTCGGCGCGGACGGCGGACGCAGCATCGTCGCCGAGCAGTTGGGCCTCCCGTTCGACGGCCGGATGGCCAAGGCGGGCAGCATGAACATCGTCTTCAAGGCCGATCTGAGCCGCTACTGCGCCCACCGCCCCAGCGTCCTGTACTGGGTGCTGCGGCCCGGCGCGGAGACGGGTGGCATCGGCATGGGCCTGGTCCGGATGGTCCGTCCCTGGAACGAGTGGCTGCTGGTGTGGGGCTACGACATCGACCAGCCGCAGCCGGAGGTGGACGAGGCGGAGGCACGGCGGATCGTGCGCGATCTGATCGGTGACGCCGAACTCCCGGTGGAGATCGAGTCGATCTCGCTGTGGACCGTCAACCACGCCTACGCCTCGGTGTATTCGTCCGGCCGGGTGTTCTGCGCGGGCGACGCGGTGCACCGGCACCCGCCGTCCAACGGGCTCGGTTCCAACACCTCGGTGCAGGACGCCTACAACCTGGCCTGGAAGCTGGCCATGGTGATCCGCGGTGAGGCGGCGCCCTCGCTGCTCGACAGCTACACGGCCGAACGCGCCCCTGTGGGGCGGCAGATCGTCGAACGGGCGAATCTGAGCCGCGACCAGTTCGGGCCGATCTTCGACGTGCTCGGCGTCGGCGCCGGGGGCGACGAGGGAGCCATCGCCGAGGGCCTCGCGGCGGTGCGGGCCGCCACCGCGGAGGGCGCCAAGCGGCGGCAGTCGCTGGAGGAGGCCGTCCAGCTGAAGAACTACGAGTTCAACGCGCACGGTGTGGAGCTGAACCAGCGCTATGTCTCCGGTGCGGTCCTCGCGGACGAGAGCCCCGCCGAGACCGGGGAGGACGACCCGGAGCTGGTGGCCCTGCCGACGAGCCGGCCCGGCGCCAAGGTGCCGCACGCCTGGCTCGTGGACGCCCGGGGCGAGCGGATCTCCACACTCGACGTGGTCGGCAAGGGCGTCTTCACCGTGCTCACCGGTCTCTCGGGCGGCGTCTGGGAGGCGGCGGCCGACGCCTGCCGCGACGAACTCGGCGTGCCGCTGCGGTTCGTGCGGATCGGCGACGCCGACTGCCGTGACGCGTACGGCGAATGGCGCCGGGTCGGTGAGATCGCCGAGGACGGAATGCTGTTGATACGGCCGGACGGTCATGTGGCCTGGCGGCGCACCGACGCCCCCGGCGCCGAGGACACGGCCCGGCAGGAGCTGACCGACGCCCTGAGCCGGGTGCTGGGGCGGTAGGAGAGACGATGGACAAGCAGATGGCGACGGCCGCGGAGGCTCTGGCGGATGTGGTGGACGGGCAGTCCTTCGCCGTCGGGGGCTTCGGGCTGAGCGGAGTGCCCGAGGTCCTCGTCGGCGCCCTGTACCGGTCGGGGGCCCGTGACCTCTCGGTCGTGTCCAACAACTGCGGTGTGGACGGGCGCGGTCTCGGCATCCTGCTCGCAGCGGGCCGGATCGCCCGGGTGACGGGCTCGTACATCGGGGACAACAAGGAGTTCGCCCGGCAGTACCTCGCGGGCGAACTGGAGGTCGAGCTGATCCCGCAGGGCACGCTCGCCGAGCGGCTGCGGGCGGGCGGCTGCGGGATCCCGGCCTTCTACACTCCGGCCGGGGTCGGCACGCTCGTCGAGAAGGGCGGCCTGCCGTGGCGGTACGGGGCGGACGGCTCCATCGCGGTGGCCTCGCCGCCCAAGGAGGTCCGGGTCTTCGACGGCGTCGAGTACGTCATGGAGCGGGCCATCACCACCGACTACGCGCTGGTCAGGGCCGCTCGGGGCGACCGTCACGGCAATCTCGTCCTCCATCGTGCGGCGCGCAACTTCAATCCGCTCGCCGCGATGGCAGGCCGGATCACCGTGGCCGAGGTGGAGGAGCTGGTCGAGCCGGGGGAGCTGGACCCCGACGAGGTGCACGTGCCCGGAGTGTTCGTGCAGCGGGTCGTGGCGCTGACGCCGCAGCAGGCGGCCGACAAGGCGATCGAGAAGAGGACGGTGCGCGAGCGATGAGACGGCGTCATCCATGGTCCCCGGGAAAGGCGGTGCGCAGACCATGACCTGGAGCAGAGAACAGATGGCCGCGCGGGCCGCGCAGGAGCTGCGCGACGGCGACTACGTCAACCTCGGCATCGGACTGCCCACACTGGTGGCCGAGTTCCTGCCCCCGGGCGTGGACGTCGTCCTGCACTCGGAGAACGGGCTGCTCGGGGTCGGACCGTATCCGTCCCCGGAAGAGGTCGACCCCGACCTCATCAACGCGGGTAAGGAGACGGTGACCGTCCGGGCGGGGGCCTCCTTCTTCGACTCCTCGCTCTCCTTCGGCATGATCCGCGGCGGCCACATCGACACGGCCGTCCTCGGCGCACTGCAGGTGTCGGAGCGGGGCGACCTGGCCAACTGGGCGGTCCCCGGGAAGATGATCAGGGGAATGGGCGGCGCGATGGACCTCGTCCACGGGGCCCGCCGGGTCGTGGTGCTGATGGAGCACTCGGCCCGGGACGGGAGCCCCAAGATCGTCCAGGAGTGCACGCTGCCGCTGACGGGACGGGCGTGCGTGGACCGGATCATCACCGATCTGTGCGTCCTCGATGTGACCCCGTCCGGCCTGGAACTGGTCGAGACGGCCCCCGGAGTGACGGTGGAACAGGTGCTCGACCGGACACCCGTCGCCGTCCGCCACCAGTCCCGCAAGGAGCAACGATGATCGAGCGACCTCGTGACGTCTACGTCGTCGACGCCGTCCGCACCCCCGTCGGCCGCTACGGCGGCGCCCTGTCCGGCGTACGCCCCGACGACCTCGCCGCCGGAGTGCTGCGCGCCCTCGTCGACCGCAGCCCCGGCCTGGACCCGGCCCGCATCGACGACGTGCTGCTCGGCAACGCCAACGGCGCCGGCGAGGAGAACCGCGACGTGGCCCGTATGGCCGTGCTGCTGGCCGGGCTCCCGGTGAGCGTGCCCGGCGCCACCGTCAACCGGCTCTGCGGCTCGGGCATGGAGGCCGTCGTCCAGGCGGCCCGTGCCGTCGCCCTCGGCGACGCGTCCGTCGTGGTCGCGGGCGGGGTCGAGTCCATGAGCCGCGCGCCCTGGGTGCTGCCCAAGCCGGAGCGGGGCTTTCCCGCACGGGACCAGCAGCTGTACTCGACCACCCTCGGCTGGCGCCTGGTGAACCCGAGGATGCCGCGCGAGTGGACCATCCCGCTCGGTGAGAGCGCGGAACTGGTCGGTGCCAAGCACGGCATCACCCGCGAGCAGCAGGACGTCTTCGCGCTCGCCAGTCACCGCAACGCCGCCCGCGCCTGGCGCGAGGGCCTCTACGACGGGGAGGTCGTGGCCGTCGACGGGGTGGACCTGCCACGCGACGAGAACATCCGTGACACCACCTCGGCCGAGGCGCTCGCGGCGCTGAAGCCGGCGTTCGTCCCGGACGGCACCGTCACCGCCGGCAACTCCTCGCCGCTGAACGACGGAGCGGCCGCGCTGCTGCTCGCCGACGAGGACGGACTCGCCGCGATCGGCCGCGAGCCGCTGGCCCGGGTACGGGCGGCGGCGGTCACCGGGATCGATCCCCGGTACTTCGGACTCGGCCCGGTGGACGCCATCCGCAAGGCGCTCGACAAGGCGGGCGTCGCCGCGGCCGCGCTGCACACGATCGAGCTCAACGAGGCGTACGCGGCCCAGGCGCTGGCCTGTCTGGCGGCGCTGCCGGAACTCGACCCGTCGGTCGTCAACCCGCGCGGCGGCGCCATCGCCATCGGTCATCCGCTGGGCGCCTCGGGTGCCCGTATCGCGGGCGCGGTGGCCCACCAGCTGGCCGCGGCGGGCTCCGGGACGGGGCTGGCGGCGCTGTGCATCGGTGTCGGGCAGGGGCTGGCGCTGGTCCTGGAGCGCTGACCCGGTCCCGCCGCGGGTTGCGGCCGCGGTCAGGCGGCCGCGCGCCGCACCGCGGCCGGGGTCGTCCCCAGCCGGGCGCGCATCACCCGCGTCAGATGCTCCTGGTGGGTGAACCCGCAGTCGGCGGCGATCTGCCCGATCGGCCAGGTCCCGGTGCGCAGCATCCGGCACGCCTGCTCCAGGCGCAGCCGCAGGAGGTACTGATGCGGGGACTGTCCCGTGCTGGCCCGGAACTGCCGGGTGAACTGGCTGCGGCTGAGCGAGGCCGCGGCCGCCAGGTCCGCGATCGGCAGCGGTTCGGCGAGCCGCTCCCGCATGAGGTCCCGTACGGCCGACAGCTGCCGCTCCGACAGCCCCGACGGCACGGACGGCGGCTCGGCCGGGCGCGCGGCGTGGCACCGTACGAGTTGTGCGGCGAGCATGCCCGTCAGATGGTCCACGTAGGTCCGGGCGGACGGCTCCCAGCGCCGCACCGCGCCGTCGAGTGCGAGCACGAGCTGCTCGGTGAGCGGATCCGTGGCACCGAGCTCCTCGGACAGCTCCACGGGACGGCCGTCATTGGCCTCTCGCAGCGCCTGGTCCGCCACATACGCGTGCACCGTGTCGAGCCGGCCGTCGAGCTCGACGGAGAGCGTCCGGCCGGCCGGCTGCAGAAACAGCCCCCCGGCGGGGATCTTCCCCGAGCGGGTCGCGGCTCCACGTCCCCGGCGCACCGTGACGGGCCCGCTGAGGTGCAGGATCACCAGATGAGTGGGGGCGGGCTCGAAGTCCGCGCGATAGGACAGCTCCTCCTGGGACGACACATACAGCCGCTCCCAGCCGAGCCCCGCGCTGCTGCCCCGGGGCCGCACCCCGGGCTGCCGGAGGATCCCCACCGTGTCGGCGAGTCCCAGTTCCGCCATGGTGCGACCTCCTCGCGCTCCCTCATTTGATTGAACATTGAATCACGATGGGGTGAACACGTCGAGGGGCACCATGACCGGGCTCAGCTCCGGTACAGCGCCTCCACCTCGGCCTCGTACGCCTTCTCGATCGCCTTGCGCTTCAGCTTCAGCGAGGGAGTGAGCAGCCCGTGCTCCTCGGTGAACTGGTGCGCGAGGATACGGAAGGTGCGGATCGACTCGGCCTGCGAGACCAGCGTGTTCGCCGCCACCACCGCCCGCCGCACCTCGGTCTCCAGATCGGGGTCGCGCACCAGCTGGGCGGGGGTGAGCCGCGGTTTGCCGCGCATTGCGAGCCAGTGCTCCACGGCCTCGGAGTCGAGGGTGACCAGCGCGGCGACGTAGGGGCGGTCGTTGCCCACGACGATGCACTGCGCGACCAGCGGATGATCCCGTACCCGCTCCTCCAGCGGCCCCGGCGAGACACTCTTGCCGCCGGAGGTCACCAGGATCTCCTTCTTGCGCCCGGTGATGGTGAGGAAGCCGTCCTCGTCCAGCACACCCAGGTCGCCGGTGGCGAGCCAGCCGTCGTGCAGGGACTCGTCCGTGGCCTTCTGGTTGTTGAGATAGCCCTGGAAGACATGGCCGCCGTGCAGCCAGATCTCGCCGTCGTCCGCGATGTGCACCGTGGTGCCGGGGATGGCCTGACCCACCGTGCCGTAGCGGGTGCGCCCGGGCGGATTCGCGGTCGCGGCCGCCGTCGTCTCCGTGAGCCCGTAGCCCTCGTAGATCTGCACGCCCGCGCCCGCGAAGAACAGCCCGAGCCGGCGGTCCATCGCCGAGCCGCCGGACATGGCGTGCCGCACCCGGCCGCCCATCGCCGCACGGATCTTGCTGTACACGACCTTGTCGAAGAACTGGTGCTGCATCCGCAGGCCCGCCGAGGGGCCGGGGCCGATGCCCCACGCCTTCGCCTCGATCGCGTCCGCGTACTTCACGGCGACCTCGACCGCCTTCTCGAAGGGCCCGGAGCGGCCCTCCTTCTCGGCCTTGCGGCGGGCCGCGTTGAAGACCTTCTCGAAGATGTACGGCACAGCCAGGAAGAACGTCGGCTTGAACGCGGCCAGGTCGGGGAGCAGCGCCGCCGCGTTGAGCTGGGGCTGATGGCCGAACTTGACCCTGCCGCGGAAGGCCGCCACCTGCACCATCCGCCCGAAGACATGCGCGAGCGGCAGGAACAGCAGGGTGGCCGCCTCATCGCCCCTGCGGGAGTGGAAGACCGGCTCCCAGCGCTCGATGACCGTGTCGGCCTCGAACATGAAGTTGCCGTGCGAGATCACACAGCCCTTGGGGCGGCCGGTGGTGCCGGAGGTGTAGATGATGGTCGCCGTGGTCTCGGGGGTCACCGCCTGCCGGTGCCGGTGCACCACCTCGTCCTCGAGATGGGCGCCCGCGTCGTACAGTCCCTGCAGGGCGCCGACGTCCAGCTGCCACAAGCGGTGCAGGTGCGGAAGGCGGTCGATGACGGTCGCGATGGTCATCGCGTGGTCCTCGTGCTCCACCATCGCGGCCGACACCTGGGCGTCGTGCAGCATCCAGAACACCTGCTCCGCCGACGAGGTGGGATAGACCGGCACCACCTCGGCGCCGATGGTCCACAGCGCGAAGTCGAACAGCGTCCACTCGTAGCGGGTACGGCACATGATCGCGACCCGGTCCCCGAACCGGATCCCCTCGGCCAGCAGGCCCTTCGCCAGGGCGAGGACCTCGTCCCGGAACTCGGCGGCGGTCACATCCCGCCAGTGCCCCTCGGCGTCCTTGCGTCCGAGGGCGAAACGGAGTGGATCTTCCTGGGCATACTCGAAGACGACGTCGGCCAGACCGCCCACCGGCGGCGTCGACGCCGACGGAGGGTTGGTGAACTCGCGCAATCCCCGCTCCTTGTGGCGCTCCGCACAGCGCCGTGAAAGCTACCTGAGAGCCCGGCGGGGCGGGAGGGGGTCGGAAACCCGTGGGCAGGGCACAAATCGCTCAGGTCAGCCCCGGAAAATATGTGCAGAAGGGTAAGGAGAGGACGAAATTCCTTACGGCGTCGTAGTCACCGGCCCGACAATCTCCACGGAATCTGTACGACGCGGCTACCGCCCCGCACACCCTACTCGCCAGTAGTACGGGGGTTCAATCGGGGCCCGCGATCATCGACCCGGCTGCTCGGCCCCCTGTGCCGCTGTCTTCCTCAGCGTGTGCGGCGTTGCTTCTGTCACCCCCCTACCGGCGGTGCAGCCGGTCCCCGCTCGCCAGGATCGCCGCCGCGAGCGCGCGGGCCGTGTGCCGCGCCGGGCCCGGCCGCTCACCCTCGACCAGAACGAAGTCGATCTCCCCCAGGTCCGGCAGCCCCGCCCGCTCCGGCACCCGCACCAGACCCGGCGGGACCAGCCCCCGGGAGTGCGCCATCACACCGAGCCCGGCCCGGGCCGCCGCGATCAGACCGTTGAGACTGCCGCTCGTGCATGCGATACGCCAGGCACGCCCCTGCTTCTCCAGCGCCTCGAGGGCACGTGCCCGGGTGATCCCCGGGGGCGGGTAGACGATCAGCGGCACCGGGCGGTCGGGGTCCAGCCGCAGCCGCTCCCCGCCGATCCACACCAGCCTGTCGTGCCAGACCAGCTGCCCGCGCGGATCCTGGGGGCGCCGCTTGGCCAGCACCAGATCGAGCCGGCCCGCCGCGAGCAGCTCGTGCAGGGTGCCCGACAGCTCGACCGTCAGCTCCAGGTCCACCTCGGGATGGTCGTAGCGGAAGCGCTCCAGGATCTCCGGCAGCCGGGTCAGCACGAAGTCCTCCGAGGCGCCGAACCGCAGTCGGCCCCGCAGCCGGGTGCCGGTGAAGAACGCCGTGGCCTGCTCGTGCACCTCCAGGATCCGGCGTGCGAAGCCGAGCATCGCCTCGCCGTCCTCCGTCAGCTGGACCGAGTGCGTGTCCCGGGCGAACAGCGGGCGCCCGGTCGCGTCCTCCAGCCGCCGCACATGCTGGCTCACCGTGGACTGGCGCAGCCCGAGCCGCCGGGCGGCCTGGGTGAAGCTCAGCGTCTGGGCCACCGCCAGGAAGGTGCGCAGCCGGGCAGGGTCGTACACATCCTCGAGGTTATCGCGGAACGCGATGACAGTCAGAGCGGTGTACGGGATTCCCGATCGATCGGCGCAGGGGGACGATGGAGAGGGCACGACCGTGTCCGACCCCGGACGTACAGCGAACGTAAGTGGAGCACCGTGAAACGCCTGCGATGGCCGCGTTGGATGCCCGTCGATCCCTACATCGTCCTGCTGCTGGGGACCGTAGGGCTCGCGGCTCTCGTCCCGGCACGGGGCATGGCCGCGCACGTGGCCTCCGGTGGGTCCACGGCCGCCATCGCCTTCCTCTTCTTCCTGTACGGCGCGCGGCTCTCCACCCAGGAGGCGCTGACCGGACTGAGGCACTGGCGCCTCCATGGCACCGTGCTGGCCTGCACGTTCGTCGTCTTCCCACTGCTCGGCCTCGCCGCCCGCGGCCTGGTGCCGGTGCTGCTGACACACAGCCTCTACACCGGTCTGCTCTTCCTCACCCTGGTCCCGTCGACCATCCAGTCGTCGATCGCCTTCACCTCGATCGCCCGGGGCAATGTGCCCGCCGCGATCTCCGCGGGCTCCTTCTCCTCCCTCGCCGGGATCGTGATCACCCCGCTGCTCGCGGCGGTACTGCTCGGCAACAGCGGCGGCGGCTTCTCCGCGGACTCGCTCGTCACGATCGTGCTGCAACTGCTGGTGCCGTTCGTCGCGGGGCAGCTGCTGCGGCGCTGGGTCGGCGGCTTCATCACCCGGCACAAGAAGGTGCTCGGGCTCGTCGACCGCGGCTCGATCCTGCTGGTCGTCTACACCGCCTTCAGCGAGGGCATGGTCCAGGGCATCTGGCACCAGGTGAGCCCGCTCAGGCTGGGCGGGCTGCTCGTGGTCGAGGCGGCCCTGCTCGCCGTGATGCTCGTCCTGACCTGGTACGGCAGCCGGGCGCTGGGCTTCAGCCGCGAGGACCGGATCGCGATCCAGTTCGCCGGGTCCAAGAAGTCCCTCGCCTCCGGGCTGCCCATGGCGAGTGTCCTGTTCGGCGCGCACGCCTCCCTGGCCGTGCTCCCGCTGATGCTCTTCCACCAGATGCAGCTCATGGTGTGCGCGGTGATCGCCAAGCGCCGGGCGCACGACCCCGAGCGGCCGGCGGTCAGCCCCGGGACAGCCGCAGCGCCACGAACCGCGGTCGGTACAGGGACACGTTCCGGCTGAGGTTCGTCTGCGCCGCGCCCCCCGTCGCGTCCAGCCAGTTGACGTCGTAGCTGAGCACCAGCCTGCCGTCACCACCGCTCAGCTCCGGATGCGCCTGCGGGTTGTACGCGGCCACCTCGCCCTGGGGGAGCGGCGCGCGCAGCCTCCGCCCCGGCCCGTGCCAGGGGCCGGTGGGCGCGCACGCCCAGTAGGAGGTGACCGTGGTCAGCCCCGGGGTGCCGGCGGCCATGGTGAACAGCACATAGGTCCCCTGGTCGCGCACCACCGTGAACGCGCTGGCCACGCCGGTGCCGCGCCCGTCTCCCAGCACGGCCCCGAGCCGTGGCCGGGACGTCCAGGCCAAGCCGTTCCAGTACTGCCAGGCCGTGGGGTCGGCCAGCCGGCCGCGCGCCACCCGGGCCAGATACGCCCGGGAGGCGGGGCGCCCGGCCGCCCGGGCGTCGTCGCCGCCGAAGACATAGGTCCACGTTCCGTCGGCCGTCGTCGTCGTGCCGAACAGCACCCGCCGGGACGGGTCGGGGATGCCCCGCTGGTCGAGGATCCGCACGGCGCTCTCGACCCGCAGATCCGGCAGGGACAGCGTGGCGACCTCGGTGGCGGCGGGGACCCCGTAGATCCAGGGGTAGGTGCCGGTCGTCCGGGTCCACAGCAGGACCCGGACGACCTGCTCGGCGGAGCCGGGGGAGCGGGGTTCGACCTGTGCCGCCACCGGCCAGCGCCACTCACCGGGCGCGGGGTCGGGGAACAGCGGCGCGGGCAGCGTGCGCTCCAGCCGGCCCGCGCGGGACATCACGACCGCGGAGTTGCGCACCAGCGGCGTCGAGACCTCCCGCCAGACGTACGACTCGCCGACCGGGTTGGGCGGGCCGTGCACCGGGCCGAGATAGGTGTCCGAGAACAGCCACAGCACCCGCCCGTCCGGCAGCCGCACCGAATGGGTGCCGTCGCCGCCGGTCCAGTCGTCCGTGCGCGCGGAGTCGTCGCCGTACCGCGTGAACTCGGCGTCCAGCGCGGTGTCGGCCGTCCAGGCCGCGGGGGTGCGCGGGGCGCAGCCGCCGCCCTCCCGGTCGTGGTCCGGGAGGGCGGTGAGCAGCACGGCCGCGCAGACCAGGGCCAGGACCAGGCCGAGCCCGGTCCCGGCCCGCCGTCGTGCCGTGGTGTCGTCGGGCACGCCGGGGACGTTAGTGGCTGCCGCTCACCTGGTCCATGGGCAGCCACAGCACCGTGTCCCGGGTGGAGACCCGGGCGCCGGTGCGCAGCGCGGTGATCTCGTCGTCGCCGAGCGCCCTGTCGTAGACCCGTACGTCGTCGATCGCGCCGGTGAAGAAGGCCCGGCTGTCCATCCGCTGGCCGACGTGCACCCCGAAGGGGGAGTTGCGGCTCACGGAACCGGGCACATCCGCGCTGCTCAGCTCGGTGTCGTCGATGAACAGTGTGAGCCGGCCGCCGCCTCGGCGCAGCGCCAGACGGTGCCACTGGCCGTCGTTGTACGCGCCGGACGTGCGTACATACGCGGACTTCGGGGCCGAGGCACCGTCGCGGACGGTGATCAGGCCCTGGATGCGGTTCGAGGCGGGCTCCCCGCGCAGCCACACCTGCGGCTGCGAGGTGCCGATGCCGCCCATCCAGAGCAGGGGCTGCTCACCGGTCGTCGCCGTGTACCGGAACCACAGCGAGGCGGTGAAGTCCTTGCTGCCGAGCGGAAGTTGCCGCTGGTACGGCAGGCGTACGGCGTCGTCGGCGCCGTCGAACTCCAGGGCGCCGCCGAACACGCCGTCCGTCTGCCGCGCGCCGCCGAGGACCGCGGCCGGCCGGGTGCCCGGGGCCCGGTCGGGGGTGGTCGGGTCGGGGCCGCGGCGCGGTTGCAGCCAGTCCTCGGTGAAGCGGGCGAAGCGGATCTCGTCCCGCGCGTCGACCGCGCCCCCCTCGTAGAGGAGTCCCACGGTGTCCCCCTCGGCGCGGACCAGGTCGGAGTAACCGGACCAGTCCGTGGTGACGACGGTGCCGCGGTCCACGCTGTCCCAGGTGCGTCCGCCGTCGTAGGAGGAGCGGATCATCATCGTCCGGCGGCGGTCGGGGTCGCCGGGGCAGGCCAGCAGGATGCGGTCGCCGAGACGCAGCATCGAGCCCTGTACCTGGGGTGCGTACAGGTCCGGCAGATCGCGGAAGGGGGCGACGAAGCTGCTGCCGCCGTCGCGGCTCACGGTCTGGGTGCGGTGGCCGAGGTCGGTGCCGTCCTGCTCGCGTCCGCTGACCAGGATCGAGCCGTCCTCGCGTTCGGCGAGGGTGAGTTCGGAGGGCTTCTGGCGGTAGGTGCCGTCGTCCGCGATCGGCCAGGAGTCGGTGGCGCCGATGTGCCAGTGGTCGCCGCCGTCGTCACTGGTGATGAGCGCGGCGTGGTTCGCGGTCACCCGACTGCCGTTCCAGGTCTCGGTGTTGACGCCGAAGACCAGACGGCCCGCGTGCCGGCCGCGCGTCAGCTGGATGCCGTGCACGGGCCCGGTGGCGTACCAGGAGTTCCAGTCCGGGGGCAGGATCTGCGGGCTGAGATCCCGCGGCGCCGACCAGCTCAGCCCGTCGTCGTCGCTGTACTGCAGATGGGGGGTGCGGTCGCAGGGCACCGAGCAGCTCGCGCTGTCCGTACGGCCCGTGTTGTAGGTCTCGGCGAGCAGGATGCGGCCCGTCCTCCGGTCCACGATGGGGGCCGGGTTGCCGTGGGTGTCCCCGGCGCCCTCGTCGACCACCTGCAACGGGCCCCAGGTGCGGCCGCCGTCGGTGGAGCGCTTGACCACGATGTCGATGTCGGCGGCGTCACCGCAGTTGAGCACGCGGCCCTCGGCGAAGGCGAGCAGGGTGCCCTTCTTCGTCTTCACGACGGCCGGGATGCGGAAGCAGGCGTAGCCGGGATCCTGGGAGGCCTTGAAGAGCACCTGTTGTTCGAAACGGCCCTCGCTCCGGGCCGGTTGCGCACCCGCCGGGCTGGGCAGCGCGAGCAGCGCGGCGGCGGTGAGGACGGCGGTCAGGGTCGATCTGAGTCGTGCACGGAGACTTGACGGCATGGTGCGGCCCGCCCTTCATGCGTCTGGACTCAAGCATCTGGACATACTGGACATCCCATGTCCAACGTGCAGGCCACAGACGGTACTTGGGGTCTCAATGGCCCCACAAGAAGCGTGCAGGACCCATGTTCCCCGGCCGCTGCGGGGAACCGTCGAGGAGGTCAGGGGCGCAGCACCACCTTGCCGAGGTTCTCGCGCGACTCGATCACCGAGTGCGCCTTCGCCGCCTCCTCCAGCGGGAACACCCCGTGGACGACGGGCCGCAGCGCCCCCTCCTCGAACAGCCGCCACAGCTCCCGCCGCCACCGCTCGTACAACTCCGGCCGCCCCCGGGCGATCCGTGCCATCTGGAACCCGGTCACGGTCTTCGCACCCGCCAGCAGGTCGTACGCCTGAAGGGTGCCGCCGCCCGAGCTGTACACCACGAGCCGCCCGCCCGGGGCCACGGCACCCAGAGCCGGGGTGAGCAGGGCGCCGCCGACCGCGTCCAGGGCGTAGTCGACGGGTTCCCCCCAGTCGGGGGCGTCGTAGGTGACCACCTCGTCGGCGCCGAGCGAACGTACGAACTCCGCCTTCCATGCGCCCGACACCGCGCCCACGACGCGGGACGCACCGCGTGTCCGGGCCAGTTGGACCGCGAGCTGACCGACACCGCTCGCGGCCCCCGTGACCAGCGCCGACTCGCCCGGCTCCGGGCGGGCCGCGGTCAGCGCCCCGAGCGCGACCAGTCCGCTGCGGACCAGGGCGACGGCGTCGACGGCCGTGGCGTGGTCCGGTACGGGGGAGGCCATGGTCTCGTGCAGCACGGCGAAGTCGGCGTACCCGTGCCCGAAGCACAGTCCCGTCACGCGGTCACCGGCCCGGAAGCGGCTTACGCCGCCGCCGACCGCCACCACCTCGCCCGCGATCTCCCCGCCGAGCGGGATCGGCTCGGCGGCCTCGGTGACCGTGCGCACGACCGGCAGGGTGACCCCCACGGCCTCGCAGCGCACCAGGAGTTCGCCGTGGCCCGCAGAGGGCACCGGGGCCTCCTCGACGAACAGGGGGCCGTGGGTGGATTCGTAGCGGACGCGGCGCATCGCACCTCCAGAAGTCGTTGGTGATCCCAACGGTAGCCAATTTCATTGGGGAGTCCAACGATTTTTCGCTAGGCTTCCGCCATGGCTGCCGAACCTCCCCTCACCGCGATCCGCTCCCTCCCGAGCTGGCTCCTCGGGCGCGCCGCCGCCCGCGGCCGCGCCCTGGTGGCCGAGGCGCTCGCCGCCGAAGGTCTGAAGATGTGGCACCACGTGGTGCTCTCGGCCGTCCGCGACCTCGCCCCGGTCGCCCAGGCCGATCTCGGCCGCGGCATCGGGCTCGACCCGAAGGACCTGGTCGGCATCCTCAACGACCTGCAGTCCGCGGGTCTCGTGGTGCGCGCGCCGGACCCCGGGGACCGGCGCAAGAACGCCGTGTCGCTCACTCCGGACGGCGCACGGCTGCTGGACCGCTGTGAGAAGGCCGCCCGCCAGGCGAATGACACCCTGCTCGCCCCGCTCTCGGCGGCCGAGCGCGACCGTTTCATGGATCTGCTGATCCGGATCTCGGGCACGGAGGGCTGACGACGGCTAACGTTCCGTCATGACCGCACCTCTCACACTCGATCCCACGCGCACCGCGCTCGTGCTCGTCGATCTGATGGACCGCATCGTCGCGCTGCCCCTGGAGCCCCGTAAGGGCACCGAAGTCCTGCACGCCGCCGAGGAGTTGGCGCAGACGTTCCGCGCGGCCGGCGCCCTCGTCGTGCTCACCCGCGTCGAACGCCCCTCGGTCGCCGAACAGCCGCCCGGCAGCGGACTGGCGGACGGCCTGCTCAGGGACGGCGACCTGGAGGTCGTGAAGGGGACGATCGGCGGCTTCCAGGGCACCCGTCTCGACGAGCACCTGCGGGAACGGGGCGTCAGCACCCTGGTGTTCGGTGGAATCGCCACCAACCTGGGCGTGGAGTCCACCGCCCGCGCCGCCGCCGACCTCGGCTATGCCCTCGTCTTCGCCGAGGACGCCATGGCCGCGTTCACCACCGCCGAGCACGAGGCGTCGGTCCGGCTCGACTTCCCACGCCTGGGATCGGTCGTGACGGCCTCGCGGGTGCGCCTGGCCACCGGGTGACCGGTCGGGCCCCGCCCCCATGCGGAGGCACGACCGTCAGACCAGCGGACCGCCGCCGTCCACGACCACCACCGAGCCGGTGCTGTAGCCGCCACGCATCAGATACAGATACGCCTCCGCGACATCCTCCGGCGTCCCCACCCGCCCCACCGGGAGCGAGGCGGTGGCGGCCCCGAAGAGCGCGTCCCGGTCCTCCCCGGTCATCTCCCGCCACAGTTCGGTGCGGACCAGACCGGGGAGACCACGTTCACCCGGACCGGGGCGAGCTCCAGGGCCAGCGCCCGGGTGAGCGACTCCATCGCGCCGCACAGGCTCGCGGCCACGGTGGTGCCGGGCAGCGGCCTGCGGCCCGCGGTCCCCGTGGTCAGCACCACGGAACCGCCCTGGCGGATCCGGGACGCCCCGTGCATGACGGCCGTGTACGCGCCCCACAGCCGGGTGTCCAGAAAACGCCGCGCCCGCGCCAGATCCGCATCGGCCAGGCTCTCCATGAGCAGCGACTCACCGGCCGTGCAGACCAGGTGGTCGAAGTCCCCGACCGCCTCGAAGAAGGCGCGTACCGCGTCCTCGTCGGTGGCGTCGAGCGCCCGGCCCTCGGTGCCCTCCGGGAGCCGCCGCAGCGCGGCGTCCACGTTCTCCTGCCGCCGTGAGGCGACCACCACCTCCGCCCCCTCCCGAGCGGCCGCCTCCGCGACCGCGAGTCCGATGCCCGACGTGCCGCCGACGACGATCCGCTGTCCTCGCAGGCCCATACCGGTGCCCCTTTCGTGCCGGTCCGACGCAATCCGGCCTGCGCCCCCGCCATCCCGCCGTCCAAGACCTCCTCCGACGGTGGCGATCCCCCGAAGGCGACGGAAGGGAGGTGGCCCAGGAGCGGAACTGAGACGGGGCCCCTGCGGCGCAGGGGGCGCTCCCCGCCGGTCGGGGCCCCGCCGCCGTGCCGCGGGGAGCCGTCAGCCCTGGGCGGCCGCGGTCCGCAGGGTGATGCGGTCCTCGCCCGCGTACACGTTCATGGAGCTGCCCCGCAGAAAGCCCACCAGGGTCAGACCCGTCTCCGCGGCCAGGTCGACCGCCAGCGACGAGGGCGCCGAGACCGCCGCCAGCACCGGGATGCCCGCCATCACGGCCTTCTGCGCCAGCTCGAAGGAGGCCCGCCCCGAGACCAGCAGCAGGGTCCGGGACAGGGGCAGGTCCCCGTTCTGCAGGGCTCGCCCGACCAGCTTGTCGACCGCGTTGTGCCGGCCCACGTCCTCGCGGATGTCGAGCAGTTCCCCGTCCTCGGTGAACAGGGCCGCCGCGTGCAGCCCGCCGGTCCGGTCGAAGACCCGCTGTGCGGCCCGCAGCCGGTCGGGGAGGCTCGCGAGCAGCTCCGGGTCCACCCGGACCGGGGGGTTGTCGGCGATGGGCCAGCGAGCCGTCGTACGGACCGCGTCCAGGCTCGCCTTGCCGCACAGACCGCACGACGAGGTCGTGTAGACATTGCGTTCGAGGGTGATGTCGGGGACGGTCACGCCCGGCGCGGTCTGCACGTCCACCACGTTGTACGTGTTCGATCCGTCGACGGTCGCCCCGGCGCAGTAGACGATGTTGCGCAGCTCGTCAGCCGCGCCGAGCACCCCCTCGCTGACCAGGAATCCGGCCGCGAGCGCGAAGTCGTCGCCCGGGGTGCGCATGGTGATCGCGAGCGGTTTGCCGTTGAGCCTGATCTCCAGTGGTTCCTCCGCGACGAGCGTGTCCGGGCGGGCGGAGACCGCGCCGTCCCGGATGCGGATCACCTTGCGTCGTTCCGTGACTCGTCCCATGTTCTGATCAGCCCCGGTTCTGTACGTGCTGGTAGCCGAAACGGCCCTTGATGCAGAGGTTGCCGTGGGTCACCGGGTTGTCGTGCGGGGAGGTGACCTTCACGATCTCATTGTCCTGCACGTGCAGAGTGAGATTGCAGCCCACACCGCAGTACGCGCAGACGGTCGTCGTACGCGTCTGCGCCGACTCGTCCCAGGTACCCGCGGCGCGCCGGTCGAACTCCGACTTGAAGGACAGCGCCCCGGTGGGGCACACCTCGATGCAGTTGCCGCAGTACACACATGCCGAGCCGGTCAGCGGACCGTCGTGCTCGACGGCGATACGGGCGTCGAAGCCGCGCCCGGACACGGCGATCGCGAAGGTGTTCTGCCACTGCTCGCCGCAGGCGTCCACGCACTTGTAGCACAGGATGCACTTGTCGTAGTCGCGCACATACAGCTCGTTGTCGATCCGCGGCTGCTCGCCCAGCCGGGCCGCGTCGGGGCCGAAGCGGTCCGGCTCCGCGCCGTACTCCTTCAGCCACTCGGCGGCCCTCGGGGTCGTCGACAGATCGACCGAGGACGCGAGGAGCTCCAGCACCAGCCTCCGGCTGTGACGCACGCGCTCGGTGTCGGTCCCGACCTCCATACCGGGCTCCGCCCTGCGCGAGCAGGCCGGCACGAGGGTGCGCGCGCCCTCGACCTCGACGACACACAACCGGCAGGCGTTCTTCGGGGTGAGTGTGTCGCCCTGGCACAGGGTCGGGACGTCCTTCCCGGCATCCCGGCAGGCGTCCAGGATCGTCGAGCCCTCGGGCACCCTGACCGTCTGCCCGTCGAGGGTGAACTCGACCAGCCGGCGCGGCACTCCGAGCGGTATCGCGGTCATTCGTAGGCCCCCAGACGGTCGACGGCGGATTCCACGGCGTTCCACGCGGTCTGTCCGAGACCGCAGATCGAGGCGTCTCGCAGGGCTCGGCCCACCTCCCTGAGCAGCGCGATGTCATCGGCGGCCGCCGCGCCCGTGCGCTCCACGATCCGCTGCAGCGCCTCCTGCTGCCGCACGGTCCCCACCCGGCAGGGCACGCACTGTCCGCAGGACTCGTCGCGGAAGAACTCGGCGATCCGCAGCAGCAGCCGGGGGAGCGGCACGGTGTCGTCGAAGGCCATGACGACCCCGGAGCCGAGCGTGGTCCCGGCTCGCCGGGTGCCTTCGAAGGTGAGCGGGATGTCCGTTTCGTCGGGGCGTACGAAGCCACCGGCCGCACCGCCCAGCAGCACGGCCCGCAGCCCCGGCCGCACCCCGGCCAGTGCCAGCAGCTCGCCGAGGGTGACGCCGAAGGGCACTTCGTAGACGCCCGGCCGCGCGACGCTCCCCGAGACACAGAACAGCTTGGGCCCCGTGGAGTGCTCCGTGCCGATCGCCGCGTAGGCCTCCGCGCCCTGCGTCAGGATCGGCAGGACGTTGACCAGCGTCTCCACGTTGTTCTCGACGGTGGGCTCGCCGAACAGCCCTTTCTCCACCGGGAACGGCGGCTTGCTGCGCGGCTCGCCCCGGTACCCCTCGATGGAGTTGAACAGGGCGGTCTCCTCACCGCAGATGTAAGCGCCCGCGCCCCGGCGGATCTCGATGTCGAAGGCGTACCCCTGACCGAGGATGTCGTCGCCGAGCAGACCCCGCGCGCGTGCCTGGGCGATCGCGTGCTCCAGCCGCTGAAGCGCGCGCGGGTACTCGCCGCGCAGATAGATCCAGCCGCGGTGCGCACCGATCGCACAGCCCGCGATCGTCATCGCCTCCACCAGCGCGTACGGGTCACCCTCCATGATCACGCGGTCCTTGAAGGTGCCCGGCTCCGACTCGTCGGCGTTGCACACCAGATGATGCGGGCGGCCGGGCTGGGACGCCGTGGCCTGCCACTTGCGGCCGGTGGGGAAGGCGGCGCCGCCGCGCCCGACCAGACCCGAGTCGGTCACCTCCCGTATCACCCCGGCGGGGCCCAGCGCGAAGGCCCGGCGCAGGGCCGTGTAGCCGCCGTGGGCGCGGTAGTCGTCCAGCGAGGCCGGGTCGACGACGCCGACCCGGCGCAGCAGGATCAGCGAGGGGTCGCCTGCCTGGGGAACCGCCCGCTGCGCCGGAGGTTCCGGCGGCGCCGAGTCGGGGGCGCTCGCGGCGAGCACCGCGGCCTCCGCCGTCGCCGGCGCCGACACCGCCGTACGGACCGGATCCCCGGCCCTGATCGCGAGCGTCGCCGGAGCGCGCTCGCACAGGCCGAGGCAGGGGCTCCGCTCGACGCCGACACCGCTGCCGGGCCCGAGCCGGGCCTCGATCCCCGCGCACAGCGCGCCAGCCCCGGCGGCCGTGCAGGCAAGGTCGGTGCAGACGTGCAGTACGGTCGCGGGCCGGGGCGCGACCGAGAACATCGCGTAGAAGGTGGCGACCCCGTAGGCCTCCGCGGGCGGCACGGTCAGCCGCCGGCACAGATAGCCGAGGGCGCCCGCGCTGATCCAGCCGATCCGGTCGTTGATCGCGTGCAGCCCCGGCAGCAGCAGCTCACGGCGGTCCCGGGCGGCGCGTCCGCCGCGCGCCCACCTGAGGTCCTCCTCGGAGCGGTCGGCACCCTCCCACGCGGACTCGGGAGGGCCGAGCAGGGCGTCGACGGCCGCCCGTTCCTCGTCCGTCGGCTCGCTGTCGCCGAAGTGCAGGTCCATGCCATCACCTCACGCGGGTCGTTGCCGGAAGCTTCTCGACACGGATCGCCGACGCCTTGAACTCCGCCGTGCCCGCGATCGGGCAGTTGGCCTCGATCGTCAGCTGGTTGGTGTCCACCTCGTCGGGAAAGTGCATGGTCATGAAGGCGAGTCCGGGCCGCAGCGCCGGGTCGATCCACACCGGCGCCACCACCGACCCGCGCCGCGAGCTCACCCGGACCTCCTCGCCGACGGCCACCCCGTAGCGCTCCGCGTCCTCCGGGCACAGTTCGACACTCTCGCCGCGCCGCAGCGGGGAGGCGAAACCGCCGCTCTGCACCCCGGTGTTGTACGAGTCCAGCCGCCGCCCGGTCGTCAGCCGGATCGGGAACTCCTCGTCCGTGAGATCGACGGGCGGATCGTGCTGGACGAGGCCGAAGGGCGCGAGAGCGCCGCGCTCCGCCGGGTCCGCCGCCCACAACCTGCCGTGCAGATAGCCCGGTTCGAGGCCGTCGGTGCTCGGGCAGGGCCACTGGATGCCCTGGTGCTCCTCCAGACGCGCGTAGGTCATCCCGTAGTGGTCCGGGGACACCGACCTCAGCTCGTTCCAGACCGCCTCGGCGTCGGCGTACTTCCAGTCGTGGCCGAGGCGTGCCGCCAGGGCGCAGAGGATGTCGATGTCCTCGCGGGCCGCACCGGGCGGGGCGACCGCACGCCGTACGCGCTGCACCCGCCGCTCGCTGTTGGTCGTCGTGCCCTCCGTCTCCGCCCAGCCGGCGGTCGCGGGCAGCACCACATGCGCCAGTTCGGCGGTCCTGGTGAGGAAGATGTCCTGCACGACGAGGAAGTCGAGCGCCCGCAGCCGCCGTACCGCCTGCTCGCTGTCCGCCTCCGACTGCGCCGGGTTCTCGCCGATGCAGTAGACGGCCCTCAGCGAGCCGTCCTCCATCGCCTCGAACATCTCCGTGAGGTTCAGCCCGTAGTGCGGCTGGATGACGGTGTCCCAGGCGGACTCGAACTTGTGGCGCGTCCCGGGGTCAAGGATGTCCTGGAAGCCGGGCAGCCGGTTGGGGATGGCGCCCATGTCGCCGCCGCCCTGCACGTTGTTCTGGCCGCGCAGGGGCTGCAGGCCCGAGCCGTAGCGGCCGACATGCCCCGTCAGCAGGGACAGGTTGATCAGCGCGCGCACGTTGTCGGTGCCGTTGTGGTGCTCGGTGATGCCGAGGGTCCAGCACAGCTGGGCGCGCTCGGCGCGGGCGTAGGCGTGCGCCAGCTCGCGGACGGCGCGGGCCGGTACGCCCGTCACCTTCTCGGCGAGCGACAGCGTCCACGGCTCGACCAGTGCGCGGTACTCCTCGAAGCCGGAGGTCGCCCGCTCGACGAACGTCTCGTTGACCAGCCCCGCGTGGATGATCTCGCGGCCGATCGCGTGCGCCATCGGGATGTCGGTCCCGACGTTCAGCCCGAGCCAGCTGTCCGCCCACTCGGCGGTCGTGGTGCGGCGCGGGTCGACCGCGTACATCCGGGCGCCGTTCCCGATCCCCTTCAGCACGTGCTGGAAGAAGATCGGGTGCGCGAAGCGGGCGTTGGAGCCCCACATCACGATGACGTCGGTGTGCTCGATCTCCTCGTAGGACGACGTCCCCCCGCCCGAACCGAAGGCGGCCGACAGGCCCGCGACGCTCGGGGCGTGGCAGGTGCGGTTGCAGGAGTCGACGTTGTTGGTGCCCATGACGACGCGGGCGAACTTCTGTGCCACGTAGTTCATCTCGTTGGTGGCGCGGGCGCAGGAGAACATGCCGAACGCGCCGCGGGCCGCCGCGAGTCCGCGGGCGGTACGGTCCAGCGCCTCGTCCCAGCTCGCCTCACGGAACGGCTCGTCGCGAGAGTCCCGGACGAGCGGGCGGGTGAGCCGGGTGTAGGTCCTGGGTTCTCGTTTCCTCATGCGGCGCTCCTCAGCGCGAGCAGGTCCGAGATGGCGTGCACGGTGCGCAGGGTCGGCACCTCCACGCCGGTGATCTCTGCCAGTTCGACGACGGCGGCGAGCAGGACGTCGAGTTCGAGCGGTCTGCCGCGCTCCAGGTCCTGGAGTGTGGAGGTGCGGTGGTCGCCGACGCGTTCCGCGCCCGCGAGCCGCCGTTCGATGGAGACGCCGACCGTGCAGCCGAGGGCCCCGGCGACCGCCAGGGTCTCGGTCATCATGGTCTCGATGACCCTGCGGGTGCCGCCGTGCACACACATCTGCCGCATGGTCGCGCGGGCCAGCGCGCTGATCGGGTTGAAGGAGATGTTGCCGAGCAGCTTGAGCCAGATGTCGTTGCGCAGGTCGGGCTCCACCGGGCATTTGAGCCCGCCCGCCCGCATCGCCTCGCTGAACTCCACGCAGCGCGCCGAGACGCTCCGGTCGGGCTCGCCGACGGAGAACCGGGTGCCTTCGAGATGGCGTACGACCCCCGGGCCGTCCAGCTCGGTCGCCGCGTAGACGACGCAGCCGACGGCCCGTTCGGGCGCGAGCACCGCACTGACCGCGCCGTCCGGGTCCACGCTCTCGACCCGGCGGCCGTCATGGGGGCCGCCGTGCCGGTGGAAGTACCACCAGGGGATGCCGTTCTGGGCAGCCACGACCGCCGTGCTGTCGTGCAGAAGCGGCGCGATCAGCGGACCGCACGCCGCGTACGCGTGGGCCTTCAGGCCCAGGAGGACATAGTCGGCCGGGCCGACGTCGGCCGGGTCGTCGGTGGCGTGGACGTGCGCGGTGAAGTCGCCGCGGGGGCTGCGCACGTGTACGCCGTGCCGCCTCATGGCCGTCAGATGCGGTCCACGGGCGATGAGATGCACATCGGCGCCCGCACGGTGGAGTGCGGCGCCGACGTAGGCGCCGATCGCACCGGCGCCGAGGACTGCGACTTTCACGGGGAACGCTCCGTTCGGTCGAGGGAGTACCGCGGAGGCGGGGAACATCGGATCGACGAAGACCGTCGATGAGAGAGCGTCGAAGAGTGTCGACGAAATATTGTCTACAGTATGGACCTGGCCTCGGCAAGAGTCCGCGCACCCGCATCCTCCCGCCTGACCGTTCGCCGCAGCCCGCATACCGTTCATCGCATACGGTCGACGCGACGGGTTCTCAACTCCTGTCCGGCTGCCTACCGTTCGAGCCCATGAGCCCTCCCGTCGCACCCCCGGGATGGAGCCGCTGGCTGGTGCCGCCCGCCGCTCTGTCCGTCCACCTCTCCATCGGCCAGGCGTACGCCTGGAGCGTGTTCAAGCCGCCCCTGGAATCCGCGCTCCACCTCAACGGCACCGAAAGCGCCCTGCCGTTCCAGCTCGCCATCGTCATGCTCGGCCTGTCCGCCGCGTTCGGCGGCACCCTCGTCGAGCGCAACGGGCCCCGCTGGGCGATGACCGTGGCCCTCGTCTGCTTCTCCTCCGGCTTTCTGATCTCCGCGCTCGGTGCGGCGAGCGAGCAGTACTGGCTGATCGTCCTCGGCTACGGGTTCGTCGGCGGTATCGGCCTAGGCATCGGCTACATCTCGCCGGTCTCCACGCTGATCAAGTGGTTCCCGGACCGGCCCGGCATGGCCACCGGCATCGCCATCATGGGCTTCGGCGGCGGCGCGCTCATCGCCTCGCCCTGGTCGGCGCAGATGCTGCAGTCGTTCGGCTCCGACCACTCCGGGATCGCGCTCGCCTTCCTGGTGCACGGCCTCGCGTACGCCGTCTTCATGTCGCTGGGCGTGCTGCTGGTGCGGGTGCCGCGCACCGAGCAGCCCGTGGCGGACGGGCCGAGCGTCGTCGACGGCGTGCAGGTCTCCGCCCGCAGCGCCGTGCGCACCCCCCAGTTCTGGTGCCTGTGGGTCGTCCTCTGTATGAACGTGACCGCCGGCATCGGCATCCTGGAGAAGGCCGCCCCCATGATCACGGACTTCTTCGCGGACACCTCGACGCCCGTGTCGGTCTCCGCGGCCGCCGGCTTCGTCGCCCTGCTGTCGGCGGCGAACATGGCGGGCCGCATCGGCTGGTCCTCGGCCTCCGACCTGATCGGCCGCAAGAACATCTACCGCGTCTACCTGGGCGTCGGCGCGCTGATGTATCTGCTCATCGCGTCCTTCGGCGACTCGTCCAAGCCCCTGATCGTCCTCTGCGCGCTGGTGATCCTCTCCTTCTACGGCGGCGGCTTCGCAACCGTCCCCGCCTATCTGAAGGACCTCTTCGGGGCCTACCAGGTGGGGGCGATCCACGGCCGGCTGCTCACCGCCTGGTCGACCGCGGGAGTCCTCGGGCCGCTGATCGTGAACTGGATCGCGGACCACCAGAAGGCGGCCGGGAAGCACGGCCCGGATCTCTACGGCCTGTCCTTCATGATCATGATCGGTCTGCTCGTGATCGGGTTCATCGCCAACGAACTGGTCCGGCCCGTCCACCCCCGCCACCACCTCTCCGTACCGAAGGAGGCCGCCGATGGCCGGCGAGAGCAGCCCGCCTGAGCGGCGGACCCTGACCGTCCTCGCCTGGCTGTGGGTGGGGGCACCCCTGTGCTACGGCCTGTACGAGCTGGTCCTGAAGGCGAAGCAACTGTTCACCGGATGAGCCGGCGGAGGAGCCCCGGGCGGCCGGGCCGCGGATGCCCGGCCGTCCGAGGGCTGCGGGAAGCCGACAACGCGGACGCGCCATTCCTGTCGCTTCACCTGCCGTCGTACCCGTGAGTCACTGATCAGACTGGTGGATCCCGCTACCCACGGCAACGGAGGGGACCCACCCATGCACGGCTCACGCATCGCCGCCGTCGGCCACTACCAGCCCGCCAAGGTGCTCACCAACGAGGACCTGGCGGGCATGGTCGACACCAGCGACGAGTGGATCAGATCACGGGTGGGCATCCGCACACGCCACATCGCCGGCCCCGACGAGCCCGTCGACGAGCTGGCCGCGCACGCCGCCGCCAAGGCGCTCGCGGCGGCGGGCCTGGCCCCCGGCGAGATCGACCTGGTGCTGGTCGCCACCTCCACCGCCGTCGACCGTTCGCCGAACATGGCCGCCCGTGTCGCCGCACGCCTCGGCATCCCGCAGCCGGCCGCGATGGACATCAACGTCGTCTGCGCGGGCTTCACCCACGCCCTCGCCACCGCCGACCACACCGTGCGCGCGGGCGCGGCCACCCGGGCGCTCGTCATCGGCGCCGACAAGATGTCCGCCGTGACGGACTGGACCGACCGTACGACCTGTGTCCTGGTCGGGGACGGCGCCGGGGCCGCCGTGGTCGAGGCGTGCCCACCGGGCGCCGAGACCGGGATCGGGCCGGTGCTGTGGGGTTCGGTGCCCGGCATGGGGCACGCGGTGCGCATCGAGGGCACGCCGCCGCGGTTCGCGCAGGAGGGGCAGAGCGTGTACCGCTGGGCCACCACCCAGCTGCCGCCCATCGCCCGGCAGGTCTGCGAACGGGCCGGCACCGCGCCCGAGGACCTCGCCGCGGTCGTGCTGCACCAGGCGAACCTGCGCATCATCGAGCCGCTCGCCGAGAAGCTCGGCGCGGTCAACGCGGTCGTCGCCCGCGATGTCGCCGAGTCCGGCAACACCTCGGCGGCGAGCATCCCGCTCGCCCTGTCCAAGCTCGTGGAACGCGGGGAGATCTCCTCGGGGGACCGGGTGCTCCTCTTCGGCTTCGGCGGCAACCTGTCGTACGCGGGCCAGGTCGTCCGATGTCCGTGAGCGGTCCCGGGGCTCGGTGACCGTTGCCGCGTGTCCATGCCCGTCCCGCGGGGCGACGGGTCGCGCCGCGGCCGTCGTACGACAACGACCGATTCGCCCCCTGCCACGCTCCCTGCGCGCCGTAGACTGTAGACGAAAGACAATCCATACTGGCTTTCCCGGCTACCGCGCCGTCGTTGCCCTGGAGGGGGACCGCGATGTTGTCGACAGGACTGCCGCAGGGAGCGGTGCCCAGGCTGGAGCGCCCCGGCCCGCTGCGCGACCGTGTCTACGAGGCGCTGCTCGAACTCATCACCACCCGCGCCCTGCAGCCCGGTCAGCATCTCGTCGAGAGCGAACTCGCCGGGCATCTCGGAGTCTCCCGGCAGCCGGTGCGCGAGGCACTGCAGCGGCTGAACACCGAGGGCTGGGTCGATCTGCGCCCCGCCCAGGGCGCGTTCGTGCACGAACCGACGGAGGAGGAGGCCGACCAGCTCCTCACGGTGCGTACGCTGCTGGAGGCCGAGGCCGCCCGGCTCGCCGCCGCACACGCGGGCAGCGCGGGCATCGCGGCCCTGGAGGAGCTGTGCGCCCAGGGAGAGCATGCCGTCGCCGAGGACGACGTGGACGGGGCGGTCACGCTGAACGCCCGCTTCCACGCGAAGGTGATGGAGCTCGCGGGCAACGCGGTCCTCGCGGAGCTGGCCGGGCAGGTCGACCGGCGGGTGCGCTGGTACTACACCCCGGTCGCCCGGCAGCGGGGACAGCAGTCCTGGACCGAGCACCGGGAGCTGATCTCCGCGATCGCCGACCGCGACGAGCAGCGGGCCACCCGGCTGATGCGCGAACACACCGAGCACACCCGGCGGTCGTACCACGCCCGGGCGGAGTCCTGAGCCGGCCCGGCACCGGCCGATACGGCGGTGGCCCTCCCGGACGCGGGAAGGCCACCACAGGACCTACGAGGGCCGGCCGGTAGGCCGGTGAGCGGGCCCGGCGGTACGCCGGTCAGCCGGTCAGCCGGTCGTGCGCGGTTCCGGAGCCGGTGTCGCCTGCCGGCTCCGGCCCGGCTGCCGCAGCAGCAGGGCGATCGCCGCCGCCACCATCGAGACACCCCCGGCCAGGGCGTACGCGCCGTCGTAGCCCCAGGCCGCGACCACCATCGAGCCGAGACCGCCGCCGAACAGACCGCTGACCAGCTTGCCGCTGTACACCAGGCCGTAGTTGGTGGCGTTGTAGTTCTCCCCGAAGTAGTCCGGGGTCAGCGCCGCGAACATCGGGTAGAACGCGCCGCCGCCGAACCCGGAGAGGAACGCGAAGAACAGGAACAGCCATTCGCTCTTGATGTCCCCGGCCCAGATCACCCCGAACTGCGCGAGGCCGAGGACGACGATGACGAACACCAGGGTCGGCTTACGGCCCCAGATGTCGGACAGCCAGCCCACGACACCCCGGCCGATGCCGTTGATGACCGCCATCACGCCCATGGACGACGCCGCCACCAGCGGTCCGAAGCCCACCTGCTTGGCGAAGTCGACCTGGAACGAGATCCCGAAGATCGACACCCCGGCCGTCATCACGATGGAGATCCACATCAGGGGCAGCATGCCGGTCCTGATGGCCTCCCCGGGGGTGTACTGCCGTACCGCGGGCGGGTTCTTGACGAGAGCGGCCGCGTTCTTCCGGTTGCCGGAGACGGCGAGCGGGTCGATGTCGGCGGGCCACCAGTTCTTCGGCGGGTCCTTGAAGAAGAAGGCGCAGCACACCACCACGATCAGGATGTAGCAGCCGATCAGGTCCAGCACCTCGTTGTAGTTCGCGGTGTCGAACGCGTAGTTGAAGATGAAGATGAACGGCAGCGATCCGTACGCGAAGCCGCCGTTGACGAACCCGGTCCGCGCGCCGCGCCGTTCCGGGAACCACTTGCCGACCATGTTGATACAGGTCGCGTAGACGAGACCGGCACCGATCCCGCCGACCACACCGAAGCCCAGGATCGCCGCCCATACGTCGCTCAGGTGCGACAGGGCCAGGAAGCCGACCAGACACATCCCGGACCCGAGGAACATCGCCCTGCGCGCGGTCAGCACCCCGCGCTCCCGCAGCCAGCCGCACGGGAAGGCGATGCCGGCCTGGAAGAACACCCAGACGCTGAGGATCCAGAAGGTGTTGCTCTGCGTCCAGCCGTGCGCGTGGGACAAGGTGTCCTCCGCGGAGCCGTACGCGTACTCGAAGACACTGATGGCCATCATGGCGATCCACGGGAGATACACCATGAGCTTGCGGGAGTGGCCGAGGATGTCCCGGTCGGTCTCACCGATGCGGTAGACACGGCCGTGGGCGTCGGTCACCTCGCGATAGGACCGGCCCGCGGCCCCGGGGCCGGCCGACGAGCTGTTCGTGGCTATGGGGTCTGCCGTCATGTCACGCCATCTCCTCGCCGAGCGGATGCGGGTTGGGGACGATGCGCCGGGCGTCGGGCCTGCCCGGTGCCTTCAGGAAGAGGGCCAGGACCGCGGAGGCCAGGCCGACGGAGCCCGCCAGGACGAACGCGTCGTGGTAGTTCCACTCACCGACGACGACCGCGCCCAGACCGGAGGCGACGAGCCCCGAGATCAGGTTCGAGCTGTAGACCATCCCGTAGTGGGTGGCGCTGTGGTTCTCACCGAAGAAGTCCGCCGTCATGGCCGCGATCAGCGGGAGCACCGCGCCGCCGGCGAACCCGGAGACCATCGAGCAGACGAGGAAGAACGGCACGCTGCCCGCCTGGCCCGACACCGGTACGCCGAACTGGGCCGCGCCCAGTACGGCACAGACCACCACCAGGGTGGTGCGCCGGCCGCGGCGGTCGGAGATCCAGCCGATCACGCCTGCCCCGGTGCCGCTGACGATCGCCGTCAGGGACATCGCCGTGGCGACGACACCGCCCGCGAACCCCATGTCCGCACCGAACGGCACCTGGAAGGCGATCCCGAAGACGTCGATCAGGGTCGTGCCCAGCAGACAGAGCGACAGCAGCCACAGGACGGGGGCGCGGGCGGCCTCCTTCGGTGTGTACTGCCTGACCGCCGGGGGATTCCGCTCCAGAACGCGGCGGATCCGCGCATCCCGCGTGCCCGGTACGGGGTTTCCGCGGCCTGGACGGAGCACGGAGCCCGGGACGGGGGCCGTGTGCGCGGGCCACCAGTTCTGCGGCGGATCCTCGAAGAAGCTGCCGACCGCCGCCACCATCAGACACAGCCCGACCCCGAGCGCGGTGAGCACCACGGTGTGGCCGGCCGGGTCGAGTACGGAGGTGAGCAACAGCAGGAAGGGCACGGACCCGTGGGCGAAACCGCCGCTCACGAAGCCCGTCCCGGCGCCCCTGTGCTCCGGGTACCACTTGCCGGCCATGGTCACGCACGTGGCGTGGACGAGGCCGGCACCGATGCCGCCGCACACCCCGAAGCCGAGAAGGCCGACGGTGCTGTGCGGAGCGAACGCCGCCGCCAGGGAGCCCAGCAGCATGGCGCACGCCCCGGCCGCCATGGCCGTACGGGCGGGCAGCCGGCCGCTCTCCCGCAACCGGCCGGCGGGGAAGGCCGTGGCCGCCTGGAAGAACACCCAGACGCCCAGCAGCCGGTAGATGTGCCCGTCGCGCCACAGCTGCGCCGTGTGGAGCGTGTCCTGTGCCGACGCGAACGCGAACGCGGCGGCGCCGATGCCCGTCATGCCCACCCAGGGCAGGACGACCATCCAGATACGGGAACGGCCCATGATGTCGACGTCGCTCTCGCCGATCCGGTACACGCGGCCGTTGCGGTCCGTCACCTCGCGGTAGGGGACGGACGTCGGTAGATCGGTGGATGTCATGTATGCCCAGCACCCCTTGCGTCGAAAGTTCTGGCCAGCGCCCCCTGTCCCATGCCTTTCGTGCGCGTGCGGGTCCGGGGGGCCGTCGGCGCGCACCGTCGGCGGCCCCCGTGCTCACTCACCTCATGAACCGCCCCCCAGCAACCCGGCCGCCCGCGCCCAGCGGTACTTCGCGCCGAGCACGGCCACCGGCCTCTCGGTCGTGTACGGGTACGCCACGACACCCCGTTCGTACAGGTACTGGCAGGCCTCCTCGACCTCGACGTCCCCGGCCAGCGACGCCACCACCGGCTTCTCGATGCCGCGCTCCCGGAACTCGGCCACCACGCGCGCGGTGAGTTCGGCGAACACCATGGGCGGGGTGACGATGGTGTGCCAGTAGCCGAGGACCAGTGCGTGGATGCGCGGGTCCGTCAGGCCCAGCCGGATCGTCGCCTCGTACGTCGACGGCGGCTCCCCGCCCGTGATGTCCACCGGGTTGCCCGCGGCCCCGAAGGGCGGGATGAACTCCCGGAAGGCGGCGTCCAGATCCGGGGGGATCTCCATCAGGGTCAGTCCGTTGTCGGAGACCGCGTCCGACAGCAGGACACCGCTGCCGCCGGCCCCGGTGATGATGACGACGTTGTCCCCCTTGGGGGTGGGCAGCACCGGCAACGCGCGCGCGTACTCCAGCATGTCGTGCAGACCGGGAGCCCGGATGACGCCGGCCTGCCGCAGGATGTCGTCGTACACGGCGTCGTCGCCCGCGAGCGCCCCGGTGTGCGACCCCGCGGCCCGGGCGCCCGCCGCGGTCCGCCCCGCCTTCAGGACCACCACCGGCTTCCTGGGGACGGTCTCCCGGGCGGCCCGCACGAACGCACGCCCGTCCTTGAGGTCCTCCAGGTGCATCGCGATGCACTCGGTGTGCGGGTCCTCGCCGAACCAGGTCAGCAGGTCGTCCTCGTCCAGGTCCGACTTGTTGCCGAGGCCGACGATCGCCGACACACCCGTCTTCGTGGTGCGGGCGAAGCCGAGGATGGCCATCCCGATGCCCCCGGACTGCGAGGTCAGCGCGACCCCGCCCTTGACGTCGTAGGGCGTGCAGAACGTGGCGCACAGGTCCTGCCACGTCGAGTAGTAGCCGTAGATGTTGGGGCCCAGCAGCCGGATGCCGTACCGCTCGGCGATCTCCACGATCTCCGCCTGGAGTCGGTGCTCCCCGGTCTCCGCGAACCCGGAGGGAATCAGGACCGCGTTGGGGATCCTCTTGCGTCCCACCTCCTCCAGCGCCCCGGCCACACGGGCGGCGGGGATGGCGAAGACGGCCACATCCACCTCACCGGGAACGTCCGTGACACTCTTGTACGCCTTGCGGCCCAGAATGTCATCGGCCCTGGGGTTCACCGGGTGGATCTCCCCGGAGAAGCCGCCGTCGACGAGGTTGCGCATCACCGAGTTGCCGATCTTTCCCGGCTCGTCGGAGGCGCCGATCACGGCGACGGAGGACGGCTGCATCAACCGGCGCATGGAGGTGAGGATCTCCTCGCGCGTGTAGCGTCGGCGTTCCTTCTCGGGCGCCTCGGAGAGGATCACCCGGATGTCCGCCGCGACCGCGCCGTCCGGAGTGGCGATCACCGGATTGAGGTCGACCTCGGCGATCTCGGGGAAGTCGGAGACGAGTTGGGAGACCCGGCGGATCTGCTCGGCGATCGCCCACCGGTCCACGCCCGCCTGCCCGCGCACCCCGCGCAGGATCTCGGCCGAGCGGAGCGAGTCCAGCATGGACAGCGCCTCGTCGGCGTCCACGGGCGCGAGCCGGAAGGTGACGTCCTTCAGCACCTCGACGAGCACCCCGCCCAGACCGAAGGCCACGATCTTGCCGAAGGTGGGGTCGGTCACCGCGCCCACGATGACCTCCTGGCCCTGCGGGAGCAGTTCCTGGATCTGGACCCCTTCGATCCGCGCCCCGGGGTCGTACGCGCGGGCGTTGCGCACGATCGTGTGGAAGGCGGTCCTCACCTCCGCCGCGCCGGCCACACCGACGACGACTCCGCCGGCCTCGGTCTTGTGCAGGATGTCGGGGGAGACGATCTTCATCACGACGGGCCCGCCGAACCGCGCCGCGTGCGCCACCGCCTCGTCCACGTCCCGCGCCAGCTCCTCGCCCGGTACGGCGATGCCGTACGCGTCGGCGATCACCTTGCCCTCCGGCGCGGTCAGCGCGGCACGTCCCTCGGCCCGCACCGAGTCGAGCAGGGCACGCACCCTGAGCGTCCGGTCCTCCGCCATCACGTCAGATCACCCCGTTCGACTTGAGCAGGCGCAACTCCTCGTCGCTGAGGCCGAGTTCGCCCACGTAGACCTCTTCGTTGTGCTCGCCGAGCAGCGGTGAACCGGTCACCTCGACGGGGGAGTCGGACAGCTTGAGCGGGCTGCCCACCGTGACGAACTCGCCGCGCTCCGGGTGCGGTACGCGCACCACCATCTCGTTCGCGGCCAGGGACTCGTCCTCGATGATCTCCTTGGTCGACAGGATCGGCCCGCACGGGATGTCATGGGCGTTCAGCCGCTCCAGGACCTCCCACTTGGGCAGGCTCGACGACCATTCCTCGATCAGCTGGAACATCTTGCCGAGCTTCGGCAGCCGGACCTGAGGGGTGGCCCACTCGGGGTCGTCGGCCAGCTCCGGCCGGCCGATCAGCTCGCTGAGCGGCTTCCAGCCGACGGGCTGCACGATGACGTACACATAGTCGTTGGGCCCGCCCGGGGCGCACTTGACCGCCCAGCCGGGCTGGCCGCCGCCGGACGCGTTTCCCGAGCGGGGAACCTCCTCGCCGAAGTCCTCGTTGGGATATTCAGCGAGCGGCCCGTGTGCCAGGCGTTGCTGATCGCGCAGCTTCACCCGGCACAGGTTGAGTACAGCGTGCTGCATGGCCACGTTGACCCGCTGCCCACGCCCGGACTTCTCCCGCTGGTACAGCGCCGCGAGAATCCCCGCCACGGCGTGCACACCCGTCCCCGAGTCCCCGATCTGGGCCCCCGTCGCGAGCGGCGGCCCGTCCTCGAAACCGGTGGTCGACATCGACCCGCCCATGGCCTGCGCGACGACCTCGTACGCCTTGAATCCGGTGTACGGCCCCTCGCCGAACCCCTTGATGGAGGTATAGACGATCCGTGGATTGATCTCCCTGATGCGGTCCCAGGTGAAGCCCATCCGGTCGACCGCGCCCGGGCCGAAGTTCTCGACCATGACGTCGGAGCGCCGGATCAGCTCGGTGAGGATCTCCTTGCCGCGCTCGGTCTTGGTGTTGAGGGTGATGCTCCGCTTGTTGCAGTTGAGCATCGTGAAGTAGAGGGAGTCGACGTCCGGGAGGTCGCGCAGCTGCCTGCGCGTGATGTCACCGGTCGGCGCCTCCAGCTTGACGACGTCCGCGCCGAGCCAGGCGAGGAGCTGGGTCGCGGAGGGTCCGGACTGGACATGGGTCATGTCCAGGACGCGGATACCGTCGAGAGCCTTGGTCATGACAAGCGCTCCTCACTTGTACATGGTCTGGTTCATGGTTCCGGGGGCGTACGCGTCCGGGTCGACCCAGACGTTGATCAGCGAGGGCTTCCCGGACTCACGGGCCCTGCGCAGCGCGGGGCCGATGCCGGCCGGGTCGCGGACCTCCTCGCCGTGACCGCCCAGCATCCGGGCGAACTCGTCGTAGCGGACGTCGCCGAGCGTGTTGCCGACCCGCTCGCGCTCCCGCCCGTACTTCTGGGCCTGGCCGTAACGGATCTGGTTCATCGAGGAGTTGTTGCCGACGATGCCGACGAAGGGGAGGTTGTAGCGGACGAGGGTCTCGAAGTCCCAGCCGGTGAGGGAGAACGCACCGTCGCCGAACAGGGCCACGACCTCCTTGTCGGGGCGTGCCTGCTTGGCCGCGAGCACGAAGGGGATGCCGACACCGAGCGTGCCCAGCGGACCCGGGTCCATCCAGTGGCCGGGTGACTTGGGCTGGACGACCTGACCGGAGAAGGTGACGATGTCGCCGCCGTCGCCGATGTAGATCGAGTCCTCGGTGAGGAAGTCGTTGATCTCGCTGACGAGTCGGTAAGGATGGATGGGGGAGGCGTCCGACCGCAGCTGCGGCAGCCGTTTCTCGAGCGCGCTCTGCTCGGCGGCCCGCAGCTCGTCGAGCCACTCCTTGCGCCGGGACGCCCCGCCGTTGACGCGTCCCGAGGCGGCCTCGGTCACCGACCTCAGGACGAGTCCCGCGTCGCCGACGATGCCGAGGTCGATGTCGCGGTTCTTGCCGACGGTCCGGTAGTCGAGGTCGATCTGCACGACGGTCGCGTCGGGGGAGAGCCGTTTGCCGTAGCCCATGCGGAAGTCGAAGGGCGTGCCGACGATGACGATTGCGTCGGCGTGCGAGAAGGCGTAGCGGCGCGAGAGCTGGAAGTGGTGCGGGTCGCCGGGCGGCAGCGTGCCACGGCCGGCCCCGTTCATGTACGCCGGGATGTTCAGGGTGCGTACGAGGTCGACGGCGGACTCCGTGCCCCGGGTCGTCCACACCTGGCTGCCCAGCAGGATCGCCGGCTTCTCGGCGTGCACGAGCAGATCCGCGAGCCTCTCGACGGCTGCGGGATCACCGGCCGAGCGGGTGGAGGCACGGTAGTGGCCGGCTCGGGGCACACGGGTCTTCTCCCGTGGCACCTTGGCGTCCAGGACGTCGCGTGGGATCTCCAGGAAGGAGGGCCCGGGCGCGCCGTGGTAGCACTCGCGGAACGCCATGGACACCATGTCCGCCGCGCGTGCCGTGTCGGGCACGGTCGCCGCGAACTTGGTGATGGGCGTCATCATGTCGACGTGCGGCAGATCCTGCAGGGACCCCATCTTGTGCTGGCTGAGGGCCCCCTGACCACCGATCAGCAGCATCGGTGACTCCGCGCGGAACGCGTTGGCGACCCCGGTCACGGCGTCGGTCGTGCCGGGACCCGCCGTGACGACCGCGCAGCCGGGCCTGCCGGTGATGCGTGCGTAGCCGTCGGCGGCGTGGGCGGCGACCTGCTCGTGACGTACGTCGACGACCTCGATGCCTTCGTCCACACAGCCGTCGTAGATGTCGATGATGTGGCCGCCGCACAGGGTGTAGATGCGGTCGACGCCCTCGGCCTTCAGCGCCTTGGCAACGAGATGACCACCGGATATCAGGTCCTGGGAGTCGTCGGGCATGGCGAAGTCCTGTCCCTTCGTAGGGGGTGGGAACAAACTCGCGGTAGATTGCATACAGTCGACGAATACTGTATGAAGCTTGTTATCCCGCATCCGGTGGGTGGTGTCCAGGGGGCGTGCGGCACTTTCCAGACAGGAGCCGAGATGGACCTGTACGAACACCAGGCGAGGGAACTCTTTGCGAAGCACGGCATCGTCGTCCCGAGAGCCGAGGTCACGGACTCCGCCAAGGAGGCCCGGGAGATCGCCCGCAGGCTCGGCGGGCGGGTCGTGGTCAAGGCGCAGGTCAGGACGGGCGGCCGGGGCAAGGCGGGCGGCGTGAAGCTCGCCGCCGATCCGGCCGCAGCCGAACTGACGGCCCGCCATATCCTCGGGATGGACATCAACGGACACACCGTGGGCACGGTGATGCTGGCCGAACCGGTCGACGTGGAGCAGGAGTTGTACGTCTCCTATGTGCTCGACCGCGCGGCCGGCCGCTTCCTCGCGATCGCCTCCGCGCAGGGCGGCATGGACATCGAGGAGGTCGCCGCCCGCCGGCCCGAGGCGGTGGCGCGCGTACCCGTCGACCCGGCGCAGGGCGTCACCTCCTCGAAGGCCGCCGAGATCGCCGAGGCCGCGGGACTGCCGGCCCGGAGCGTCGATGTGCTCGTACGGCTCTGGGACGTGCTCGTCCGCGAGGACGCCGTACTCGTGGAGGTCAATCCCCTGGTACGGACGGCACAGGGCGCCGTCGTCGCCCTCGACGGCAAGGTCACCCTGGACGACAACGCCCGTTTCAGGCACAGCCGTTGGGGCGACGAGGACACCTCGCACGACGACCCGCTGGAGGCGGCGGCCGCCGCCAAGGGCCTGCACTACGTCAGACTGGACGGCGAGGTCGGTGTCATCGGCAACGGCGCGGGACTGGTGATGTCGACCCTCGACGTGGTCGCGCGCAGCGGTGGCCGCCCCGCCAACTTCCTCGACATCGGCGGTGGTGCCTCCGCCCGGATCATGGCCGACGGCCTCTCCGTCGTCCTGTCCGACCCGGCCGTCAGATCCGTTCTCGTCAATGTCTTCGGCGGGATCACCGCCTGCGACGCGGTCGCCGACGGCATCGTGCGGGCCCTGGACGAGGTCCCCCTGACCAGGCCGCTCGTGGTCCGACTGGACGGCAACAACGCCGCCCGCGGCCGGGCGATCCTCGCCGAGTACGCCCACCCGCTGGTCCGGCAGGCCGCCACCATGGACGGCGCCGCACGCCGGGCCGCCGAACTCGCCACCGCCGGCTGAAGGAGCCCGACATGGCCGTCTATCTCACCAAGGAGAGCAAGGTCCTCGTCCAGGGCATGACCGGGGGCGAGGGCATGAAACACACCCGCCGTATGCTCGCGGCCGGCACGAACGTCGTCGGCGGCGTCAACCCGCGCAAGGCGGGCCGCACGGTCGACTTCGAGATCCCCGGGCGCGTGAGCGACCTGGCAGGTGCCCCGGGCGCGACCCCGGTCTTCGGCTCGGTCCGCGAGGGCAGGGAAGCGACCGGCGCCGATGTGAGCGTCGTCCTCGTGCCTCCCGCCTTCGCGAAAGCCGCGGTCATGGAGGCCGCCGACGCGGGCATCGGCCTCGCGGTGGTCATCACGGAGGGCATCCCCGTCCATGACTCCGTGGCCTTCACCTCGTACGCCCGGGGCAAGGGCACCCGGATCATCGGCCCCAACTGCCCCGGTCTGATCAGCCCCGGCCAGTCCAACGCCGGCATCATCCCCGCGGACATCGCGGGGCCCGGCCGCATCGGCCTCGTGTCGAAATCCGGCACGCTCACCTACCAGCTCATGCACGAACTGCGGGACATCGGCTTCTCGACCTGCGTCGGCATCGGCGGAGACCCCGTCGTCGGCACCACCCACATCGACTGCCTGGCCGCCTTCGAGGCCGACCCCGACACGGAACTGATCGTGATGATCGGCGAGATCGGCGGCGACGCCGAGGAGCGGGCCGCCGCCTACATCCGCGACCACGTCACCAAGCCGGTCGTCGGCTATGTCGCGGGCTTCACCGCGCCCGAGGGCAGAACGATGGGCCACGCGGGTGCCATCGTCTCCGGTTCCTCGGGCACCGCACAGGCGAAGAAGGAAGCACTGGAAGGGGTAGGGGTGAAGGTGGGCGACACCCCCACCGAGACGGCGCGCCTGGTGCTCACCCTGCTGGAAGCCGAGCGTGACGTCACTCATAGTTGATGCGAGGTCACTTACAGGCGTCGCGGCGCCTCGCTAGCGTCGTACTCGCCGACCCGTACGGACATGGTCATACAGCCTTGTCCGCACGGACTCGTACAAGGGACAGACAGACATCCTCATCGTGTACGTGTGACACGAGACGAGCCATGCACGACCCGCCCCCGACTGTGCACCGAGAGCGGAGCAATCGAATGGCACCCACCCTCACCCTCAAATCCGGTACCTCCTGGTCCGACGCCTGGCAGCGCTGCCTCGCCGTCGCCCCCGAGGCCTTCCGGGACGACCGTGTCCTGAACCTCTGGGACTCCTCCTGGCAGGCGGACGGCCGGGCCCTGCCCGCCACCAGCCCGGTCGACGGCAGCCCCATCGCGGGCCCGCCGCGCCTGGACCGCGACAGCGCCCGCCGAGCCGTGCGCGCCGCCCTGGACCAGCACCGCGCCTGGCGCCGGCTGCCCCTGCCCGAACGCCGCGCCCGGGTCGCCGCGACCCTGGACGCCCTCACGGAACACCGCGAACTGCTGGCCCTGCTCCTCGTCTGGGAGATCGGCAAACCCTGGCGGCTCGCACAGGCCGACGTGGACCGCGCCATCGACGGCGTGCGCTGGTACGTCGACGGAATCGAACCGATGATCGGTGACCGGCCCCCGCTGGACGGCCCGGTGTCGAACATCGCGAGCTGGAACTACCCGATGAGCGTGCTGGTCCACGCCCTGCTGGTCCAGGCCCTGGCGGGCAACGCGGTCATCGCCAAGACCCCGACCGACGGCGGCGTCGCCTGCCTCACCCTGGCCTGTGCGCTCGCCGCGCGCGAGGGCATCCCCGTCACCCTCGTCAGCGGCAGCGGAGGCGAACTCTCGGAGGCGCTCGTACGGGCCCCCGAGATCGGCTGTGTCTCCTTCGTCGGCGGCCGGGACACCGGCGCCGCGGTCGCCACCGCGGTCGCCGACCTGGGCAAACGGCACATCCTCGAACAGGAGGGCCTGAACACCTGGGGCATCTGGGACTTTTCGGACTGGGAGTCGCTCACCGCGGTCGTCCCCAAGCTCTTCGACTACGGCAAACAGCGCTGCACGGCCTACCCGCGCTTCGTCGTCCAGCGGTCCCTGTTCGACGAGTTCCTGGCCGCGTACCTCCCGGCGGTCCGCCGGGTCCGGATCGGGCACCCCCTCGCGGTGGAGAAGCGCGACGACCCCTGTCCGGAGCTGGACTTCGGTCCGCTGATCAACGCCGCCAAGGCGAAGGAGCTGGCGGACCAGGTGGCCGAGGCGATCGACCGCGGCGCGATCCCCCTCCATCGGGGCCGGGCGGCGGACGCGCGCTTCCTGCCGGGCCAGGACATCTCCGCCTACGTCCACCCCGTGACCCTTCTCAACCCGCCCCCGTCCTCCCCGCTGCACCACGCGGAACCGTTCGGCCCGGTCGACACGATCGTCCTGGTCGACACGGAGGCGGAGCTGCTGGCGGCGATGAACGCGTCGAACGGAGCCCTGGTCGCGACGCTGTCGACGGACGACCGCGAGACCTACGACCGCCTGGCCCCGCAGATCCGCGCCTTCAAGGTGGGCCACGGCAAACCCCGCTCCCGGGGCGACCGCGACGAACTGTTCGGCGGTTTCGGCGCGTCCTGGCGCGGTGCCTTCGTGGGCGGCGATCTGCTCGTGCGCGCGGTGACCCAGGGACCGGCGGGGGAGCGGCTGCCGGGGAACTTCCCGGAGTACCAGCTGATGCCATGAGGCCCGGCCGGGTGCCGCACCTTCCACGCCGGCGCCCGGCTCCCCTTCGGCCTCCCGCTGACCTGGGCTTGTATGATTACGCAATCGCTCGATCACGTTGGGTGAGAATGCGCCGGGCCCCGCCCGTGACCCGGAATACGCAGGTGAAGGGCGCTCCGAAACCTTGGTATTGTTGTCCCTGTCGCCGCGGGGAGGACCCCCGGCCAGGCGGCAGACACCTAGTCCGGGTGGCGGAATGGCAGACGCGCTAGCTTGAGGTGCTAGTGCCCTTTATCGGGCGTGGGGGTTCAAGTCCCCCCTCGGACACAACCACTGACGATACGGTGACGAGGGCCTCGACCTAACGGTCGCGGTCCTCGTTGCGTGTTCGTAGCTGATTGTGATGCCTAGGGCTTCGTAGAGTGGGCCCTTCTTGTCGGCGCTGGCCGTTTGGATGCGCTGTGCAATGTCTCCAAGGCTCTCAGTGATCTGCCGGATCTGTTGTGCGTTGAGTGGGGGTTCGTTCTTTCGGGTGACGGTGGGGAGCGCGTCGAGCTTCTGTCGCGCTGCTTCCTTGTCTCGCTGTGCGTCGTTGATCCACTGGGTGACGACGGCTGGGTCGGCTCCGGCTTCGAGGGCTGCTTGGTAGCGGGTGAGACGTCGCTCGCAGTCCTTGATCGCCTGGCGGGCTTGCGCCTGCTCGGGTGTATGGGTCTCCGCCGTGCTTGCTGCCGCGCTTGCGAGGGTGAGCGCTTCGATGGTGGCGGTGAGCCGGTCGGGGGCGAAGGCCCGGGCGATCCACGGGTCCAGGACGTGGCAGACGATGTCTTCGCGTAGGTTAATGGTGCGCGGGTGGGTGAGGTCGGGGTAGAGGGCGGCTTCCTGGTCTTTGAATTCGCAGCGGTAGTAGACGTGGTTGCGGATGGTGGCGGGCTGCATCTTGCGCCCGCAGAGGCTGCACCTGACCCGTCCTCGCAGGGCGTAGGGGCGTGCGCCTTGCTTGCTGGCACGCTCTTGCCGTCCCTGGTTGCGGGCGCGCTGCCTGCGGAGGGTTTGGACGGTGTCGAACCGGCTGGGGCTGATGATCGCTTCGTGGGCGGGTTCGTTGGAGCGGATCCACTCCTCGGTGGGGTTGTGGGTCATGCGGGTGGTGTGGCCGAGGGTGACGTCGTCGACGTCGAGGAGGCGTTCTTCCTTGCGTTGCTTGTTCCAGATCTCGTAGCCGGTGTAGCGGGGATTGATGAGGATGGCGCGCACGGCGCCTTGCTGCCATGCGGTCTTTGTGCGGTGTGGATTGCGGGCGGCGTCGTGGGCGGAGGGGCAGGGGATGCCTTCGCGGGTGAGCTGGGCGGCGATGGCCTTGTCGCTCATGCCGTCGAGGTACATGGTGAAGATCCGCTGCACGATCGGTGCGGCGTCGGGGTCGGGTTCGAGTTTGTGGATGAGCTGTCCGGCGGCGGCCTTCGAGGGGTTGGGGTGGGGTCCAGCGTCGGCGATCCGGTAGCCGTAGGGTGGTCGCCCGCCGAGGTAGCGGCCCTGGAGCTGGGCCTGGGAGCTCATGGCGGTGCGCACTCGGATCTTGATGCGGTTGCGTTCTCCCTTGCTCATGCCGCCGAAGACGGACATGACCAGGTCGTGGGCCTCGTTGTCCGGGTCGATGGGTCCGCCGACCTCCGGTACCCAGAGCGGGATGCGGAAGTGGACGAAGACGGGGAAGGTGTTGCCGAACTGGTTGCCGTAGAAGGTGCGCTGCGGCTCCCCGATGACGACCGCGTCGAAGCCGCGGTTGGGGTTGCGGAGGGCTTGGAGGAGTTCGTTGGCGCGGGGGCGGCGTTGCCAGGGCAGGGAGCGGCTGTGGCCAATGTCGAAGTACTCGGTGACGATCTGGCCCCCTGCGGGTTCGATCAGGGCTTGGGCGCGAGTGAGCTGCCAGTTTCGGGAGGCTTCGGGATCTTGAAGGTCCTCGGTGGAGCAGCGTCCGGCGAAGGCGAAGCGGATCACGTGTGGTGAGACCCCCGTGCGTAGGGCGTGGAGCGTGTTGCGGGTGATTGTGGCGATCTGTCATACCTCGAAGGGCCGAGAAGGGCCAGCGGGCGCCCGTCCCTACCGGCTGTCTGCGGCCTCGGTGCATGGCCGGCTGGCATGGGCAGCCAGGATGTGAAGGAGGTGCAGAACGGCGACAGCGACGCGCTCGGTCATCTCGGGTGGCTCCTGGGGGGAGGTCCACTTGGAACTTCGGAGGGTTATCCGTACTCGCGCGCCGTTCGGATGCGAGCTGGGGGCATGCGCCGTTGCGCGCGGGGTTCGGCGAACTCGTTGTTTCTGACACATCTCTTGTAGAGATGCCGGACGGCTGATTTGCCGTCCTGCGTCGGGGGGTAGCGCAGACACAACACGTGTGTGGAGTCATCCACTTGCGTACACCACGGCAGGGCCACCCAGGGGGCGTGGCGCGCTCTTCAGCCGTGGAAGTGATCCGGGCCGCCGTCGGCGTGCGCGGGCACTCGCAACGTTGAGGGCCTGGGCCTCCTGCTGCCGCCAACGGGTGATCTCAGTGGTTACTGCAGGAGCGTACTAGGGTCGGCGCTTTCCGGCTCCGGGATGTCGCTGGTGTCGCTCACACGTTCGATGGTACGCCCGAGGGCCGACCGGGGTCTCTGTGACGGCGTGGTGCGGCAGCGCGAGCGGACCAAGACCCGCTCGAACATCGACCGCATCAACGCCGGCCGGTCCAACGCGACGCTGCGGGCCGTCTGCGGAAACCCTCTCAGGCAAGCAGCTGGTGTCCATCTCGTACGAGGTGCACGAGGACGACCCGAAGGCCGACAGCGTGCGCGACATCAAGCTGAACCGGGACTCGGTGATGCTGCTGCGGGCCTGGCGTGAAAAGCAGGCCGCCGAGCGCGAGGAGTGGACGGCGGCCGGCGTGCCCGTGCCCGCCGACGCCGCGAACCGGGTCTTCATCTGCGGCAGGTTGGCGCGGGGGAGATCGCGACAACGAACATGGCGAAGACCCACAGCGGGCGCAGCGGCTGAAGTGTCACAGGTGGCGGCAGATGTTGGCAGCGTCGTCATCGACGACCAGGGCCGCATAGCCCTCAACGCCGAGTACGCGGTCGTCGCCGCCGCGAACCACTTCAGTGGGCGAAGGCCATGGCCGCCGCAGGCGGGGAGATCCGCACACCGCAGCTCGCGCATTGGGCATCGGTCACCCCGCGCCCTGCCCTTGACGTGGCTTTCAGCCACCGAGCCTGCCCAACGCGCTGCAGCTTCTTCCGCTCGGCCAGGTACTCGTCGCGGGCCGCGGTCCACACCGCCCGCCGGCGGGCCCGTCCTTCTTCTCTTCCGGGTTGCCGGTCGGCGCCTCGCGCCACGCGGTGGACGCCGTTCGAGGACTACGTCGGCGAACACGTTCTCGGCGAGCTGGCCCGCCCTGGCGCCCATGGCGCCGGTCTACAACCAGCACATCGTGCAGCCCAAGCGGCTGCGCCCGGTCAGCTGGGCTTTCAACGTCTCCAACGCGCCGGGGACCGCCGGAGGATGCTCTATGTCGCGCTCGTACTCGTGGGCGGTGGTCCGCTTCAGCTCGGTCTTCTTCTTGAGCCGGTCGGCGGTCTGCGGCAGCGTCCACACCATGACGGAAGCGGACCGGCGAGAAGCCGAGCCCGCGCGACCTGCCCGCCATCGACCGCGCGCTTCGCATCATGGAGCGCCGCGCCCGCATGAACGGCCTCGACCGGCCCAACAAGACCGAGATCGTCACCCCGGCCGCCGAGGGCAGCGAGCTGACCGCCATCGCCCTCGACGAGCTGGAAGCCCTCATCGGCATATCGGAGGAGGCCGCCCGTGGCTCCGACGACTAGTGCTGTGACCGGGAAGGTTCGCCGGGTTGGTGGCTGGGGCGGTTGGATGGGCGGTCACGTTCGTTTCGATCGCTGGGGGTGCGAGTGGCCGAGCCTGTCCGTGTACGCCGACTGACCGACCAGGAAGGACAGAAGCTGCAGCAGATCGTGCGCCGGGGGAGTACCAGCTCGGTGCGCTACCGGCGCGCGATGATGCTGCTGGCCTCGGCCGGCGGGAACCGGGTGCCGGTGATCGCGCAGCTGGTCCAGGCCGACGAGGACACGGTGCGGGAGGTGATCCACCGGTTCAACGAGATCGGCCTGGCCTGCTTGGACCCTCAGTGGGCGGGAGGCCGTCCCCGCCTGCTGAGCGATGAGGACGAGGACTTCGTCATCCAGACGGCCACCACCCGCCCGGCCAAGCTCGGCCAGCCCTTCACCCGCTGGTCGATCCGCAAACTCGCCGCCTACCTGCGCCGCGTGCACGGACGCGTCATCCGGATCGGCCGTGAAGCCTTACGGTGTCTGCTCCTGCGCCGCGGCATTACTTTCCAGCGCACCAAGACATGGAAGGAGTCACCCGACCCCGACCGCGACGCCAAGCTCGACCGGATCGGGGAGGTGCTGGACCGCTCCCCGGACCGGGTTTTCGCCTTCGACGAGTTCGGGCCGCTGGGGATCCGGCCCACCGCAGGCTCGTGCTGGGCCAGGAAGGGCAAGCCCAACCGCCTGCCGGCGACCTACCGCCGCACCCACGGCGTCACCTACTTCCATGGCTGCCACTCCGTCGGCGACGACACCCTCTGGGGCGTCGACCGTCACTGCAAAGGCACTGCCAACAGCCTGGCCGCGCTGAAGTCGATCTGCGCCGCCCGCCCGGATGGCGCCCCGATCTACATCATCCTGGACAACCTCTCCGCCCACACCGGGCAGGACATCCGCCGCTGGGCGAAGAAGAACAAGGTCGAGCTGTGCTTCACCCCGACCTACGCCTCCTGGGCCAACCCGATCGAGGCCTGCTTCGGCCCGCTGCGGCAGTTCACCCTCGCCAACTCCCACCACCGCAGCCACCCCGCGCAGACCCGGGCACTGCACCGCTACCTGCGCTGGCGCAACGCTCACGCCCGTCACCCCGACGTACTCGCCGCCCAACGCAAGGAACGCGCCCGCATCCGCAGCGAGAAGGGTGTCCGCTGGGGTGGGAGATCACTCAAAGCCGCGTGATGCAGCCTGTCCATGACGCCCTCAATGCGTCTGTTGCCGTTCGGGGGCAAAGAACCCCCGGACGATGGCATTGAATGCATGCGGCGCCGTCATGGGCAAGAGATGCCCGGCGTGCGGAACCACGAACAGACGGGCTCCCGGGATAGCCGCCGCGGTCCGTCGAGCATCCGGCAGGCTGGCGCGATCCCGCTTCCCACACAGCACGAGCGTGGGCGCGGCAATCTGCGGAAGCACATCGGCGAGGTCGCTCGTTATCAGAGCGTCCAGTATGTCGATCCACCCGGCCCGATCGGGAAGGTCGGAGATCGCGCGGACCAGCCAGCCGGGGCGATGCCGTTCGACCCGAAGCCGCTGTGCCGACGTCCTGCCTGGTGCGATCTCAGGCCCACCGGACAGAACCAACCGGGCAACCAGGTCCGGGGTCTCAGCTGCAACCCGTGCCGCCACGATCGCCCCAAGAGAGTGGCCGCACAGGTGAACCGGCCGTAACTGCCGGGCGACCTCGGTGACGGATTCGACTGCCGCCGCCAGGCTGAACGGGCCCGGCCTACCGCCAAACCCCGGCAGATCAAGGGCAACGACGTGAAAGCAGTCGGACAACGTTCCCATCTGACGTCGCCACATCCGCGCGCCTTGGCCAGCACCGTGCACCAAGACCAGCGCCGGACGATCAATCTGGCCGGCCTCCAAAACTTGCCTTCTCATGATCACAAGATGGCAGCCTCACGGGTGCCAGACCAGCCCCGGCCCCAACCCCGCGAACCTATCCGGTCAGAGCACTGGCAGCGAGCGCGAGGCCAAGCTGCTGGCCGCCTACCGCTCCAAGCCGCCGCCGCAGCGCCGCGCCACGGCCGCCAAGGCATCACCCGAGCTGCGCGTCCAGCTCGCCCGCATCGAACGCACCATCGCCATGGACGCCTCGCCCGGCGCGCTCGCCGCGGTTCTCACCGAGCGCCGCGAGATGCAGGCCCGGCACCTGCACCTGATCGACCAGGCGTGGATCGACATGGCCGAGGGCCGCGCCGACCCCGTGATGATCACGATGCCGCCCCGGCACGGCAAGTCCCGCCGGGCCTCCCGCTGGGCGCCCCTGTGGTACCTGCGCCAGCACCCCGACCGCCGCATCATGATCGCCTCCTACTCCGGAGACCTCGCCGAGGAGCACTCCCGGTGGATCCGCGACGCCATCGAGACATGGGGCGACGAACTCGGCATCCACCTCAACCCTTCCAGCCGGGCCGCGATGCGCTTCGACATAGCCGGGCACCAGGGCGGCCTCGTCGCAGCCGGTATCGGCGGCAGCCTCACCGGCAAGGGCGCCACCATCGCCCTCGTCGACGACCCCGTGCAGGACATGGCCTCCGCCGACTCCCCGAGCATGCGCCGCAAGACCTGGGAATGGTGGCAGTCCGTCCTGCAGACCCGCCTCGAACCCGACGGCGCGATCTGCGTCATCCAGACCCGCTGGAACGAAGACGACCTCGCCGGACGCATCCTCGCCGACGCCCAAGCCAACGAATGGAAGATCATCGACCTGCCTGCGCTCGCCGACAGCGACACCGACCCGCTCGGCCGCAAGCTCGGCGAGCCGCTGTGGCCCGAACGCTTCAACGCCGAGCACCACGCCACCACCCGCCGCCGCGTCGGCGAGCGCGTCTGGGCCGCCCTCTACCAGCAAAAGCCGCGTCCGCCCGAGGGCGGCGTTTGGCAGCGGGCCTGGATCAACAACCACCGGCTCACCACCATCCAGTTCGGCGGCCTCAACATGGCCCGCGTCATCGTCGCCGTCGACCCCGCCGGCGGAGAGTCCGCCATCGGCGACGAAACCGGCATCATCGGCGCCGCCCGCGGCTTCGACGGCCACCTGTACGTGATCGAGGACCGCTCCGGAAGCATGGGCGCGAACGACTGGGGCCGCACCGCCTGCCTCCTCGCCCTCGCCCTGAAGGCCGACGCGATCGTGGTCGAGTCGAACTACGGCGGCGACATGGCCAGGCAGGTCCTCTCCCAGGCGTGGGAGCAGCTGCGCCGCGAAAGCTCCACCAACGGTGCCCTCATGCCCCGCGTCCTCGAAGTCACCGCCAAGGTTGGCAAGCGTCTGCGGGCCGAACCCATCGCGCAGCTGTACGAGCAGGGCCTGGTCCACCACGTCGGCGCCCACGTCGCCCTGGAGGACCAGATGGTCACCTGGGTCGTCGGCATGGACAGCCCCGACCGCATGGACGCCGCGGTCCACGGACTGACCGAACTCGCCGACCCCGACCAGCTCGCCGCCGTGGCCGGACACATCCACGACGACCGCCTTGACGGACGCCGATAACCCCCCGGAAACGGCCCCATATAGTCCAACGGCTCAGCCGGGCGCCGAATCCGGCCCCGGCTGATAGCCTTCCGGGCCGTGTCGATCAGGGGGAAAGTGGCGGCCGCAGCCGTCACCGCTGGCGTGATCCTGCTGTTGTCCGGCTGCAGCTCGAAGCCCGCAGCGCCCACTGGGCAGGAGCGCACGAACTCCTCGCAGAAGGCAGGGCGTGAGGCCCGGGACAACATCCAGGCCATCGGCAAGACGCCCGACGAGGATTCGTGCAGGGCCGCGAGGGACAACCTGCTGGACTCCGACAAGCACGGCCTGCTGTACGGGTCATGGATGGCCGGCTGCGTGTACGCCCCCACCCCCGTCAACCGGTTGCGCGGTTGTAATCTGCGGGCACTGTTCAGGCTCGGATGCTGGGGGGCAGCACGTGAACGGTCGGACCAATGTGCCGGAGGGGATGCCGCGCCCAACGGGACAAGAGGGCTACGTCCTTCTTGAGGCCATATGGGAACACTTCACCGAGCACCACTACTGGCCGACATTCGACGACATCGATCGGAAGCTGTACGCACAGAAGCTGCAGTTCGAGGACGTCGTACAGCAGCTGTGCCCCGCACTCCTGCTCGGACTTGCCCCCGACCTCTCACAGTTGCCGCATGGATCGCAGATTCTGATCCTGACCCTCGCTGGCGCAGCAAACTGCAGCTACACCGGACCGGTCATCGACGAATTCATCAGCCTGGTGAGGAAAGCGGCCGGCATGGAACCTGCCTGGCTGCCCTCGGACCGCGGTGAGCTGCCGTGGATGCAGCCCGGAGACATGGCACGCAACCTACCGGCGCGCTCGAAGGCCGCGAAGATCCTCAGGCAGAACACGTTCGAAGCCGCCGCGCTCGGGCAACATGAAATCTGCTTCCGAGGAGGAAGCATCGAGCCGGACACGCTGGACTGGTCCCTCAACTTCGACCGTGGCATTCGCCCGTTCGCTGACGTGCAGACGCTAGAGGATTACTGGCGCATCGGCGAGCGGGTGCTGGGACCTGAGCGGTCCGAGGCCGACAATCGGCCCTTCTCGATTCAGCCCGCGCCGCACAACCTGGCGGCTTGGCCGCCAGGAACGCCAGCAATCCCGGCCCCCGCCGAGGAGTCACCGAAGACGCTGACGGTCGAGTGCGTCCTGCACCCCCTGATCGCGAAGGTCGCTGCCGAGCGGTACGCCCAAGGCTCGTACAACGACGCAGTGATGAGTGCATACAGGGCAGTGGAGTACCGCGTACAGACGTTGCTCGGCAGCCGTGCGGTCGGCGAGAGGCTGATGAGCGATGCCCTGGCGGGCGATTCACCGAAGATCAAGGTGACCCGGTCTACAAGCCCAGGCTCGCTGGACAGCGAGCGGAAGGGCATGCACTTCCTGTTCATGGGCGCGGTGGGCGCGCTGCGCAACCCTCGGGCTCATGGTCCGGACGAGGCGGACGACCGCGACGAGGCCGACGAGATGTTGGCGTTCGCCAGCTTCCTCATGCGGCGCCTCGACATCGAGGAGGCGGAACGAGAGAAGGCCGCCGATGCTGAGGCCGAGTCGGCGCAGTGATCACGCGCTGCCTCTAAGCTGGCTTCGGGCGCGGGGCCCTGCATGCCTGGAGGGGCAGCCGTGAGGCACCTGCGTGAACTGCTGATCGACGCCTGGTCGTGGCTCAACTACAAGCAGGCTATGGCCCACCCCAACCGGCCAGGCCACCACGCGTTCCCCGAGCTGAACACCTCCTGGGTACCCGCCGAGGATCTGCGCCGCCTGGCCGCGTACAAGTTCCTCGCCGCGTACGACTCCAACCAGGCCGGGCAGCTCGCCTCGATCACCGGCGACGACCACCACGGCGTGGAGCGGCGCGAGCTGGGCGACCCGTCCAAGCTGATCGACACCACGTTGAGCTACCTGCTGGGCCCGGAGCAGACCATCGTGGTGCCCGGCGCCGAACACGCCGACCAGGAAAAGGCGACCCCCGAGAATGCGGCGGCGGCCGAACTGCAGGAGAAGCTCCGGGACTGGGCCGACAAGGAGCTGCTGCCGCTGCGCATCCAGCAGGCGGAACGGTGCGCGGTACGCTGCGGTGACGGCGTCTACACCCTGGCGTGGGAGCCGTCGAAGAAGCGGGCGCTGCTGCGCACCTACGACCCCGGGTTCTACTTCCCCGAGTGGGACGAGGGCGAGCAGGACTCCGCCGAGTACCCCTCGCGTGTGCACTTCGCGTGGGAGCTGCCCGCCGACCCGGTACGCGGCCTGAAAGCCCGCGTGCGCCGCATCACCTACGAACTCGGCCCGATCGGTGTGGCGACCCAGCCCGGCCGCACCGACGACGGACGCGCCATCCGCGAGGTGGTCGTCGGCGCCGAGGGCGACCCGGTGCTCACCGTCGGCGACACCTTCGACCCGGTCACCGGCACGGTCACCCGCACCTACCCGTGGGCGCCGGGCAAGCCCTCGTCGACCACCTGCTACCTGACCGACGCCGAATGGCTGCTGGAGGACCTGGGCCGCGCCCACGACGTGTACTCGCTGCCCGCCGACAAGGCCGCCTACCGGGTGCGCTCCGACGGCCAGGTCCTCGACCGGCTCGACCTCATGGTGGACTTCATTCCGGTCGTGCACGTCCCGAACACGATCCCCGACGTCGGCGAGCACTGGGGCAAGTCCACACTGGCGACCGTGCTGCAGCTGCTGGACGAGCTGGCCGCCACCGACACCGACAGCGCCTCCGCCTCGTCGACCACCGGCACACCCATCGTGGCCCTCGCCGGGGCGCGGCTGCCCATCGACCGAACCACTGGCCAGCCGCTGCCCGCACGGGTGGAGGCCGGCAGCGTGTGGCAGCTGAACGACAACGGCCGCATGGACACCCTCGACACCTCCGCGCAGCTCGCCGAACTACGTCAGCGCATCGACCACCTACTCGACCGGCTCGCCGCCAACACGCGGCTGACCGCGGCCGGGCTCGGCAGCCTCGACCCGGCCAAGCTGCCGAACGGGTACTCGCTGCAGATTGCCCTCGGCCCGCTCGACTCCCTCGTCGGCGGGATGCGCCTGGCCCGCGACCACAAGTACCAGCTGCTGCTGTGCATGGTGCAGCGCCTGCACCAGGCCGGCCAGGAGTGGCCCGCCGGCGAGTCGCTGTCCGCACGCCTGGTGTGGGGCGCGCACACCCCCACCGACCGCACCACCGTCCTCAACGACGTCGTGCAGGGGTACGAGGGTGTTCTCCCTGGAGACCGCGGTCCGCATGCTGCAGGAAGCCGGATACCCCGTCGAGGACATCGCCGAGGAGATCGAACGCATCCAGAAGCGGGCCTTCGACCAGGCCGCCCGCCTCGCCGACACAACCGGCGACAACGGCGCGGTGCGCGAGTACCTGGGACTGCCCCCAGCGGACCCGACGCCGCGCGTGCCGCTCGTCGACCCGGGCCAGGGCCAGGTGCCGCAGTCCGGCCCGCCCACCAGCCCGCCCGAAGCCAAGCCGCTGCCGCCGACACCGCTGCAGCCGCCCGGCCAGACGGCATCATCGGCGAGGCCGGTCCCGGCCCACTGACGGCTCGTGCAGAAACAGCTCGGCAGCCGCGAACACCGCACCGGAGCTCCATCTGGACGCCTAGGTCAATCCTCAAACCCGGGGTCATGGTCGGGCAATCTATGACTTATGGCCTTTAACTGGACCAATCTGCGGGGCGGCGCCACCACCCTGATTGCTGTGCCTCTTACCTCGTGGATGACCAAGAGGACCATCGCTCAGACCGAGGAGCGTGAGGCCTTTGGCGCCTTGCTTATGAATGCATACGAGCTGGTGCGCGCGGCCAACACGTACCGCGCGAAGGCCGAAAGCGTATACGAGCTGTATTCGGGTCGATTCGCCTCATGGATGGACTGGGTCTCGACCGCAGCGGCGTGGTTGCAAGCCAAGGAGAAGTACCGTGATTACCCAGGATGGCGGCGGTGAGCAGTGGCCGTAGGTGCAGAGTCTTCCCGATTCATCACCGCTGATCTGGCCGAGTGGAGGCGCGCGCGCGCCGAGAGGGATGCTCTCCGTGCACAAGTCGAAAACGCCGCACTTCCGCTGCTTTCTCACGCCAACCCGGACGTGGTGGACGCGGCACAACGCCTACTGGTCGCAACTACGGTCGAAGAAGGGTGGCGTGGGATCACCAGAGCGAATGTTGAGAGATTCGAGCTGGAGCGTGAGTCATTGCTCCGTGTCGTCCGCGCGGCACGACCACGCAGAGGGGTGTGGCTAGACTGATCGACGGCGCGGGGGCGCTGCTGCTGGAGAACTGGATCCCCATGGACAGGTTGCTGCCCGACCCCCGTACGCCGGTCGGCTACCGGCGTGACGGCCGCCCCATCTTCCCCATCCTGGGCGCCGACCCCACCGACCCGTCCAACCAGCAGCTGCCGCCCGCCCCGGGCACGGACCCGGCCGCAACGCTGGCGCAGCTGCCCGACCAAGAGGCGCTGAACCGGCTACTGGCCCGCGAGAAGCAGCAAGGCGAACGCGCCGCGATCCGCAAGCTCGTCGAGCAGCTGGGCTTCACCAAGACCGACGACCTGACGACGTTCGTGCAGCAGCAGCGTGAGGCGCAGGCCGCGCAGCTCTCCGAGATCGAGCGCCGCGAGCAGGCCGCAGCCGAGGCGACCGCCGCCGCACAAGCGCGTGAAGCGCAGGCCATCGCCCGCGAGCGTGCCGCCGTACGCCGTGCCGCTCTGGTGGCGCTCGGTGCTAGGGGTGAGGACCTGAGGGACGCCGAACGGCTCCTGGTCGTCGAGGACGACGCCGACGAGCAGGCCGTCACCGAGGCCGCTGAGGCCCTGAAGGCGCGCAGGCCCGAGCTGTTCGCGCAGGCCGCCGCCGCAGTACCCCCGGCTGCGCCCGGCGGCTCCCCCGCGGGCGGGCCTCCGCCGCGCGGCTCGAACGTGCCCAAGCCCGGCTCGCACGGCGCCGACATGGCCCGCCAGCGCGGCTTCCTGACGGGCGCCTGAACCTCCCACCGGCGGGTTAAGGCCGGAATCGTGGGGACCACGCCCCCTCTCGTGGACGACGCCACCGCCCGGTGAGCGGACGATCACCCGTTTCGTCGCGTCCACGGGAGGACTCATGACCGTTCAGCCGGTCACCACCACCCAGAACCTGACGGCCGACCGGTCCTGGCTTGCCAGCCTGCACGGCACCAACTCGGTCGACACCATCACGCTCGACATGTCCACCTTCACGTCGGGCACCCACTACGTCCCGTCCACCGACACGAACATCCCCTACTCGCGGTTCCTGTCCGGCATCCCCGTCGGCAAGATCACCGCATCTGGCCTGTACGGGCTTTACTCCACGGGCGCCGCCGACGGCCGGCAGACCCTGGCCGGATTCGTCTTCGCGGAGGTGCTGTTCGCGCCCGCGCAGACGAAGGTCCCGGCCGCGCTGCTGTGGCACGGCTCGGTGAAGACGGCGAAGCTGCCGATCGCAGTCCCGCCGGTCGCCCCGTCCTCCATCTGCCAGATCCGGTTCGTGTAAGGGAGGCCTGTCGATGACTGTTCAGGACCTGATCAAGGACGGCACCACGGTGGACCTGACCACGTTCGCCCGCTACATCCCCACCCCCGCCGACTTCCTGCCGACCCAGGCCGTGTTCGCCAAGGTGTCGATTCAGGACGTCATGTGGCGCGCCTCCTCGAGCGCTTCCTGAATCGATGTCACGAACGCACCAACGGGCACCAGGAGGAACCGTCACGGCCTGGTCGGTGCTCCCACACGTCCGGCCGATCGCCCCGTCGCTTCGGCCATAGCCTGCCTGGGCAGGTTGCCGCTCCTGGCAGGATCAGCGCATGCTCATCACACCCCGCCCGGGAGCCGACCGGAGAAACATCCGCCACGTCCTCCAGGAGGTTCGCCGCGAAGCCGAGAACCTCCGCAGGCCGTTCGGAAGCGCCATCGAGTACCTTCTGGCATATCTGGAATGGGCCACCGAAGCGGCAGGCGTTCTGCGCCCACAGATCAGCGACAAGGACGTCGACCACCTGGTATTCACCCGCCGCTACCAGGCACTCCTTGCCAGCTGCGGCACGCTCGCCGGGAGGCATCAACGAGACTTCGTCATTGGCCTGGTGGACCTGGAGGTCTCAGAGCGCGTCCAGGCCTTCGAGGAAGCCGAAGCGGCTCTTGAGGCGCAGATAGGTCGATGGAACGGCCTGGAGTGGTTTGTGGTCGCCGACTCCAGCTTCTACATCCACAACCCCGCCCCACTCGCCGAAACCAACCTGCACGAAGTCCTCAGGCTGCCGCTGGGCGAACACATCCGGCTGCTCTTCCCGATGGCCGTCATCGACGAACTCGACAACCTCAAGGAGGCCAGCAAGCACCGAGCCCGCTGGCGCGCGTCCCACACGCTCGGCCTCCTGGACAAAGCCCTCGGCGGCTCCACCTTCGGGATCCTCCACCGCCAGGAGCTCATCTCACAGGAAGGCGCGGTCCGCGGCGAGGTGAACCTGGAGATCGTCCTGGACCCGCCCAGCCACGTGCGCCTGCCCATCGCTGACGACGAGATCATCGACCGGGCGGTTGCCATCCAGTCTCTCGCCGCCCGTAAGGTGCGGCTGTTGACGTGCGACACCGGGCAACACACTCGAGGCCGAGCAGCCGGCCTGGAAGTGACGAAGGTCCCCGCGAAGGACTCCGGGCCTGAACCGGACTGGGAGGCACAGGACAAGCCCGGCAACGGCACCCGCGCAAAGCGGCGTGAGTGGCAGGCCACTCGCGAGGCCCAGTCGGATGACGCGTCGCTGACATGAGCCACACCTAGCGGTGCCGGCCACCGGCGGGACCGCAGGTTGCCTAGCTCGAGCCGATCACTCCGCCCACGCCGCTTCAACTGCGGCTGGTCCCACTAGCCGACCTGAAGACGGCTCCTGGCGCGCCTTCATCATGGCGCCCAGCGGGGATGGCCGTTGAGGCGCGACCGCCCCCGTCCGAACGCCCGCACCACCGTCCCGGGGCGGGCGCTCGCTGTCGCTTGGCGCTGCGGCGTCACGACTGGTCGCCGAGGGAGCGTCTCAGCCCAGTTGTACAGACATCTGGGGCGGCATGGCGATGACTTGGCGCTGCGTGACGAATGCGCGGCCCACGTTGTTCTCGATGATCTTCACGCAGGAGGTTGCCTGGAACATCAGTGTGGTGGCGTGGTGCACACTCAGCACGAGATCCTGCAGTTGATCGTCAGCCTCAAGATCGACAACCGTCAAGCCCAGCCGGCGGACTTGCTCACGGTCGATTGCTCGACTGTGAGTGTGATGCTCAACCCCATTGGCAAAGAACCCCGCTGATGCCTTCGCCAGAGCATCACGGTCCACGCGATCCTTCAACATGTAGCGGCTGAGCCACTGCTCGACGAGTTCACGGCCGAGCTCCTCGTAGTCGGAGCAAATCTCCAGAAGCCCAGGCTGGTACTGCTGCAGAGTGGGCATCCATGCGCTGAGCTTTCGGGGGTCCTCCGCGCACTCGTCGGATGCCCGCCTGAACTGCCGCAGCAGAGCGTGGGCAGGCACCATGGTGTTGCCCATGGGGATCTGCGGATCAATGGGCCCCAACTGGGAGTGGTCGCCCATGACGATCTCGTCGGCGGCAAGCGACATCATGGTCGCAGCCGACATGGCAGCGAAGGGCACGATGACGCGCACCTCGTTGAACCGGGACCGGATGTAGCGGACGATGCGATCCGCTGCTTCCGGGCTGCCGCCAGGGCTGTGCAGGATGAGATCGAGGTGTGCGCCTCGCAGTCCGTGGAAGACTTCCATGAACCCCTGCACATCTTGAAGGGTTATTGAAGTGTCCACACCGCCGGCGGTCAGCCAGCTGGACGAGTAGAGCACCGTAGGCCGCTCGGTGTACGCGGCGAGCTCGGCAAGGTACTTCCGGCGGAGCTGGTCGAAGTCCGGGGCTCCGTTGGGGAGGAGGGTTTGCTGGACTTCGAGGAGGATTTCAGACCATCCGGGCACAGGTGATTACGCGTTCCCTCCGGCCGAGAAGCGGACCATTGGCGGGGTCGGCGGCGGGGTGTGTGCTCGGTGGGCCGCAGCCTCGTAGATCTTGAGCGTCGCGGCGACCCCGGGGAGCCTCATCGCTTGGTCGAGCATCGCGCTGGCTCGTTTACTGAGGTCTCGTTCCGTGGTGTTGGGCACGGCTGCCTCCGTGGTCGTAGGGTGTGGTGGTTGCGGCGGCGCGCAAGCCAGCTTGGCGAGTATCCCCTAACGGGCGTCTTGCCGTCGAGACGGCTGGCATTCCTCGCGCGCCCACCCCACTACCGGGGCTCGCGCTCGTGCGTTGCGGACACGGAGCGGCCCGTCGTTGGTGGAATACGAGGGGCCGCCGCCTCGAAGGGCACCTCTTTACGGGTACAGCGACCGTACAGCCGGCCCGCGCCTCGCGAGAGATACCGCGCCTACACGAACCGGCGCGTCCTCGGATCCACTTTGCCCAAGGTGTACGCCCGGAACATCATGTCGATCATTCCGAAGCTGAGTCGCAGTGTCAGCCGCACGAGAGAGATCGCAAGCCCCAGCACTACCGACCCGCCTTCCAGTCGGTGTCCAGGATCACGGCATGCACAGCCGCAACGATCAACGTGAATACCAGCACGCCGCCCTACGAGCGCCGCCAGTGCGGCGCCAGATCCCCCCAGCGGCACGACAACCGCGCCGATGCCGATGCCGATGCCGATGCCGAGGACGAGCGCGACGGGCACCGGGCCACCGTGCACGGTGGGTTGGTGCCGGCCGCCGGGGACGGGATCCGGGCCGTGCACGCGGAAGCGCGCGGCGACGGCTGCCTGCCGTCGGGATCGTTCCTGTTCTTCCTGTTCTTGCTCGCCGCGGTCCTGACGAACTGCTGGGGCCGTTGACCACCGATACCGATAGGAGCGCGACCGTGAACCACGCCGAGCCGTACGACGACTACGACGAGTTCGAAGACCCGGACGACGCGCCGGCGTGCGCGGGTGAGCTGCCAGTTCCTGGAGGCCTCCGGGTCCTGGAGATCCTCGGTGGAACAGCGTCCGGCGAAGGCGAAACGGATCACGGGCGGTGGGACTCCCAGCGTGTAGGGATGGAGCGTGTTGCGGGTGTTATGTGGCGTTCTGTCTTACCTCGAATGGGCGAGAAGAGCCAGCGGGGCTCCCGATTAGGCGTCGCGGGACTCGGTACTTGGCTGCCTTGGCTCGGTAATCAGGGTTTGGAGAAGGTGCAGGAGAGCGGCAGCGACGGACTCGGTCACGTCGAGAGGCTCGTCAGGAAGAACCACCTGGATCTTCTGTGAGTTGTCCGGACTCGAGTGCGGCTGGGATGGGAGCTGAGACATGCGTCGTTGGGCGCCGGGGCCAGAGGAGCGTCGGTGCTGACACAACCCCTATAGGGATGTTGCAGAGCAAATTTGTCGTCTTGTGCCGGTCGGGGAACCGGGTGGAGGCCGGTTCGGTGGCCTGGCCGAAGGACGGCCCCAGGCCCTGCTGCGTTCGTTTGGATCGTGCAGGCCAGGACTGGGCTTGATCCGCTTTGACGGACATCGGAGATCAGGGCCTTCGGCCTCGGAAGGATGATGTCCATCATGGAGAGCCTGGGGAAGGAGAAGCCGCGTCCTCGCCGCTCGTTCACGCCGGAGTTCAAGGCCGAGATCGTCGAGCTCTGCCGACGCGGCGACCGCTCGGTCGGCCAGGTCGCCAAGGGCTTCGACCTGACCGAGACCGCGGTGCGCGACTGGGTCAAGCAGGCCGAGGTCGATGCCGGCGAGCGCGACGGCCTGACCAGCAGCGAACGCGAGGAACTGGCCGCGCTACGGCGGGAGAACCGCCGGCTGCGGGAGGACGTGGAGGTCCTCAAGCGGGCCACGGCAGGAGAGCATCCGGGATGCCGTACGCACCCTCGCGCGGCGGAAGCATGTCACCCACGACAACGATGTTGTCGACCTCGCGCCGCCCAGGACGCTTCTCGCTCGCTTTCCCGGGAGCAGCAAGCCTCGTAAGGCGGAACACGTCCCGCCCTCGGAACGGCAGGTAGCACTGATCGGCCTGGTGACGGAGTCACCCGGTATCAGCCGGGAAGAACTGCTCCGTGAGACCGCTCGCTTCTTCGGATGGGGTCGACTCGGTGCCGACATCCGCACCACTCTCGAAGCTGACGTCGACAAGCTGCTCGACTCAGCACGACTTGCCCCGACCGTGAACGGCCTCACGGTAGTTGGCGATCCCGTAAGTCGACCAGCGTCGGCCGAGGCCGCGGAAGCCGCGGAGCCCCTCACTGTGCGCGCTGAATCGCAGGAGGCGGTCGACGCCCGGTGCCTGAGGCTGCTGGCGAAGGACGGATACGAGATCCTGCAGAGCCTGCAGACTGAAGACGGATTGACCATGCGCATGGCACTCCATCCCGATCTGCAACTCCCGGACCGCGGGCCCAAGGTCATGTCCTTCGCCTGCCTGGACACCGATGAGATCCGACCGGGCGACCAGGCGACGTTGACACATCGGCTGCTGCAGGCGCTCGCGCTCGTGGAGACCATGAAGGGCGAGGTCTCCCTTTCCATGCTGCGGGTTCTGGTCACGAGTGTGACCCTGCCGGAACCCTTGGACGGATTCGTCGAGGACCAAGGCTCATACTGATCTCGCCTGAAACGCTGGCTGCCTGGGAGACCGGCCGCCTGGTTCCCTACTTCGATGAGGACGCCGTGCCTGACGTCGGCAGCCTGTCCGGCGTGAGCCTCATGTTGGAACCGACCTCATGACCTGTCCGAACCGATCAGGGCGCCCGATGCCCTGACGTCGCGGGCGGCGAGCACCGCACATGCCACCCGCGGAAAGGCAGAGGACGCCGACGAGTCTCGCCCTGATCCGGCTGTGGTCGGACCAGGGCGAGGCGATCGCGCCTGCGTCTACGCGGGCTGTGCGGGGAACACGACCACCGAGCCGTCCTTGTTGCGGGAGATCTCGATCGCCACGTCGGTCGCGCGGCTGTTGACCATGATGCCGTCGCCCAGCTTGCGAATCCGGCTTGCCGCGCGCATCAGATGATCTACTTCACCGGTCGTGAGTACGGGTAGGAATCCGCTCGTGCGTGTCAACTCCAGCGCCGACAGGCGTTCCAGCACACCGGCGATGCTCGACTCCAGGTCCTCGAGGCGCTGCTGGTCGGCCTTGAGTGCGCGGGCGAAATTCTCGAACGGGTTGCCGGGGTCGCTCTGGGCGTGATCGACGGCCTGCAGAACGATGACCCGACGCTTCAGCGCAATGGCCAGGGCGGCGAGTTCCAGGTGGGTGCGGAATGTGCCGCCGTCGTCGTCGATGCCGGGGAACGACTTGGTCAGCGTGTCGATCTCGACAGCCTTGCCTTCGGGCAGCTCGTCAAGTGCGTTCTTCCACTTGGTGAGGCGCCGGTCAGCGGCGGCCAGCGCCTTGCCGATGGCATGCACGGCCGAGTCCAGTCCCAGCGAGACACCGAGTTTGCCCTGGTCGAGGAGGATGGCGGTGGCCTTGTCGATGGCATCGCGGCAGCCGTCGAGTTCGCTGCGCTCGTCATCGAGCTTCTGGTCGTGCAGTTGCTCCAGCAGTTCCGTGATGCGTGCGATGGCCTGCTGGCGCTGGTGGTCGGCATGCGCGCTCACCCCCACCGCTACGGCCATGAGCACGAGCGGCGCGGCCACGGTCAGCGCCGCGCTGCCGGCGACCGCGACGCCGGCTGTCGCACTGGCTCCACCGGCTGCGCCCGCCGCTGCCGCTTTACCGACGGGCACGAACGACGCCGCGTCGACGATCGTGCCCTTCGAGTTCACGAATGCGCCGCGGATGCCATTGGCCACCCCTTTCGCCGCCATCGGGCGGACGAGCCCCTGCCCGAGCTGGGCGGCGGTCTTCGCGGGAACCACCATGCGATACAGGTTTTCGCCGGTGGCGGTCGCCTTGGCCGCCACAGAGGAATTCTTCGCCGATTGCGTGATGAGCTGCGACAGGTGCTGCGCCAGGGGACTTGCGGCGTCGAGCGGGATGCCTCGGCCGCGGTCGAGCTTGGCGGACAGCGGGTGTACCTCGAGTGTGGCGATCGGCTCGTCGGCGAGGGCGGCCAGCACACCGCGCAGTTCGGCCAAGCGATCAGCCGTCATCGGCCCGTCTCCGGCCAATGCGGGCACCCGGACGTCACCGGTCGCCAGCGTCCACACCGGAACGATCGCCTGGCGGTCGTCGGTCATCGTCTCCCCCTCGTTTTCCAGCGACAGCCTGTGGCTGACGTTCGACAAGAACAGCGTGAACCCTTGTGCATTCAACTACGGGCACTGTCCGCCGGTGAACTGACGATCCGGCAACGGTGCAGGGGGTGCCCCTCGCCTGTGGTGATCTGGATCGTTCAGATCAGGAACGTCGCGCGGCGAGGGGCCCCAGAAGGTGAGGGCTAGCGGTTGGGACCGGCAGCTCGTGACGCGGGCCGACGAGGAGAACCTCGTCGGGCACGCGGCGTCGTGCTGCTGCGGAAGATCGCGGACCCTGGCGAGCTCACCTCTGCGCGATCCTGGAAATTGCATCTATGGAGTACAGCTCAGCTGTCCGGGACGCCGTTTGTGGACCACTCGTTGGCGAAGTACTCCATCTGCTTCAGTACCAGGTTGACGGCCTCCGGACGCCGGTCCGGCGGGTAGTTGTGGCGGGCCAGCAGGCGCTTGATGGCACTGCGGAGACCGGCGCGAACCGCGTCGCGAGCGATCCAGTCCGGCTTGAGCTTCTTCCGGACCTCCGCGACGAGCTCGCGGGCGATGCCGGCCAGGACCTCGTCGCCCATGAGCTCCCGCGCCGTGCCGTGGTCGGCCACCGCGTCGTAGAAGGCGAGCTCGCGCCAGTTCAGGGGCGGGTCGAACTTCTCGCCACGCCTGGCGTCTTCGACGACCTCCTTGGCCATCTCGACCAGCTTGGCGATGAGCTCAGCGCTCGTGTACTGCTGACGCATGTACCGGAGCATGAGGTCCTGGAGCTGCTCGGAGAACGTCGTGCGGCGGACGATGTTGTGTCGCGTCACCTCGCGCATCTTCTTCTCGACGAGCCGCCGCAGCGCCTCCGCCGCCAGATGCGGGGTCTCGCTGTTCTGCAGCTTGGCGACAAGGGCGTCGTTGAGGTGCGTCAGGTCGGCGATCTCCAGGCCGGCCTCGGCGAACAGGTCCGTTATCCCGCCGGTCTCGACGACCGACGAGGTCAGCTGCTGGAGGTACAGCTCGACGTCGCGGGCGACGGGCAGGCCGCGAGCCTCGCGGTCCATCGCGTCGAGCTTGGCCATGTAGGCGCGCACCTCGACGAAGAACTGGATGTCCCGGCGCCAGGACGGGTGGTCCGGGAAGCGCTCGCCGATGTTCGTGGCGCTGCCGGACAACGCGTAGAAACGTTCCAGGCGGTGGGCGTGCTCACGGAAGCGCCGGCCGAGGGTCTGGCGGGGGTCGTCGAGCTTTTCCGGGTCGTTGCCCGGGGTTCGCGGGTCCCGCAGGTAGTTGGCCGTCTTCAGGGCGGCGTCTATGAAGGCCGTCTTGGTCGGCTGGGTCAGGCGCGACCGCCAGTCGAAGCCACGCAGGATGTCGGTGAGGATGTCGTACTCGTTGCGCAGCTCGTCCAGGGCGCGGTCGAGGTCCTGGCCCAGGGTGCGGTCCTGCCGGTCGGCGTCAGTGTATTCGGCGATCGCCTTCTGCAGGTTCTCGGTGAGCGGCGCGTAGCCGACGAGGAGGCCGTCCTCCTTGCCGCGGAAGCGGCGGTTGACCCGGGCCAGGGCCTGCATCAGGTTGGCGCCCTTGAGCGGTCGGTCCAGGTACATCGTGTGGACCGGCGGTGCGTCGAAGCCGGTCAGGAGCATGTTGTTGACGATGAGCAGCTCCAGCTCGTCGTCGGGGTCCTTGGCCCGGTTGATGACCGCCTTGCGCTGGCTGTCGCGCAGGGTGTGGGCGCGCAGGTGGTCGGGGTCCTTCCGGGAGTCCGAGGAGAAGACGATCTTCATGGCACCCTTGTCGACCTCGTCGCTGTGCCACTCCGGCCGCAGCTCACGCAGGGCGTCGTAGACCCGGACGCAGATCTCGCGGGTCGCGCAAACGACCATCGCCTTGCCGGTCGCCCCACCCTCCTCGGAGACACCGACGAAGGGCTGCATCCGCTCGCGCCGCGCCTCCCAGTGCGTCACCAGGTCCTGGGCGAGGTCCCTGATGCGAGCGGGCGCGCCGTACATGGCGTTCATCGTGGCGACGGCCTGCTCGACCCGGCGGCGCTCGGTGTCGTCGAGACCGTCGGTGATGCGGTCGGCCTCCTCGTCGATCTTCGTCGGGTCGGCGTCCTCGTCCAGGATAAGTTGGATGACGCGTCCCTCGTGGAAGACCTTGACGGTCGCGCCGTCGTCGGCGGCCCGCTTGAGGTCGTAGACATCGATGTAGTCGCCGAAGACCTCGCGGGTGTTTCGGTCGGCCTCGGAGATTGGGGTGCCGGTGAAGGCCAGGAGCGTGGCGTGCGGGAGGGCGTCGCGCAGGTGGCGGGCGTAGCCGTCGAGGTTGTCGTAGTGGCTGCGGTGGGCTTCGTCGACGACGACCACGATGTTGCGGCGGTCGGAGAGGAGAGGGTGATCGGCCCCCGACTCCTTCTCTTCCTTGGTCCTGCCGAACTTCTGGAGGGTGGTGAAGAGAACGCCGCCTGTCCGCTTGGCGGCCAGCTCCTCCCGCAGCTCAGCCCGGGTGAGGATCTGCTTCGGAGTCTCCGGGAGGATCTCGCTCTCCAGAAAGGTGGAGTACAGCTGGTCATCGAGGTCGTTGCGGTCGGTGATGACTACGACGGTCGGGTTCAGCAGCGCCGGGTCGCGCATCACCATCGTCGTGGTGAGCACCATCTCCTCGGACTTGCCCGAGCCCTGCGTGTGCCAGACGACGCCGGCCTTCCCATCGGTGGCGGCGGCCTCCCGGACGGCCTCCGCGGCGCGGGTCACCGCGTGGAACTGGTGCGGCTTCGCGATGCGCTTCATCCGCTTCGACGGGACGAAGTTGATGAAGGACTGGAGGAGGGAGAGGAAGCGCGGCTGCGTGAACAGGCCGTGCAGTGCCAGGTTCTGGCCCGAGTCGGCCAACCCTTCCGCGTCGAACGGGTCGACACGGGCACCGGACTCGTCCGTGTTCCACGGCGCGAAATGCTCGCACGGGGTGAAGGGCGTGCCGTACTTCGCCGTAATGCCGTCGGAGAGCAGGACCACCGCGTTGTAGCGGAAAGCGGTGGGGAACTCCTGCACGTATCGGGTTATCTGGGAGTGCGCGGTCTGAAGCGTGGCGTCCTCGTCGCCCGCGCGCTTCAGCTCCAGTACGGCGAGTGGGAGGCCGTTGACGTACAGGACGATGTCGAAGCGGCGGTTCTTTTCGCCATCGATGACGGTGACCTGGTTCAGAGCGCGGTAGGTATTCGCGTCCGGATCGGCCAGGTCGACAAGTCGGATGGTCGGGTTGTGCTCGGCGCCGAAGGAGTCGGTGTACGTGACGGAGCGGATGCCGGCTGTCAGATACGTGTGCGCGGTGCGGTTTTCCTCGTACGTGTCCTGCGAAGTCGGGCTCGCTGCTACTGCGATGGCGTCACGGATGGCGTCCGGGGGCAGCTCGGGGTTGAGCCGCTCGATCGCTTCGCGGAGGTCAGGATAGAGAATCAGGTCATCCCATGACTTACGGTGACCGGATCCGGGGGCGAACTCGTTGCCGGAGGTGTGCAGCCAGGCCAGGCCACGCAGCTCCTTGAGCGCGAACTGTTCCCAGTCGGCCTCCAGGGGGCGGTGGCGCTCGTCGCTTCTACCCTCATCATCGTGCGTCACGTTGCGTCCTCGACAATCTTCTCGGCGTCCCTGACATGGAGTCGGCCGGACATGAGCTGGGGAAGGAGAGTGTCACGGAGGTTGGCGAGTGCCCGTGATTCTCGCACCGCTTGATGAGAGCGACGCCGCATAGGCATGACAGTGCTCTCGAATTCTTCCCTCTCTTCGGATTTCGGTAGCAGGATTGGAGCTTCTTTGAAGCGCTCGGCTCGCACTGCCGGGTAAGTACTACCTTCAGCAACACTCTCCAAGTAGGCCTGAAATTCTGGCGTACGGGTAGCTTCATACAGAAGGGCTGGACCAACGGACTTGGGTGTGAGGATAGCCAATCCGGTGGAGAAAACGAGATGAGGGTCGTCGTCCAGCAGTAGAGCATGAGACCGCCGGTTCGGTCTTACGGTAGACCAGATCGTGGAGCCGGGAGCAGCCTTCCTGCGAGCTCGCCCCGGAGCTTCGCTCCAACCGATTTCATCAGGCCACTCGTAAGACCCGACGCCAACGCTAGAAATATCAATGTAACGCAGGCAGCCGTTCTCAAGAGGCTTGACCGAACCCGAGTTTACTGAAGCCACGTCACCGAGTGTGACTTCTTCAAACCCCGCCCCCTTCCTCTTCAACGATCTGTACAGGGCCGACGCGAGCTTATCGACACTTGCCGCGATGCGTTCATTTATTTCGATCTTCCGCGACATTTCGAAGTACAGGGTTCCGATCCCCGCTTGCGTTTCGGGATCGGGCACAGGGATGTAGAGCTTGCCGAAGTCCCCTTTCTTGAAGTGCGGAATCATCGTCCCCACATGGAGATTCCGGATCCTATCCTGCACTTGCTGCGACCTCAAGGCGGCGAATAGATACAGGGGGTGAACCTTGGAACGGTCGGCGCGCACCGCCACCATATCTTGAGCGATACAGAAATCGACACGATTGGGCGTCATCGCTACCCGCCCGGGAGTCCCCTTGCATACGAAAATTAGATCGCCGGGCTCAGGATGCCCGCGAAACCAATTTTCGTAAGTTTCCTGCGATACATAACGCAGTCTCTCGTAGCGCGGATAGAGCGATTCATTACTGATACAGTTAGTAGCAATCAGCTTGATGCCGCTATCCTCAGTAGGGCAGGTTCGCCCTCTATTGTCCACTACCGCACTCAGCAGCTCAGAGAACGCAATTTCACGAGTCGGCAACTTCAAGCCCCTTAAGGAGTTCCATCACGATCCTCTGCTGGCGATCTGACTCCTGGAATAGCTGAAGGAGTTCAGTGGTGCCCTCTTCAATTCTTTGCGCGACCACCTCGTCGTCATCCATACCGGAATAAGCGGCACCTACGTATCGCCCTGGCGTCAGCACATACCCGTGCCCTCGCACAGTTTCTAGAGCCGCCGAACAGCAGAATCCAGGTTCATCCGCGTATGTACGTCCGCCCTCACGCGCCGACGCTGTGCCTCGCCACGCGTGATATGTACTGGAAATCTTCTCTACGTCGGCTTCTGTTAGACGCCGCTCCGTACCCTTGAGCTCACCCATCTCCTGCGCATCGATGAAGAGGATCTCACCTCGCCTGTCGTCCAACCTCTGTGCCCCTTGAGGGGTCTTATCCTTCGCCAGAAACCATAGACACGCGGAAATAGTCGTTGTCCGGAAAAGCTGGGGCGGCAGGGCGACCATGCAGGCCACCAAGTCCGCCTCGACAAGCGCCCGGCGGATCTCGCCCTCACCGCTCGACTGTGAGCTCATCGACCCGTTGGCCAGGACGATGCCGGCCATACCCTTCTCTCCCAGCTTGGAGATCATGTGCTGAAGCCACGCGTAGTTGGCATTGTTCTTCGGCGGGACGCCGTACTTCCACCTGGGGTCGCTCTCGTCCCGCGCCCAGTCCTTGATGTTGAACGGGGGGTTGGCCATGACGAAGTCGGCCTTGAGATCGGGGTGCTTGTCGTCGGCGAAGGTGTCGCCCCAGCGGGGGGCGAGGTTGCCGTCGATGCCATGGATGGCGAGGTTCATCTTGCCCAGGCGCCAGGTGCGCTCGTTGAGTTCCTGGCCGTAGACGGAGATGTCGGCCTTGTGGCCGCGGCCCCGGTGGGCCTCGATGAACTTGGCTGCCTGGACGAACATGCCGCCCGAGCCGCACGCCGGGTCGTACACCCGCCCCTCGTAAGGTTCCAGGATCTCCACGATCAGCTGGACGACGGACCGGGGCGTGTAGAACTCGCCGCCCCGCTTGCCCTCCGCACGCGCAAAGTTGCCGAGGAAGTACTCGTACACCTCACCAAGTACGTCCTGCGCGGGCTTGTCCTCGTTGCCGCCGAAGCGGGCGTCGCTGATGAGGTCGACGAGCTCGCCCAGCCGCTTCTGGTCGACGTTGTCCCGGTTGAAGATCTTCGGGAGGACGCCGGTCAGCGCCGCGTTCTCCCGCATGATGGCGTCCATCGCGTCGTCCAGGAGCTTGCCGACGCCCTGGCTCTTGGCGTGGGCGGCGATCCACGACCAGCGGGCGGCCTCCGGCACCCAGAAGACGTGCGCACCGGTGTACTCGTCGCGGTCCTCCAGGAACTCCTCCAGGCGCTCCTCGTCGATGCCGTCCTCGGTCAGCTCCTTGGCCAGCTCGGTGCGGCGCTCCTCGAAGGCGTCGGAGACGTACTTGAGGAAGATCAGGCCTAGCACGAACTCCTTGTACTGCGCGGCATCGATGGAACCGCGGAGCTTGTCCGCGGCCTTCCACAGGATGTCCTGGATCTCCTTGGCGGTGGAGGCGCTGAACAGCTCCGCCTGATCAGTGGGCTTCTTCTGGCCGGGAATCATGGGGTGAAGCGTCTCCTTCAGTCGTCGGTGCCGGGGAAGTTCTGGAGGGTGAGCGTGCCGTCAGCGATGCCGGCGGCAGTGGTACGGGCCAGGTCGTCGAGGGCGGCGGACTGTTCCCGCAGGAGGGTCGCTCGGCTCTCGAGCTCGGCGAGCACGGCGTCAAAGCGTTCGGCCTCGTCCCGACTCAGGTCCGGAATGAGGAGGTCCTCGATACCCCGCGAGGCCCGCACCGCGCCGCTGGTGCGCCCGTACTCGGTGGCCGCCGCCCGCAGCAGCGCCGCGAGGACCCGAGGCAGGACCGGCGGGTCGGCGTCGGGACGGACCCGCAGGATACGGGCTGGGGCGGCCACGAGTGACAGGCCGGCTTCGTCGACGTACGCGCCGAAGCGGGGGCTCGTGGTGACGACGATGTCGCCCGGCTCGGTGAACTGGGCGTGTTCGTAGCCGGTGAGGAACACTCCGCGGTCGATGCAGCGGCTGCCCGGGCGGGCGGTACCGAGGACCTCGTCGGGGGTGAGCACCGTGTAGTGGCCCTCGGCCGAGAGGTGTTCGTCGGCGATGCGGTGGCCGGGGCGCCGGCGCAGGCGGCGCTCTGCGAGGAGCCGACGCACGGTGGTGCGCCGTACCGGCTGGTCCTCGGAACGCAGCACGGCCCGAGCGCCCAGCGTCTCACGCAGGTCGGCGCGCTGCCGGGCCTGCTCGTAGAGCTCCGCCAGGCGCTGTTCCAGGTCGCTGATGCGGGCCGGACGCTCGATGACACCGCGGGTGTAGCGCGCCGTGGTCGGGCGGTGCTGGGTCGTGAAGGCGGCACCCGGCCGGTCGTCGAGGTCCTTGGCTGGGACGATCACCGCATTGCGGGATTCGTGCCGACGGTCGCCGCGCCAGCCGGAGCCGCGCCAGATGGTGATGTCCTCGGCGAGCGCGTCGAGGACCGGGTCGGTGAGCGGCTGCGCGGAGTAGTCGGAGAGGAACACCAGGCCCGTACGATTTTCCGCCGGTGTGCGAGCCAGCACCCACACGGCGGTGCGGTAGCCCGGGCGGTAGGGGAAAGCACCGTCGGGGAGGCTGACGGCTGCCTTGAGCAGGCCGTCCCGGAGGAAGGAGCGGCGCAGGCGGTCGGCCTCGCCGTGCCGGGGCAGCGGGCGGACCAGCACGTCGGCGGGGCCGAGGATCACGGCCGTCGAGCCGTCACCGAGGTAGTCGGTGAGCGCCTGCACCCGCTCAAGCACGGCCTGCGGGCTGCGGGTCTCCGCCGCTTCATAAGGGAGGACGCAGACCAGCAGATGGGGGTAGCCCCAGTCGTCGACGGGCAGGTCCTCTCCCTCGGTGATGCCGAGGTCGAACTCGTTCACTCCACGGACGAGCATCCGCCGGCGTACCAGGCGGACCCGCGCCGGGTCGGGGTCGCAGGCGAGGTAGGTGTGGCCAGAGTCCTCGGCGGCCTGGGCGTGCAGGGCAGCGAGGAGATCGCCGGAGCGGGCGTGCGGGGTGGCGATGACGGAGCCCTCGTCGAGGGTGTCGACGCCGGACACGGCGGCGAGGGCGCGTACCACCGCCGGAGTGGGCTCGTCGGCAGCAAGGTCGTGGAAGCCGAGGCGGCGGCGGCCCTCGAGGACCCAGTCGAAAGCCTCGGCAGGTGTGTAGGCAGCCTCCGTCAGCTCGTCGGCGAGGACGGCGAGCCCCGGTCCCGTGCGGTCCGGGTCCGGCACTGCACGCAGCTCAGTCGACAAGAACGCGTCCTCGGGATCCAGATCGGCTGCCTGGGCGAGGACCGCGTCCCAGCTCCGGCCCGAGACATTGGCGTCGAGCTGGTGGCGCAGGCAGATCAACGCCGTCAGCGCCCCCACGAGGACGGCGGCGGGCAGAGCGGGCGTCCGCAAGGCGGCCAAGGTGTGCAGTGCCAGTTCGGCCCGCAGATGGCGGGGGTCCGCGTTGCCGCGGCCCGTAGTCGTCAGCCAGTCCACGACCGCGCGTGCGTCGAACAAGGGCCGCCCGTCCTCGTGGGCGACGGGCGCCGGAAAGTCCGGGTGCCTGCGGCTCCACGTGGTGGGCACAGGCCGCTGCACCTGAGCGAGGGAGGCGATTTCGGCGTAAGTGATCCGCCAGGCCGGCATCTCGGGCACGATGGGCGATACGGCTTCATGCGCAGTGGTCATCGAGCCCCGCCCCCCTTACCTCAACCTGTTGTCCCGCTGAGTCCGCGGCGGAACGCCCGGCTCGACGGCAGGTTCCAGCACTTTACAACCATTGAGCGAACCAGTGTGCCGGTGTCCTGATAACCCCGGTTATCAGACTCCGTCGCGACCTCCGCGGGCGATGCAGGGCACCTTTGCCGGCGTTGCCACACACCGGCGTGCCCGGTGCACGAAGACCTGGAGGTTCCTTGCCATGACCAGTACGCCTTCGACGCCGTCCACTCCCCAGCAGCCCGACGGATCCGGCTGGGGTGCCGTGCCGCCGCAGACGCCTCCTGCCTACGCTCAGCCGCAGGCCGGGAAGAAACCGTCGCGACGCGGAGCGCGGCTCACCCACGGAGCTTCGGCGCTCGTCTCGCTGATCGCAGAGCCCACGACCCACACGCGCAAAGCCGTCCTCGCCGTGGCCGCGGTGGCCGTGGGCTGCTCCCTGAGCGCCTGCTCCACCATCGGTGGCACCCAGACCGACACCGCGACGCCGACGGCCACCGTCAGCGCCTCGCAGGACACCCAGAGCGCCCAGGACACCCAGGACGACTCCGACAGCGACACCATCACCGTCGCGCTGGACAAGACCGCCACGTGGACCAACGGCGTCCAGGCGCACCTGAGCGACTTCAGCCGGGGCACCTCCGGCGAGTACGCCTTCCCGTCCGGCAAGGCGTACCTGGCTTTCTCCGTCACCATGCAGAACGGCTCCAAGTCCCCTATCGACCTGAGCATGGTCAGCGTGTCCTGCCCCAACGGCGCCGACGAGATCTCCGACACGGAGGCGGGCCTCAACGGCACGCCGGACACCCACCTGCTGCCGGGCAAGTCGCAGACCTGGAAAGAGGCGTGCGTGTTCGCCAAGACCGCCAAGAGCGCCCAGATCGAGATCACGCCGGCCGACACCTCCGGCTCGGGCTGGTACCGCACGGCCGTCTTCACCGGCCAGGTGCAGTAGCCCAGGCCGCCGGTGGGGCCCTTCTGGGCGCCCTCAGCATCCGCACGCGGTTTGGGGCCTCACGCCTTCGCCGCATCGGGTGCACCCGAGCCTGCGCCCACGGGTTGCCCGCACACGCCGGTCACACAACGTGCACGGTCCCACTCGACACCACTCGCGACCTGGAAGGCCATTGTGACGATCACCGGGCACACGGAGTTGGTCCGTCGCTTCTCCGAGGACTTCACCGCCCTACAGGAAGCCGTCCTCGCGCACATGAACGGGATCTGCGCTGCTGAGACGGCCGCAGCCTTGGAACACGCTTCACTCGCCGGCCCCATCGCCATCGCTCTAGCGCACGCTGACGTCCTCGCTCTGGGGGACGTCCGGCGCGCGGAGCTCTCAGCCCAGCCGCCCGAGCAGCTGCGACGGCTGCGAGAGCACGCGCGCAAGGTGCGCCGGGCCCGCTCGCGCGCGGACGCCGTGTGCAAGGAGCAGCGCGCTCGCCGCCTCGCTGGTCTCTCCCGGCCGGTGGACATGTTGGAGCTGCGGGTGGCGCGTTCCGCGTACCCCGATGCCTACGCCTCGGCCCTGCGCGAGGAACTCCGCGACAGGGGGCTGCCGGAGGGCACGCCGCAGGCGCCGGAGAGCGATCTCGCCCGGTGGGCGTGGGACCAGAGATCGGTAGGCGGCGAACTGCCGGCACCGGTGCGCGAACTGGAGGACTGCCACGACGACGCCTTCGTCCAGGCCCTCCTTCGCGACGCGCGGGAGGAGGAGAACCCGTACCTCCTGCACGACGCGCTGGTCGAACGGTGGGGCCGACATGTCCGTTCCGCGCTGGCCTGGGGCCGCTACGCCATCGGCCAGGCCGAACGGGACGTACTCGCCTGCCCTCTCTTCGCCCGGGGCCCGCGGCTCGACGCCCTGGAGGACGCCTACCAGGACGCCGCTGTTCTCGCTGCCCGTGCCCGCGAGGCCAAACTCCGGGTCGCGGGTCTACGTGACCGGATGCAGGCATGCGTGGCCACGGGGCCTTTCGCGGAGCTCATCGCACGGTGTCGCGCCGCAGCTCTCGAACGTTTCCCCGCCGACGAGCCCCAGTCGTGGCACAGAGTGCGTGAGCTGACCGCCAGGCACCGGGCAGACTGCGCCGAACGGATCGACGGCTGCCCGCAGTGCCACCGCACTCTCGCCACCGTCCTCACTGACGACTCCCCCGCCGACACGGGCGAGGACAACGGCAGTGAGCGTTCGACGGCAACGGCCCTGGCTGACATAGACCGTTACGCCGTGCTCGCCGATCTTCCCGGCACCGCCGTCGTGGCCGTCGCCGACGCCGCGGTCGGCGACGAGTCCACGCTGTGCGGCTACGGCTGGGCTGCCGAAGACGGGACGACCGGCTGCGGCGACTCCATGGCCTCAAGCAGCGGAGAAGCCGAAGTGATCGGCATCTGCGCGGCCGCTCTCAGCCTCCTCGACCGCCACGAGGAAGCGCCCATAGTCCTCCTGTGCGACAGTACCGAGGCAGTCGAGGCAGCGAATGCAGCCCTGGACAGCGCAGACCCGGCGGTGGCCCATCGCACCCTCCTCTTCCCGGAGGGCAGGCACCTCATGGACCGCCTGCTGCGCCACCGCCACCGCGTCCAGGTCCGCTGGCTCAAGGGGCACATCGGACATGACCTCAACGAAACCGCCGACGCCCTCGCCGGCCTCGCCTTCCGCCGCGCCGCTGGCCGTATCTCTCCCTCCGCGGCCCGCAAGGAGGAAGCGCGGATTCTGCGCGCACTAGGCTCCAGGCATCGCCCGCTCTCGGCCGCTGCCTGAGCCCGGGGCCAGAGCCGGGAGGATGCCGGCGGGTCACCAGCCGGGGTAGCCGTCCCACCAATGGTCGTCCTAGCCGTCGAACCCGTCGCTGCTGGCGGAGTCGATGAGTTCGGTGACGAGGTCGCGGGCCAGGGTGTCGAGGACCCAGGCCAGTTCGTGGCGGCTGATCAGATCGATGGGCAGTGCCTCGGCGCCGTGTGCCGCTCCGAGTAGCGCACCGGTCACGCAGGCGACCGAGTCGCTGTCCGGCGCCCCGGCGGCGAAGCGCAGCGCGGCGTTCACTTGGTCCCGGTTGGGGAAGGAGGTGGCGACATACAGGCCGCCGAGCAGTGCCGAGGGCGCGGTGGCGTCCGGTGCGAGCTCTGCGAGGCGTCCCGCGTCTGCGAGGGTGGTCGTCGGCCTGCCGTAGCGCCCCGATGAGCCGCTTGTGCTCGGCTGCGGTCAGGTCGGAGTCGACCGCGCGAAGAGCATGAATGCAGTCCATCAGGGCTTGCTGCACCTGCGACTGGTGGGCGAACAGAGAGTCCTGCGTCTCGGGGGTGCTGGTCAGGCAATGGCCGGCCAGCACCGCCGCATGGGCTGCGGCGGACTGCGCGGCCGGATCGCCGTGGGTGAAAGCGGCGATCTCCCGGGCCAACTGGACTGACTGCTCCGAGCCGTGTGGAGCGCCGACCACGGCGACAGGAAAGATGCGGGTGAGCGCGTGGCAGCCGCGGCTGGTCGTCGGTATCCCCATGTTTCCCTGCTCGGTCTTCGACAGGGCCGCCACCGTCGCCGGACCAAACCCACAAACCCCACCGGCACCGCCCAACCCACCGTCCCCGGCGCTCCCTTGAAGGTGGCCGCAGCTCCGGACCGCGCCTTCGAGATGCGTTTCACCTCCACACCCCGCGGAGCCCGCCTCGCCCGCCGCCTCGCGGCCGTCCGCCTAGACGCGTGGGGCATCCCGTACGGCACCGACTCCCACGACGCGCTCGTGCTGATCGTCGCCGAGCTCACCACGAACGCCGTGCAGCACGGTCACGTCCCCGGTCGGGACTTCCACCTCCGCCTCCACGGCGAACCGGGCGGCCACACCGTGCGCGTCGAGGTCACCGACACCCGCACAGAACGCCACTCCTGCCGTCCGCCGTCCCCACCACTCCACGGCCCCGCCGTCCCGGCCAGTGCTGCCGGTGAGGAGGAGGCCGGCCGCGGACTGGTCCTCGCCTCGCACCTCGCGACCGCTGGGACTGGCACCCGCGCCCGGACGGCCCGGGCAAGACTGCCTGGGCGGAGTACGCGACTCCCCAGTGACGTTCCCTGTCGGCCGACTACCTTGATAACCAGGGTTATCGGATCGATGTGCCTACTTCAGCGCGCCCCGCTCCTACGGTTCCGTTCCGTCGACAGGCGCCCAGCGGCCCCGCCGCCCTCGCCTGTCGGTGCTCGCCCTATCCACATCAGTGCGGGAAGCACGGGAGACACCACATGGACGCGACGCACCACAGCAACGCGCTGCCGTTGCACCAGCTCGTCGAGGCCCGGTTGGCCGGGGATCCGAAGCTCACCGACGGGGTGAAGAGCCGCATCCGCGAGGCGCTCGGCGACTCCGAGGGCGTACGCGAGTCCCACACCCTCGCCGGCCCCGTCTACCTGGGGAAGGTCACGGTCAGGGGCTTCCGCGGCGTCGGTTCGGAGACGCGGCTGAATCTGCGGCCGAAGCCGGGAGTCACTCTCGTTGTCGGACGCAACGGCTCCGGCAAGTCGAGCATCGCCGAGGCCATCGAGACCCTGTTCACCGGCACCAACGCCCACTGCGCCGGGCAGCACCCGAACCGCACCGTCCGCTGGCGCAACCTGCACCAGGGCGAACAGACCGCCGTCGAGGCCAAGCTGACTATCGAGGGCGACCCGTCGCCGAGCATCCTCACCCGCACGTGGGCCGGCGAGGCCTTCACCGACTCCCAGGCCGTGCTCAGGCGACCGGGACACGGCACCGTCCCGCTGGAGCAGGTCGGCTGGGAGCAGGCGACGCGTGCCTACCGGCCGTTCCTGTCGTACGTCGACCTCGGCAACCTGATCAACGGCAAGCCGTCCGAGATGTACGACAACATCGCGGCGATCCTCGGACTCGACCACCTCAATGCCGCCGCGCGACGGCTGGTGGCCGCGAAGAAGGAACTCGACGCCGTCGTGAACGCCGAGAAGGAGAGGAAGCCGCTTCTCCACGCGGCCCTGGAGAACGTGGGGCACGACGACCGGGCGCTCAAGGCCCTCCTGGCGATGGAGGAGAAGGGCGGTCCCGACCACGCCGTGCTCGACGCCCTGATCGCCGGTGTGCCCACGGCCGACGAGGGCCGGCTGCGGGAGGCACGGATGGAGGCCGCCGCGGAGGGCCCCGACCTCGACCGGGTCGGCGCCGCCGTCGACGCACTGCGGCACGCCCTCGCCGACGTCGACGACCTGAAGGGGACCGCGGCCGCCGACGCCCACAGCAGGGCCCAGCTCCTCCAGGCGGCCCTGGCGCACAGCGACCGCCACGCCGACGACACGGCCTGCCCGGTCTGCGGCACGGAACAGGTCCTGGACCGCGAGTGGGCCTCGCGCGCCGAGGCGCAGATCGCCGCACTCCTGCGCGAGGCAGAAGCGGTGCGCGAGGCCGAGGCCGGTCTGCGGGCCGCGACGCGAACCCTGCACGACCTGATCCTCCCGCCGCGGGAGACCCCGGCCGTGCTCACCGACCCGTGGAAGACCTGGAACGACTGCCGGCGGATCACCGATCCCGCCGAGCTCGCCGAGCGCGCGCTCAAGACCGCGGTGACCCTGGCGGACGCGTGCGAGGCCGTGGCCGGGAAGGCGCGTGAGGAACTGGCGGCCAAGGACGAACGCTGGCGTGCGGTCGTCGAACTGCTGGCGGAGTGGACGAAGCTCTCCCGGCAGGCCGAGGCCGCCAAGCCGCGCAGAACGGAGATCGGCGCCGCCCTCACCTGGATCAAGAAGGTGACGACCGAGATCCGCGACCTCCGTGTCGACGTCTTCGCCGACCACACGCAGCGGATCTGGGAGCAGCTCCGCCGCCAGAGCAGCGTCGACCTGAAGAACGTCAGCCTGCACGGCAGCGAGCGGGCCAACGTGCGCAAGCTGATCATGGACGTCACCGTCGACGACACCGAGGCCCCGGCTCTCAGCGTCATGAGCCAGGGCGAACTGCACTCGCTCGCCCTCTCCCTGTTCCTGCCCCGCGCGACCACGGCCGACAGCCCCTTCGGCTTCGTCGTCATCGACGACCCCGTGCAGTCCATGGACCCGGCAAAGGTCGACGGTCTGGCCCAGGTGCTCGACGAACTCGGCCGCGACCGGCAGGTCGTCGTCTTCACCCACGACACCCGACTCCCGCACGCCTTCCGCAGCCAGGGCCTGCCCGTGACCGTGCTGAGGGTGGAGCGCGGCGAGAAGTCCAAGGTGAACGTCACCTCCGAGACCGACCCGGTCAAGGAGGCCATCGACGACGCCATGGCTCTCGCCAAGACCGCCGACTGCCCCGACACGGCACTGCGCAACGTTCTGCCGTCCCTGTGCCGCGAGGCCCTGACCAAGGCGATCATCGAAGCGGCCTGGATCCGCCGGAGCCGCACCGGACAGCCCGCCGACCATCTGCAGGCCGCCATCGACGAGACCGAACGGCTCATCCCGCTCGCCTCCTTCGCCCTCTTCGACGACGGTCTCATCCACCCCGACGACGCCGTCAGGAGTCGTCTGCGCGCCCTGTACGGAGGGGAGAGCACGATCCTGATCAGCCAGTGCCAGCGCGGCGCCCACCCCGACGGTTTCCTCCCTCCCGACCCGGTCGCCTTCATCAGGAAGGTCGAGGCCCTCGCCAACCGGATCCGCAAGCCGGAGGTGAACGCCTGATGCCCGCCACACGCACGAGCGCCGGCACCGTCGCCGGACTCCTCGCGACCGCCGACAGCCTCCTCACCGCAGGCCTGGGCGGCCCGCTGACCCCGGCCGGCCGGGCCCGTGGCGCGGCCTACGCCCTGCGGATCGCCGTGGAAGCGGCCGTCGACGCGGTCCTCACGGCCGAGGAAGCCGGACTCCGCCGGGTCACCATGCGCGCGAAGCTGCTCTGCCTGCGCCACTACGCCGGCGCCGACCTGGCCCGTCGCGCCAACGCCCTGTGGAGCGGGCTCAGCACGGGCTGCAAGTACCACCACGACGAGATCGGACCGAGCCACGCCCAGGTACGCGCCTGGCAGACGGCCGTCGAGACGCTCATCACGGAGTTCGCCGTGCCGGCGACGGACCTGAACGTCCCTCAGCAGAGGGGCACACAGCGTTCACAGGCTGAGGTGACGGTGGCGTCGTACGACGGCGAGCACGCGTAAGGATCGGTAGCAAACGGGCTTTGGCCCGCCGCAACTGCGGAGACGGCCGATAGGGTTTCGCGCTGTGGAAATCGGATCTTTGGTTGAGCAATGTGACGGCAGTGCCGTACGTCGTGTAGGTACCGTTCGCGCGCTGGGCGAGACGGAAGTCGTCGTCGAGTGGGAGGGGGGTGAGAGTGAGCATTTGCCCGTTCCCGTACCGGAGTCGGTGAGGACTCTCGTGCCGGGAACGATCCGATACAAGGCCGCCACCAATCTCATCGCACTCCAGGGTGAGTTCGAGAGCGACCCTGTGAAGGTGCTGGCGGAACTGGTCCGTGAAACGGGGAAGCGGACCACCATCACCGCACTCCGGAAACAGGTCGAGGGCCTGGGGATCAACACGCAGAGGTTCGCCGACAAGTGGAGCGACCTGCGTCAGTCGCTCGTTTCCAGCCCTCATATCCGACAGGACGCGAAGCAAGGCCTGCGGTGGGGTGGGGGCGGGGGCAATCCTGGCAGGCCCCGTCGCGAGCTGTCAGCGTCCGCGGCGCTTCAGGAGTTGGCGGACAAGTCGCGCAGGATGCGGGAGACAACCCGTCAGTCACTGTTCGATGTTGTGTCCGCCAGACTCCATGAGCTGTCGCCGTACGAGCGGCTGGCGGCGCATGCCCTCGATGTGCCCGTGGCCGAGTGGCCGCAGCAGTGGGTGGCCCCTCATCCCGAGCGTGTGCCCGAAGGCGTGCGTCTGGTCGCTGTTGCGCACATCGGCGATGTGTCGCGTGCGAGGGGCCGGATCACGTTCCCCGGCACCGAACCCAGCCGGGCCTCGAGAAAGGCAGCGGAGATTCCGCCGTCCCTCAATCTCCTGTCGTTGTTGGTTCCCTTGGTTGCGATGCCCGTTCCGAGTCCTGCGGCGGACAAGGCAGTCAGCCTGATGAGTGGCGAGCACGCGCGGAACGGCGTGCGTGCCGTCATGGACTGCTTCGAACAAGCGCTGTCCGCAGACACCGAGTCGGAGGATGCACCAGATCAAAAGGCATGGCTGACCTCCTTCTTGGTCAGGGCCAAGGCACTGTTGAGGAGGACCTTGGCCAAGCAGGTCAAGGAAGATGCCACTCCGTCGCGAGACTTCGCCGAGGAAATGACCGCCCGGGCCTACGCGTTGCTGGCGGATCCCCGGACCTGGGAGCAGCCGAACGGCCTCGTGCGGGAATGGGCCCAGCACGTGGCCGAGCATCCGGCCATTCCCGCCGAACTTCGAGAGGCAGCCAGAACCACCCAGTCCACCGCGGCGGCCGAAGCCGCCGATGCGGGCAAGGCAGATAGCACCGGCGGCGGCGAGAAGACGAAGGACGGCTGGGATGCCGGGACCGCACCAGAAACGACCACGGTGCTCGCGGGGAAGGCCGGGTCCACGGGCTTCGAAGAGGGAAGCGATGCCGACATCGAGGTGGGTGAAGAAGCCGACACCGTCGAACCTTCGGACGCCGCGACCGAGGTCGGCGGTCCTCCCCACGACGTCTCGGGCGAGACACCGGAGGCGGCGCAGGATCCCGAGCGGGATCCGCAGGCCGAGATCGCGGCCCTGACCCGCCTGCTGGAGAAGGAACGAAGCAACGCCGACACGGTTCGGGCCGAGCACGAGCGGGAGCGCCGGGCCGCTTCGGCCGCGCTGGCCGAAGCGGAAGCAGCGGGGAACCGGTTGCGGCTTCGTCTCGAGGAGGAGGAGAAGCAGCGCGCCGAGGCCCAGTCACGTGCCCACGCTGCTGAGGCCAAGTGGGAATCGGCCCGGAGGGACCTTGAAGAGGCTGCTCAGCGCGCCGAGGCGATGACACGTCAACTTCGGCGTCGGGACGACGAGTTGCGGCAGTCCCGGCAGACAGCGCGCGGGGCGTCCCAGGCGCAGTTGCGGCAGGCCAGGATCGACACGCTGCGCGTGCTCGCCGCGGTGCTTGCCGAAGTCGCTGACCAGGCGGTCCACGAGGCAGAGGAGACAGGGCCGGCGAACGCTCTGTACCGGAGGGTACTGGCACGCGCGGCCGCGGCCGGGGTGTTGGACATGGGCGTACTCGGCGAGGAGACGGACTACGACCCGGTGGTTCACCGGGCTCCCGGTGGACCGGGGGCGCGGGTGGTGGTGGAGCGGCCCGGCTTCGTGTGGCAGAGCTCGCGTGAACCTGAACTCGTCGTGCTGGAACAGGCGATCGTCCGCAGGACCGACCAGTAGGCAGGACAGTTGATTTCCGCTGCCGGGACCGAACCTCGGCAGCCAGGGTCCATGGAGGACATCGGTGCAGCATGACAAGCCCTTGATCGGTATCGACTTCGGTACCGCGACCACCTTGGTGAGCCAGCGGCTCCCCGGTGGTGCACCGGAGAACGTGCCGATCGGTCACGGCACGGCCTGGATGCCGAGCGTGATCTCCGTTTCCCGCTCTGGTGAGCTCCTGTTCGGCGAAGGTGCCGAGGCGGCGGCCGGGGCCTCGGCGCTGCGGTCGGTGAAGCAGTGCATCACCCTCGGCCTGACGCCTGATGCGCTGCCTGGCCAGGAGAGGGGCGGCACGGTCCGCAAGTCGGCGGACACCCTGATCAAGCAACTGCTGGAGCATGTGCTGCTGCGCGCCAGGGCCGCCGGAGCGGACACGGAGGACGCCCACTTCCGCCTTGCCTGCCCCGCCATCTGGGACGGACCGCAGCGGAGGCGTCTCGCCACTCTCGCCAGGGCCGCGGGTATTCCGGTGGCTGTCGGGGACATCGTCGACGAGCCCGTGGCTGCCGGACTTGCCTGGTCGGAGGGGCTTTACTGGGAACTCGGCGAGGACCGGCCCGACGGAACCACGCTGGTTTTCGACTTCGGCGGAGGCACCCTGGACATCGCCGTGGTCGAGGTCACCGAATCACTCCAGGACAGCGCCCCCGAGCTTACCGTGCTCTCGGCACGCGGTGTGGCCAGGGCCGGTGACGCGCTGGACCTCCGGATCGCCCGGGATCTGGAACAGGACCTGGAGGCCACGGGCATATCAGTGGACGGGATGCCTGATCCCTCCCCCCTCAGAGCCCTGCTCGTGGCGGCGGCCCGACGGCTCAAGGTGCTGTTGTCCGACACGCGGTACGACGAACAGGCGGTTCCGGTCGGCGGCGGATACACCGACCTGCCGCTGCTGACCTACACGCGCCGACGGCTGGAGGAGGCCTTCCGCCCTCAGATGGACGAAGCCCTGGAACACGTCAGGGCCGCCCTATGCGAGGCGCGGCTGCGCAGGCGAACGACGCCCGACATCGCGCGTCTGGCCCGTATGCCGCTGTCGGAACTGGCGACCGACGTGCAGCACGTGCTACTCGCCGGAGGCATGTCCCAGGTGCCTCTGGTGCGTCAGGTCTTCGAGGAGAAGTTCCCCCATGCCGAGGTGGGGTTCGACAGAGCGTTGGAATCACCGGAGCAGTCGGTCGTGACCGGGCTGGTGGTGCACAACTACCACCGGCTCAACCTCCCCCGGCCCGGCTTCGATTTGGTGCTGGAGTGGGACGACTCCGACGGAGGCCGACGCAGCGAACTGCTTTATCCCGCCTTTGAGCCCCTCTACACCCCGCACCAGGTGATGCGCCGCGAGGAACTGGCCCATCACTGGAGGGGGACACCGGACGTCGGACGGGTCACCAAGGCCAGGATCCGGGCGATGGTGGTGGACGGGGAGCCGATGGACTTCTCGGTGGAGGGCAGCACACATCCATATCTGCCCGTCGTACTCCACCCGAGGACGGCGTTCTCCCTCGCATTGCGGCTCAACGGCGAGATGGTCGTGCATGATTCCACTGCCTGGCCCATGACGTTCAGGGTGGAGAGGTGGCCCGTGCTCCGGGCGGGAGAGCAGGGTGCCATCCGTCTGACGCGTCTGCGAAGGGGCGCCCAGGAACACCAGCGGCCGTCCTTCACCGACCTGTATTCCCATCCGTGGCAGTGAGGCACCCGGCGGTGGCCCGAGGTTTGCCCCTGGCCACTGCCGGCGTTCGGCGTCCGGTCAGTCCCCTTCGACCAGAACGAGGGCGACCGTCTCGGTAGACAGACTGAAGCGAGCGTCCCGCTCCATCTGTGCCAGGAGGGCGTCCCGCCGTGTCTCCAGGTGAGTCACCCGGCTTTCATGGAGGCGACGGATCGAGGGGTGGTCCACCTCGTGGGCGAGACGACGGGCCCGCGCGATCTTCAGGTGGAAGGTGTCCCGCACTGTGGCGCGCCGACCTTCGGCGAGACGAGTGTTTTCGGCCTCGTAGAGCCGCTTGGTCGTGCGCTCCTGCACGGCCGCGAGGGCCTGTACCTCTTCCAGAGTCTCGGCGAGCAACTCGTCGATACCCGCGGGCAGCGGCTCGTCGGCACGGGTGAGTTCACCGCGGGCGAGAGAGGTCAGCAACGCGGTGCCCACCTCGGGTACCTCCTGCATCGTCAGGATGTCGACCGCGGTGGTCCACAACTCGCGGCGTGAACGTGTGCCGTCCGTACGCGCCAGCCGGACCTCCACCAGATAGCGGGAGCCGGGTGGCATGCCCGGCAGCCGTACACGTCCGTAGCGCAGCAGATGCTCGGGGCGCTGGTCGTACCACCACTGGGCGGTGCGCACCAGCGGATGGCGAACGCTGAGCAACGGAACCCCGCTCGCCGACGAGGTGCTCGCGGTGAAGCAGGCGCGCATCGGTAAGCCGCTCTTGAGTCTAGCCAGCAGATCCCCACGGGGGTGGGGAAAAGCGCCCGCGTCCATCGCTTCGTACATCGCCTTGAGCAGGTCACTGCTGCCGGTGATGTCCACCAGGTCGTCCTCGTAGGAGACCTCGCGCATGAGGCCGTACCCGCTGTCCATGAGGAAGGACTCGACGAGTCCGCGGATCTCCTTGGGGCCTAGGTAGCGACCCTTGCCCGGGCTGGTCTCGTCGAACCCCTCGATGAGCAGGCCGTCCAGGCCGGTGAGCAGTGCCTGCGCGTCGTTCAGTGTCTCCAGGTCCTTCTCCCGGTCCACCCGCGCGACCGCGATACGGTCGACCTGGCGGCGCCGCTGCTCCGGCGTGAGTTGAGGGTCCAAGACGATGCGGTGCAACTCCTTGAGGCGCCCGCGCAGGATCGGTTCGAGTTCCCCGATGGAGTCCTGGAAGACCCCGATGCGCATGTAGAGGCGCTGGAAGATGTCGGTCTCGATGGTGCCGGGCACCTGCATGTTGAAGATGAAGATCTTCTCGTGCTGCTGGCCGAACCGGTCGAGGCGTCCGATGCGCTGTTCGACCCGCATGGGGTTCCAGGGCAGGTCGTAGTTGACCAGGACGTTGCAGAACTCGAAGTCCAGGCCCTCACTGCCCACCTCGCTCACCAGAAGCAGATCAAACGCGCCGGCACGGAAGTCCTTCATGATGCGTTCCCGCTCGACCGGCGGGGTCTTCCCGTGCATCACCCGCACCTTGAACTCAGGCGTCAGCCTTTCTTCCAGGTACTCCAGGGTGCGGGTGAAGAAGGAGAAGACCATCGCCTGCCGAATGCCCTTCGCACGGGCGCTCCGCAGCATCTCCGTGAACCGCTCGAACTTGCTGTCCACGGGGAGCTTCCGCAGCAGGGAGCTCAGCGCCGAGAGATCGTCGGCCTGCTCCGCAAGTTCACGGACGAGCTTCTCGGGGGAGGCGGCCGATTTACCGGCGTTGCCGTTCGGGGCGTCCTCAGCGTCGTCGACGACCCCCGACTCATAGAGGAGTTCCTCGACGGCCTCTTCTTCGGCTGGTCGGGGTGAGAAACGCTCCCTCAGTCGCTGCTGCATGGCCGGGATGCAACTGGCCGCCTGCCGGAGCCACATCTGCGCGGCAAAGCCGGCGGCCGTGCCGCTGGGGGCGGCGCGCTCCAGGCACCATCTGTGCAGGGTGTCGTAGAAGGCGCGCTCCTGCGACGTCCAGGTGACCGCTACGTCCTCGGCTTCACGCAGGGCCTTGCGGTCGGGTGTGTCCGCCTTGCGCGTACGGTTGATTACACCCGCCAGGGCGTTGAGTTCAGCGACGCACCGCCGTGCCTCGGCGCGTTGTTGAGGGGAAAGCGGCGCGCCGGTGCTCAAGAGCTCCCGCAGACGCCGGAACTCCGGTCGTCGAGCGGTGATCCTGCCGTACGCGGAGGTCTGTACCCGCATGAGCCGGGAGTGCAGGGCCCGAGCGCCATCTGGAGTGTCCGCGCCGCCCTCGGCGAGACCGACGGCCACCGCGTTCAGATGGCGGTTGGGCTCGAGCTGGTTCTCGAAGACCTTGGGATCCGGGAAGGAGGCCTCGTCGAGAAGGTGAACGAGGTTGTAGAGGTCCTGGTTGCCGAGATTGAGCGGAGTCGCGGAGAGGAAGATCAGGGCATCCGCCCAGTCGGCGAGCAGGGCTGCCGCGGCGTGGCTCCGGCTGCTCGCGTTGCGCAGGTAGTGCGCCTCGTCCACGATCACGAGGTCGAATCGGGGCTGGAGGTCGGCGAGTTCATCGAGCTGCCCGGCCCGCCGGAGCCGCTCCAGGGACACCACTCCGGCGAACGGCTCACTGGTGTCCCCGCTGCGGAACAGCTCCACCAACTCCACCATGCCCTCCTTGTCGAGGACGCGCAGGTGCCGGTCGAAGCGGTCGCGCATCTCGTTCTGCCACTTGGTGACGAGTGCGGCGGGACACACGACGAGCCCCCGGAAGTGCGTGCCACCACGTCGTCCTGAGGTCCGCCGCAGGTGGGTACGCTGCTCCAATTCGTTCCAGATCAAGCCGGCTTCGATGGTCTTGCCGAGACCGACTTCGTCCGCGATCAGCAAACGCTGGCGGTCCGAACTCATCAGCTTGAGCACGGGCCGGAACTGATAGGGCCGGAACACCGTGCGGCTCGACTGGTACGAATACACGACGTCCGTGAGTGGCGTGCTCAATTTGGCGAGAGTGAGAGCCAGTGCGGTGCGGTCAGCGGGAGCGGGCGGACGGAAAATCCAGTCCTCGGGCTCATCCGCGCTGGGCGGCAGCGCCTTGAGATCCTCTTCGAACGCCATACGCCGAGCGCCGGTCGCGTCCTGCAACCTGTACTGGACGCTTCCGTCCCGCGTCGGTGTCGCCTTGAGCACGGTGAAGGTCTCTCGCCTCCCCGCAAGACGGACGAGGTCGCCGCGGGCGAAAGCGGGTGTGGCCTCGTCGGCGACAGCGGCGCACCATTCCCGGTACTGTAGAAGGGCCCGGTGAAGCATGTGACCGTCGTCTATGTCACGGAGACGCTTCCGCTGGGGAGCAACGGCATCTCCACCGTTGCCCAATGCGAATCCGACGAGAACCCGGCCGGCTCGCGACTCAAAGAGGTAGATGCCGCGGGGCAGCCTGCTCCGGATGTCGCCGCCAAGTGCTTGCGGCACGGGGTGCTGTCGTGCCGCCGGTACCGGGATCCGTTCGGAGTGCTCCGGGCTGTCGTAGAAGAAATGCTGCGCTTCGCTCAGCGATTCCAACGCCGTTGCTTCGGTTGGATCCCCCCAGGGGATGTACTGCAGTCGGAGCCGGTCGTCATCCAGCGGCACCCCTGCCGCCGTTGGAAGGTTTCTGGCCGCCGTTGCTGATGTCTCCCTCATCCTGCCCCCTGCTGTTGGATACCCTGCCCGGGCTTTCAAGCGGATCAGCTACCGCCGCTTGGGGTGGCGGAGTGGTCCAGACTGACGAGCTGGCCAACAGGGGGATCGCGATCCCCTTGCTGCCGGGCTCATGTATGAGCCATAGCCTCATCACAAAGCCGTTTCGGCTTTCCCGAGCACTGCGCGATGGCTGACCGGGTCAGCCGACGTCGGGTGCCGTTGGCCATCAGGGTTCCCTCACTTGGTGATTTCCCGCCACCATGCTGCGACGCGGCTGTCCATCCAGTACAGCATCTCGGCCTTGCCCGTTGCGCTGTCGGAGCTTCCTTGAGTGTTCTCGATGGGCCAGCGCTTCTCCTTGAACAACTGTGCGGAGATGCGGCTGAGAGCTGCATGCTCATTGCTCTGTTGCCGCCCGGGAAGTTTGGAGCGCTCGAGGATCTCCGTGAAGGTGACCTTTTCGCCGGGACGTTCGGCGGTGGCCTCGAACAGGGCGCGGACCCCGGGAAGGTGGTTCGCCTTGTCCCACAGGAGCGCAACCTGTGCTTTCGTCCACAGTCCCTGGCGTCCGAGGTCGATTGCACTTTCGGTTCCGTCGATCTCGGCGAGCAGTCCGTTCAACTTCTCTCTGAGGGAATCGGCTTCGGCTAGCGCCGCGACGACAGTGGTGCGCAGAGTTGCGTGATCCATTAGAAGACCCCCTGTGGTTTCGTGGACGAATCCATACACTTTGAGCGTACGGACTCGTCTACGAAGCCGCAAGCCGCTGGGGATAGGTCGGGTTGCCTGTGCGTAAGTTCGCGAACGGTGGTTTGCCGTGGAGGAGGACGAACTCGTCGATCAGGTCCGCTTCAGCCTGCGCCGGATCACGTCAGGTGTTGTCCGCCAGGCGACCAGGACCGATGAGGAGTCCTGCAGTTGCCAGATGTAGCGGCCTCCCCAATGGTCGGACGAGCCAGCTCCCGCCGTGACGTACTGCCTCAGCCTGCCCTTGAGCTTTGCGTGCCTCGATTTTGGTTCGACGGGAGGACGCCGAGTTCCACCTCGGTCCCGTCCTCCAGACGTTCAACCTGGGCCCGGCGGACTGTCACAGTCCGCACGGCCTGTACTGCGCCAGGGCTGCGACGCCCCCCGGCTCAACGGCCCCAGATGTCCCCCAACGGGATCCCCACTCCGCTGGAGAGGCCCGTTTCCGGGACAGCATCGACAAACTCTGCCGTGTCTGACCGCCATTGAAAGCCGTACGCCAGTGAAGGCCATTCTGACTGTGGCCTGCCGAGGGACCCGTAAAGCGGCGAGGCTACAGCTGACCTCATCCTTGCTTCTCGCCGAGCGCCGCGCGCAGCCAGTCCAGCGAGCCGGTCGCCAGGACGGCGTCAGCGAGTGCCTGGCCGCTCTTGGTGGTGATCCGGCCGCGGCTGTTGTCGATCCATCGCTGGGCGTTCTCGTAGCCTTGGGCCTTGTACTCGATTCCTTGGATCATGCATTCGAGCTTGTCGGCGTCGCGGGCGCAGATGGCCTCCGGGCTCTCTTTCGCCTCGTACTCGGCGATGAGGTCCGTGACGGCCTCGGCCAAGACGTTGGGCATGCCGGCGACCTGGTCGGCGGTGACGTCGCGGGGGTCGGCCTCGCCGGCGTACTTCTTGCCGAGGTGGTTCACGTCCCCGGTGCGTGTCTCCTGCGAGTCGTGCCACACCGCGAGGAACGTGGCCCGGGCCGGGTCGGCGCCCTCCAGTTTTGCGATGATCGTTGCGATGAGGGCGGTGCGCCATGAGTGCTCGGCGACCGATTCGGGGTGCTGTACGCCGGCCATCCACCACCCGGTGCGTGCGGTGTTCTTCAGCGTCCCTGCCTCGTACAGGAAACGCGCAACCGCGCTCAGGTCCTCGGACACCGTCGGGCTCCTCTCACGCCTCGGCGAGGCGGATCGCGTACCGGATGCTCTGCAGTTCCCGTCGCGCTCGCGACGAGAGTTCACCGCTATCCAACATGATCGGGAGTCGGTCGCGTAGGGCCTGGGCCGCCGCACCTGATCGCAGCAGGTTGGGGCGCACCTGAAGCAGTGACCACACGCTGTGGATGTTGAGATCCACGTAGCCGTGTTCGGGCGCGATGCCCTGGACGAGGTGGGTGAGGAGCTTGTTTCCCGGCCAGGGCCAGGGGGCCCGGTTGGCGATGAAGTCGTCGGAGAGTTCGAGCTGCCTGGTCTCTCCGATCCAGTATGCCCAGTAGTTCAGATTCGCTGCCTCGCCGGCGTCGTCGTCCATGAGCGCGGTGTCGATGAAGTAGGCCATGCGGTCTCGGTCGCCATGCCGTGCGGCGACTGCCGCGACGGAGCGGGAGTTGAGCCAGCCGGTGAGCCAGTCGTTCGGCCGCTCCGTGCGCTGCTGGTGCGCGAGCCAGTCCGCCGTGTCCGCCTCGTGGTCGTACCCCGATAGGTATAGGGCCTGGCGGCGCAGCAGAAACTGTTCGCTACCGCGCGCCTGCTCTGCTGTACGGCGCATCTGCGTGAAGAACCTCTGTCGTTCAGTGTGGCTGAGCTCTGGCCCGGACGCTGACGGGCCGCGGCGCGGGCGAGGCGGTGCGGGAAGGTCCCGGAGGGGTTGCGGCGGGACGCCGTTGAGGGGCCACACCAGTACCTCGGCAAGTTCCCGCTGCATGACCATCGCACCGAGTGGGCTCTCCTCGGCAGGGGTGTCCTCGTCGAGCACGCTCGCAAGCAGAACGTCGGCCTCCAGCGCGCGTTCCAGTGCCTGTAAAAGGGCGGGCGGGGTGCCCATCTGCATCAGCCGGTGGCGGTACACGAGCATCTGTCCCACGGGCACGGCGGTGAGCGGGCGCCGGCCGGTTTCCCACCCGGCGATGGTGTCCTGGGACACCTTCAAGTGCTCGGCGGCTTCGTCCTGCGTGTAGCCCTGCTGCTCCCTTATCACCCGGAAGACGTAGCCCGAGATGATGCCCGCTCGGGGGCGTGGGGCCGTTCCCGTACTGCCGGTCAGGGTTTGTCGTGGGCTTGGCCGCATGGGAAGTCCATTCTTGGAGGCTCGCAGTAAACCACCTGTACTCGCGGTCAGTTCAGGTTCCGAGCGCGGATTTCTACCGTTGAGACCGTTCCTGAATGAGCCTAGAGGGAGGCGGTCACTCATGGGCCCCGTTCCGCATGCTGTTGACCCGACGGTGTTAGGACAGTCGGCTCTGCGGTCCTGTGCAGGCGGGATACAGCCTCACGTCACGACGGGCGCTGAACGTGCGCTCCTGGCGGAGCACTGGCTCCTGTGTGCTGCGCCGGATGTCGCGGTTGCGCGCAAGGAGTGGCAGGAAGGCATGGAGGCCCTGCTGCGCTGCGGTGTCCTGTTCACCGCCATCCGCATCCCAGGTTTCTTCGTCTACGCAGCGGCTGGCGGCGAGGACCCTGTTGACGTCGACGCATTCCTGACGAAGGCGCTCGAAGGCGGTCCGGTTATCGCGTCGAGCGGACTGAGCCGCTACTACGCCCTTGTGCCGCCGAGCACGGCACGCCAGTGGAGGGACCAGAGCACCGAGTGCCTGGCGCCGCGCACGCTGTTGGGGGTGCCGTCCGTCAGGCGCACGACGTATGAGGACGGGCGGTCCTACTGGGCAGTTCCGATGGATTCCCCGGCCGCCTTGTGTACACCGGATCTCGTCGATCAACTTGCGCGCTCCGGCCAGGAGCGATGGGCATTGGACGGGGCGTCGTGATGGCCCGGACTCTCAACGTCTCGAACGGCGCCAAGGTACGGACGGAAGTGTTGCCGCGTGCCATGGAGTCTGCACCGCCGGCCCGCCGCCTCGTGAGGGGCGCCGTCGAGGCGTGGGAACTGCAGGAGCTTGCGCCTGACGCGGAGGTCATCACGGCGGAGTTGGTTGCCAACGCAGTCCAGCACGCTCGGGCGGCTGCGATGCGGGTGACGGTAAGACGTACCGGCGAGCGAGCGGTGCAGATCGCTGTATTCGACAGGAGCCGTGTTCTCCCCTTCCTGAAGTCCCCTGCCCCTGAGGAGGTCGGCGGGCGAGGTCTCGGCATCGTCGATGCCCTTGCGCATTCCTGGGGCGTCGACCGGTTGCCGTGGGGCAAACGCGTCTGGGCTGATCTGGTGGCGCTCAGTGCACCGTGGCCTCGGCCAGCAGAAGGAAGCGCGCATCCCGTCGTTCGACACCCCGGCCGCTCAGGTGCTCTACGTGCTCGCTGTCGCGTTTCTGCTCGCGGTCCTCGTCTACGGCATCGCCACCTCCTGAGTTCGACCCGGGCCGACTCATCGAACACCGCTCCTGACCGTGTCAATGCCCCACCGCACGGCCGGAACGGGCCACATCCATGGATCTGCGGAGGACTTGATGATCGGACGTTCCCAACCTGCCTCGTCAGAGCAAGCAGACGGACTGCTGGGGCCGCCTGGGTATCGGGTCGTCGCCGGGTGGACGGCGCCAGCCCGGGCTCGGGCCCGGGCCGCCGAGGTCATCGCAGCTCACCGGGGTACGGCCCCCGAGGTCCTGCACAACCCCCACGTCGACCAGGAATGGGCACAGGCCATCGTACGGACCGACAGGCTGCTGAATGCCGTACGGGACGTGATCGGCCCAAACGTGGCGGTGGAGAACATGTTCCTCGTCGTCAAGTGGCCGGGTCGCGACTTCGAGGTCCCTTGGCACCAGGACGGCATCAATGACCGCTTGGAGTTGGACCCTGAGCGGTCCGTCGCCGCCTGGGTCGCGCTGACCGACACCGACACCGAATCTGGCTGCCTCCACGTCGTGCCCGGCTCGCAGCGCGTCGGCTATCTCCCCTACGAGGCTGAGCCCGACACAGGGGCAGCCCGAGGTCGCGCCCTCGGGATCCGGGTCGGGGACAGCATCCAGGGCGTGGCTGTCCCGGTCCGTGCCGGGAGTGGCCTGCTGATGGACACACGCCTCCTGCACTGCTCGCACTCGAATACCGGAGCCGGTGCCCGCGTCGGCCTCAACATCCGCTATGTCGCGCCCGGAGCGGTCTCCATGCGCGACGGCTCGAGCCCCAGCCTTTCCCCCCTCTCGGGGACGGGCTGGTAGTCCAACCGATCCGACAGAAGGAGCAACCGAGTGATGACGATCGTGGAGGAGTTCCTGGAGCAGGGCGCGCCGACCCGCGTCCGTGTACTCAACGGCGAGGACACCGACGCCACACGGCGCGGCATCAAGACACCTCTCGCACGCAGCGAGTGCACCTACTACTGCCCGGACGAGGACACCGCCCGCCGCTGCATCGCGGCCCTAGAGGAATCGGACAAGCGGCTGCGCGAGCGCCCCGAGGAGCTGATGCTCTGGGACTGGCAGGCCACGTACTTCGAGGCCGAGAGGGACAACCCGAACGGCGGCGGGACGGTGATCCTCGGCGTGGCCTGGTACGACCAGGCGTTCTTCGACGAGCGCCGCGACGCGTGGTTCGGCACGATGCACCAGCGGATCTACCAGCAACTCGGCGTCCCGCTGGAGAACATTACCGTCGAACACTGGATGCGCCTGGCGGCCTGACCTGACTCCAACCCTCTGGCAGCGGCCGGACCCGCGACGGGGTCCGGCCGCACCCCTTCCACTGCACAGAGAGGACGCCCATGGGCGAGTTCGAGGATCAGGCCGCCGTGTGGAACGAGCGGGCGCCGTCCTACAACGAAGCCAGCCTGGGGCTTGCCTGGCCCGTGGCCGAGGTCTTGGTCAAGCTTGCCGACGGCGGGCACGTGCTGGAACTCGGCATCGGTGCTGGACGCGTTGCCCTGCCGCTCGCTCGGCGGGGCGTCACCGTCACAGGCCTGGACGCTTCTACCGATATGATCCGCCGCCTGATCGAGCGCCGCGGAGACCTTCCTGTCGAGGTCCGGATCACCTACATGGCGGCTTTCGACGTGCCGAACCTGTATCCGCTGATCTACGTCGTCTCCAGCACTTGCTACCTGCTCACCACTCGGGATCGGCAGATGTCCCGCCTGCACTGCTGCGCGCGGGCGTTGAGTGATGGTGGACGGCTGGTGATCGAGGCAGTCGTACCGGGCAGCAGCGCGCTGCCGCTGGAGTCCGGGATCTTCGTCCGGGCCGTCGGCCAGGACTACGCCAAGGTTTTCTTCGTCGCCCACGACCCGGTTACGCAGGCCCTGCGCTCCCAAGAGGTGCAACTGGACGCGGAAGGGATGCGCCTGCGGCACGTGACCCGCCGCTACACGCATCTGCCCGACCTGGATCTCATGGCGAGCGTGGCCGAGCTGCGCCTTGAGGGCCGCCCCAGCGGGTGAACCCTCGCCCCGTATGCGGCGCATCAGCCACGGCACATCGATGTGTACTCAGTCGCGCGAGAGCTGGGGGGCGGTCTCGGTGACGGGTAGGGCCGCGGTGTCCCGCGGCCACCACCACGCCATTGCCGCACCCGTGAACGACAGGGTCACCGTGGCCAGGCCGCCCACCCAGAACCCGGCGACCGGTTGGGCCGCTGCCACGACCGGGATTACCAGCATGGATGTCGTCCCGGCTGCACGGATCACGGTGAGGTCGAGCGACATCAGCCGTCGGCGGGCTGCGGGCGGGAACGACGCGAGATGGGTCTGCAGAGTGACGCCGAGGAACGGAGACACGGCGCCCGAGGCGGCAGAGACGGCCAACAGGACCGGCAAGTTCCCGGCCGCGCCGGTGACGGCGAGGAACAGGCCGGACACCGCCCACAGGGCGCAGTACGCGACGGGCAGCTGCCGCGGGAGCCGGGTGTTGCCCACGACGAGGTTCCCGGCCAGGGCGCCAGCGCCGGTCGCCGCGAGTACCAACCCGTATGCCCCGGCATCGGCGTGGAGTTGGCTGGCCAGCAGCGCGGGCATGGCCATGGACACGGCTTGGGCGAAAATTCCAGCGCCGTGCACGGTGATGGCCGCAGCCGTCGCGGGGTGGGCGCGCAGCAGGGAGCGAGCGCGCAACGCCACGGCGTCCGCTGGCGGCACGGGGCCGGTCCCGCCCTGGGCGTCCTGGCCCAAGGCGGCGAGGGCTACAGCGGATACGGCGAACGTGGCGGCGTCCAGGAGGAAAAGGGCGGCCTGGGGAACGAACACGAGCAGCGCCCCCGCGGCTCCGGGCCCGGCTACCCGGGCGATCCGCCCCGTGAGGTCCATCAGCCCGTTGACGGCCTGCACCTCATGAGGGCGGACGAGGTCCGGCACCAACGCGCCCAGGTTCGGGTCGAAGATCGCGCTGGCCAGGCCAAGTGCGGTGGCCAGCGCCAGCATGCCGAGCGTGCCGACGGTGTCCCAGACCACCGGGAGCGCCGCCACCAGGAACACACGGACGGCATCGACCGCGCCGAGGGCGCGCAGCGACGCGAAGCGGTCCATGATTTTTCGGCCGAGCGTGCCCATCACGATGTACGGCACGGACTCCGCGATCGCGACCAGGCCCATGGCGCCGGCGCCGGACTGCTTCCAGGCAATCCACATGATCGCCATTGCATATAGGCGGTCCCCGAACACCGACAGAGCCTGCGAGCTCCACAGAGCCAGCACCCGGCGGCGGCGCAGAAGTCGGACGTATCCCAAGATCACTCCCGCCGTGGAAAGCGCGAAGTCCCGGCACTGGGGCCACCGGGACGCCACACACCATAGGGCACACGAGAGGACCACTGAGACATGTGGACAGAAACGCTGCCGACCGAGGCGCGCGCGGCCGTTGAAGCGACCTGTGGCGACGGCGCCGAGCTGGAGCTGGTGACCGAACGGCGCGGGTGCGCGGTATGGAAGGCCACTGGCCCAGTACGTTCGGCGGCAGTGAAGGTGGGCGCTGGCCTGGAAGGCGCGGCCATCGCTGCACGCGAGACCGCTGCCCTCGCCGCGATGGGCCCAGACGGTGCCGTGCTGGCCCGCGGGCGCCGTGAGGGAGTGGCATGGCTGCTTACTCCTTGGCACGACGGCCTGTCGACGTGGGAGGCGCTGCGAGCAGTTCGGGATGGGGGCGCCCACCTCGCTGAAGCGTGTCGTCGGGTCGTTGAGGTGTGCGAGGCGGTCGGTCGGTTGCACGCCGCCGGGTGGGTGCACTCCGACATCCAGCCCGCGCACGCCATCCACACTACGCGGGGTGCCGTGCTCATCGACTGCTCATGGGCTTGGCATCCCGTCCGGTTCGGCCCATCGATGATGTTCCGGGGCGGCATGCCGCACCTCTTGGCCCCGGAGCTGGCCGCGGCCGTCGAGCGGGGCGGGCGCCCTGTGCAGGTGAGCCAGTCGGCCGAGGTCTACACCCTCGCAGCGTCCCTGTGGTGGGCGATCACGGGGGACTGGCCGCTCGACTACGCAGCCTGTGGCATTGACCCCGCGAAGCTGAACGCCCCAGCACTTCGGCAGGCGATCGGCTCGGGACGTATCCCGCTGCGCGCTCCGTCCTCCTGGCCGACGGTGCAGAACGTCTTGGCTTCAGCCCTCGGCCATCGCCCCAACGGACGGCCGACTGCAACCCAGCTCGTCGCCCTCCTCCGCTCATCCTGAGCCGATCAGCGAGGGACGCAGACACGGCCGCCGGGTCGGCATCGGATCGACTGCACCGGGCGCCATCCCGGCGGGGCTCCCGAGTTGGGCGTACCGACACGGCACGAGCCATGTCTTGGGGCCACTCGGAACTCCGGCTCGGCGGGCGATTCTGTCGACGTGGGCTTGCGCGGGACCAGCAGTTCGATGCCAATGATCTACGCCGAAAGCCCTTGAAAGCGCTGGTCAGAGAGGGGTTCCGCTCTTCGCGGATCGACGGTGTCGTGGTCGCGCCCCAATCGCGATCACCGGAGGTGTCTGTCATGGCGCCAATCCTGTTCACCGCCGTGCTGCTGCTGCCGTTTCTGACGACAGCTGGCCCTTTCGTGCTTTTCGAAGCCCGCGATTGCGTGCGTCCCGGTCACGGTCGCCATCGCCACGTCGTCAAGGGCCGCCATGCGGCTAGGGGAGGACGGCGATGACCGCGCACCACGCCCTCGGTACGACCAACGTGGTCTGGCGCTGGACAGACCGCACCCCTAACGCCTCCGCGCAGGCCCGCGTGGCCTTGCGCTGCGCTCTGGATCAGCTCGGCTACGACAGCGAGGTCATCAATGACGCTGTCATGGCCGTCTCCGAGTTCGTCGCCAACGCCATCGAACACGCTGTGGGCCCGTACGAGATGCGGCTGCGTCATACCGCCGCAGAGCTCATCTGCGAAGTCGAGGACCATGATCCGCGGATCCCGCCCATTCTCGACTTCCCTGACTCGGCACCCTTCGCCCCGGCCGAGACGGACCGCGGTGGCGGCCTTGAGGCGCTGTGCGCGCTGCTGGCGGAGCGTGGTCGCGGCCTCCGCATCGTCCATGAACTGACCAACGGAGCATGGGGGTTTTGCAGCCAGGGAGCGAGGAAGACAGCTTGGTTCGCAATCCCGGGCGTTGTCGTGCGGGACTGACTGGTGGGGAGCCTGCAGGGGACCGGGTGCTGCGCCTTCAGGCGACCCCGCAGCTCGTGTCCCATCTGTTCTCTACCGCGCAGCGTTTGTCGCTCAGCCGAGCGACCAACGCTGCTGTCTGTCTCCGGCCCAGGGTCTGTAACCGGACTAAGAAGTCGTCTCATTTGGTGAGTCTGCGGTAGCAGATGAGGCTGCAGGCGATGGCGGCGAAGGCCAGGAAGTGCTCGGCCTTGCGCTCGTAGCGGCGGTGCAGACGGCGGCAGCCGGACAGCCAGGACATCGTGCGCTCGATCGTCCAGCGGTGCCGGCCCAGCCGGGTGGAGGACTCGATGCCCTTGCGGGCGATGCGGTGCCGGATGCCTCGCTTGCGTAGCCATCGGCGCAGGTGGTCGTAGTCGTAGCCCTTGTCCGCATGCAGCTTGGCGGGCCGTCGTCGGCGCGGGCCGCGGCGGGAGCGGATCGGCGGGATGCCGCGCACGAGGGGTTCGAGTGCCTGGCTGTCGTGCAGGTTCGCGCCGGATATCCCGACGGAGAGGGGTAAACCTGTCCGCTCAGTGATCAAGTGGATCTTCGAGCCCTTCTTTCCCCGGTCCACAGGATTCGGACCCGTCAGGTCCCCCCTTTCAGGGCCCGCATGTTCACCGAGTCGATCGCGCAGCGCGACCAGTCCAGGTCTCCGCGCGAACCCAGCTGGTCGAGGATGAGGCGGTGCAGCTTCGCCCAGACCCGCGCGGCCGTCCACTCGGTGAAGCGCCGGTGCGCAGTCGGCCCCGACGGGCCGAAGACCGGCGGCAACTGCCGCCAGGTGCAGCCCGTCGTGGCCACGAAGATGATCGCCGCGAGGACCTCGCGATCCCCGTACCGGCGCCGACCTCCGCCCTGGGGCCGAGTTGGAGCAGGCGGGACCGCCCGCTGGAACAGTTCCCACAACTCGTCCGGCACCAAGCGTTCCACGATCAGCACACACCCAGACTACCGATGACGCCAAATGAGACGACCTCTAAAACAGGCTGGAATTGATCGCTCCGACTTTGATGACCTCCGTGCTGCGGGGTAACTATAGTTTCATTCGGCTACTGTGAGTTGCCGATGATGAGCAATGAGTGATGGGGGGTCTGTGGTGAAGATCAGGTACGGCGGTCTGGCGCCGCTGACTGTGCTGGCGTTCTTACTGACAGCTACTGCCTGTAGGTCGGCCGATGGTGCGTCATCGCCGCCTGCGACGACGGCTTCGAGTCCCCCCGAGACCGGGGCCGCTGTGTCATCCGGAACAGAGGCGGTCGCGCTCGCGGCCTACCGGGCGATGTGGGACGACCTGGTGGTCGCGGCTCAGACTTCTGATGCTCAGCACCCGCGACTGGATGACCATGCGGAGGGCGGAGCACTGCAGCTCCTGCGCCACATGATGCAGGAAAACAAGAACCAAGGAGTTGTGACGAAGGGGCGGCCGAAGTTCACGCCCGTGGCTACGAGGGCCGGGGCCTCCTCGGTAGTTATCCAGGACTGCGCCGACGGCTCCCACTGGCTCCAGTACGGCAAGGACGGTTCGCTCAAGGATGACGTGCCCGGTGGGCACCACCGCGTCGACGCGACGGTCAGTAAGCACGGTGACAAGTGGCTGGTCGAGTCGCTGTACATCGGTGAGGTCGGTACGTGCGCGGAGTAAGTCGTGGCGGCGTAATTACGCCGATGGCTCTCCTCATGGCTGTGGTGGGGACCTGCCTGTTGAGCGCGCCGAAGGCGTTAGCAGGAGATGGGTTCGGCAACGGCACTGAGGTGAGGTGCGCGGGCAGAGGATGCGACCTCAAAGCTTCCCGTGTGAGGCCGTCAGCACGCTCCGACGGGGCAGCTCCCGTACGCCGGAGTAGCGGTGGCGGCGCCCGCGTGGGTGAGAGGGAGGTGGGAGGGCCCGTCACACCGCCGACAGTTGTCTCGGACGGGTGGGAGTACGACTTGGGCAACGGCATGGGCATCCTGCCGCGGTTCGAAGGGGGCAAAGTACGAAAGGACGCGGACCAGCCGCAGATCTCCGTGGCGACGGTAGCCCAACAGGCCGTCCAGCGATTGGAATTGCCTAATCCGGTGATCCGGACAAGTCCGCGTGAGGATTTCGTACAGGTGGTCCATGTGCCCACCTGGCTGTGGGTGGAGCACTCCACGTGGGGGCCGGTCACGGCGTCGGTTTCGGTGGAGGGCGTGACGGTGACGGCAACAGCCCGGCCGCGGAAGGCGGTGTGGTCGATGGGTGAGGGCGGCCAGGTGGTGTGCGTGGGGCCTGGGACGCCGTACTCGGATGCGTATGACCCGAAGGCGTCGTCTCCGGATTGCGGTTACACCTATCGGCGGGCGTCGGTGTCGTCGCCAGGTGGGGCGTTCACGGTGTCGGTGCAGGTGACCTGGGATGTCGAGTGGCATGGGGGTGGGCAGGCCGGGGTGGTGCCGGGGCTGGTGATGACCGCGCAGCGGCAGCTCGTGGTGGATGAGGTCCAGGCCGTGGTCACGCGCTGACGGGTGGGATACGGGCCGGTCCGCATGGGCGGCTGGGCCGCTGGTTGTCGGAGCTTTTCTTGATCGCGAGGTGAATGGTGGGTACCCCCATGTCTTCTTCGGCCCTGAAGGGCGGCGGTTTCAGGGTTCCGGGTGCGCGTCGTCCGGGTCCGGAACAGCCGCCTGTGGTGACCGGTGGTCGCCGACGCAGGCTGGGCTGGGTGTGGGCCGGGGCGGGGGCGGTGGTGGTCTCGGCGGTCGGCTTCACGCTGGTCGCGCAGGTGGTGGGGGAGCGGGAACAGGTTCTCGTGCTGGCCCGCGATGTGCCAGCCGGCCAGGTGCTGAAGCCGGGCGATCTGCGCGCGGTGGAGGTCGCGGCGGACACCGGCGTGGTCCCGGTTAAGGATCGAGGCAGGGTGCTGGGGCGGCGGGCGAGGGTTCCGCTAGTGGCTGGGTCGCTGCTTGCGTCGGGGCAGGTGGGCACGAGTGCCGCGTTCCCTCCGGAAGGGTTGTCCCAGGTGGCGCTGGCCGTGGAGCCGGGTGGTGCGCCGCCAGATCTCGCGCGTGGGGAACGTGTCGCGCTCCTTACCGGCCCGGCCGGCAGCGCAGCGGTGAGCAATGAGGCGGAGGAGAAGCCTGTCTCGGCGGTGGTGGGGACGGTCGCGGGGGTGCGGGCGCCGGAGTCGGCGGGCGGGCCGCGGGTGGTGACGGTGCTCGTCGAGACGGCAGCCGCGCGACGTGCGGCGCAGCTGGAGCATCCGCGCGTGGTGGTGCTGTCCGCAGAGGGACGTGAGGCTCCGTGAGGCGGCTGGTGGTTGTCGGGTCGGTGACCGGCGCGCCGGGGGTGACGACGACGGCGCTGGCTGTTGCTGCGGCCTGGCCGTCGGAGGCGGATGGTGGGGTGCGGCCGGTGGTGGTGGAGGCGGATGTCTCCGGCGGTGATCTCATGATCCGTTTTGGGCTGCCGGCGGTGCCCTCGCTGCTGGATGTCGCGGCGGCGGCAGGGCAGTCCCACCCGGGTTCGTTGCTGGGGGCGATGAGTGAACTGCCCTTCGGGGTACGGGCGGTGATTGCGGTGCCCGGTCGTGGTCCGTGTCGGGAGGCCGTCCGGCTGCTGGCTGGTGAGGGCGGCCAGCGGGTGCTGCTGGGTGACGACCACGATCGGGGCACGGTGCTGCTGGATGTGGGGCGCCTGTCCGGGGACGTCGCGGCGCTGCTGGCGGCGGCCGATCAGATGGTGCTGGTGACGCGGGGCGGAGCGGAGTCCCTTACTCATGTCTCGGCCTGTGGTTTGGACGCTGAGGCGTGTGCCGGTCGGCTGACACTCGCTGTGGTCGGGCCGTGCCCGTACCCGGCAGTGGAGATCGCGGACACGCTCGGGATCCAGCGGGTGCTGATGGTGCCGTGGGACGCCAAGAGCGTGACCGCGATGAACAATTCCCGGCCCGGTGCGCTGCGTACGCTTCGGCTCCCTCCTCTGATGGCCGCCGCGCGGAGGCTGGCCCGTCAGTTGGCAGGGCTGCAGCAGGACGGGACCACGGTCGGGGATGTGGCCGGTGATCGCCCGGATGAGAGCAACGGGTCGCCGTTGGTGGGCCAGAGCGGGACAGGCCGTGCGCCGGTGCTGGGAGTTGAGGAGAGCGGATCGTGACCGAGCAGCTGATGGCGCCGATGGCGGTGTCTGACGGTGGTGAGCGGGACCTGGCGCAAGTGGTGCGGCAGCGGGTGGCCTCCCGGCTGGCGGCGTACGCCGGTGAGCGCGAGCAGGCTGGGCTACCGGCAGAGGATGAGGCGGCGCGGCGCACCACGGTGGGCCGCTTGCTCGCGGAGGAGCTGGGCGCGCAACGGCGTCAGGCCTTGGCCGCGGGCAAGGGGGTGATTGACGCCACGGCCGAGGAGCGGATCGCCCGGGCGGTGACAGACGCATTGTTCGGCACGGGGAGCCTGGAGCGGCTGCTGGCTGACACGGGTCTGGAGAACGTCTGTATCAACGGCTGCGACAACGTGTGGGTCAAGGACGCGACCGGTGCGTGGCGCCGGGAGAGTCCGGTGGCCGCTTCGGATGAGGAACTGGTGGAGTTGGTCCGCACGCTCGCGGCCCGCACGGGTGGGGAGGAGCGGCGCTTCGACCGGGGCGTACCGCGCCTGAACCTGCAGCTGCCCGACGGCTCCCGGTTGTTTGCGGTGATGGCGGTGACGGGGCGGGTGTCGTTGACGATCCGCCGCCACCGCTTCCCGGCCGCATCGATGGCGGAGCTGGTGCGGCTGGGGGTGTGCGACGAGCAGCTCGCCGCCTTTCTTCGGGCGCTGGTGCGGGCGCGGAAGAACATTGTGATCGGTGGCGGGACCAATGTCGGCAAGACCACGGTGCTGCGGGCCTTCGCTCACGAGATCCCACCGCATGAGCGGCTGGTGACGATCGAGGACACCTTCGAGCTCGGCTTGGACGCCGACCCGGTGGCGCACCCGAACGTGGTGGCGATGCAGGCCCGGGAGGCGAACATCGAGGGCCAGGGCGGCATCGACCAGGCGGAACTGGTGCGCTGGGGACTGCGTATGTCCCCGGACCGGGTCATCGTCGGCGAGATCCGCGGGGCCGAGGTCATCCCCATGTGCAACGCCATGTCGCAGGGCAACGACGGCTCGCTGTCCACCATCCACGCCTCCACCTCGCGCGGGGTGTTCACCAAACTCGCCTCCTACGCCGCCCAGGCACCGGAGCGCTTGTCGCTGGAAGCGACGAACCTGATGGTGGCCTCCGCCGTGCACTTCGTCGTCCACCTTGGCTGGGCGAGCGACGGACGTCGCGTGATCGATTCGGTGCGCGAGGTCATCGACGCCGACGGAGCCCAGGTCGTCTCCAACGAGGTCTACCGGCCCGGCCCCGACGGACGAGCCGTCCCTGCCACCCCGCTGCGTAGCGAGACCCTCGACGACCTGATCGCCGCTGGCTTGGATCCTCGGGGCGCCGCGTTTCAGTGGTGGGGTGCGGCGCGATGAGCACGACGCTTGCGCCCGGTGTCCTGCCCGGATTGGCAGTGGCATGCGGCGCCGTATTCGGGGGCGGCATGGTGGCCATCTGCTACGGCGCGGTGCGGCGCGCGGCTCGCGAGGAGCGGCCCGGGCTGCGGCGTGCGCTGGCAGCACGGCTGCCTGTGGAGTGGACCGCGCGGCGGGTTGTGATCGCGGTGTTGACCGGTGTGGTGGCGGGGGCGCTGACGACGTGGCCGGTGGCCGCGGTGCTGACCACGGTCGGGGTGCTCACCTTGCCTGGCCTCCTGGGTCCCGACCGGCAGGTGGCGCGGCGGACGGAGCGGATGGAGGCGCTGGCGTTGTGGACAGAGATGCTGCGTGACACCCTGTCCGCGGCGGCCGGCCTGGAGCAGGCGGTCCTGGCCACGGCGGATATCGCCCCGGCCGCCCTCGAGACGGAGCTGCACGCATTGACAGCCACCGTGCGCGCAGGATGCCCTCTGCCCGTGGCGCTGCGGGCGTTCGCCGACGACGTGGGGGACCGGCTGGCCGACGTGGTGGTGGCCGCGCTGGTCATGGCGGCCGAGCAACAGGCGAGCCAGCTCGCGCCGCTGCTCGGCGAGCTGGCCGAATCGGTGCGCGAGCAGGTGGCGATGCGGCAGCGCATCGACGCCGGACGGGCCAGCGTGCGCACCGGGGTGCGGGTCACGGTGATCACCACTTTGGGCATGGCGGTCGGGCTCGTGGTCTTCAACCGGCCTTATCTGGACCCGTTCAACACGCTGACCGGGCAGGTGGTGCTGGCGGTGGTCGGTGTGCTGTTCGCCGTGAGTTTCACCTATCTGACCATGGTCGGCCGCATTGAGGAGCCGGTTCGCCTCGTCACTGCGTCGCCTGGCCGTGTTGAGTCGGGTATCGAACCGGGAGGCGCGCGGTGATTGTCATGTTGCTCGGCGCGCTGTTCGGCGCGGGAGCGACCGCTCTCGTCTACGGGCTGCGTCCGCCCCGTCCTGCTCTCGCAGATGTCCTCACCGCCCTCAACGCCCCCGCACCAACAACGGGTTCGAGCCTGCGGCAGGCGGATGAGGGGGAGTGGGCCACGCGGCTGGGCCGGCGGGCTGTGCCGCTGGTGCGGGCGCTCGGCTTCCCCACCGCATCTCTGCGTACCGACTTGGCTGTGTGCGGTACGGCTGAGGATCAGCACCTGGCCGGCAAGGCGGTCTGCGCGGCAGCCGGACTCATCGCGCCCTGGGCTGCCGGATTGCTGCTGCGTCTGGGGGCCGGTGTCGCGCCGGGCTGGTGGGTGCCGTTGGCCGGCTCGCTGGCGCTGGCCGTGGTGTTGTTCTTCGCGCCGGACCTCAGCGTGCACCAGCAGGCCGCGCGGAGGCGCCGCGAGATGCGCCATACCCTCAGTCTGGTGCTGGACCTGACCGTGATCGCTCTCGCCGGCGGTGCTGGCATCCAGCAGGCCCTCACCCAGGCCGTCGCCGCACCCGGCGGATGGGCCGCGGGCAAGCTGCGCCACGCCCTTCACATCGCGCACCTCACCCGGACCAGCCCCTGGATCCACCTGGGGGAGCTGGGACGGCAACTGAACGTGAGCGACCTGACGGAACTCGCGTCGACGCTGAACCTCGCGGGCAGCGAAGGCGCCAAGATCCGCAGCTCGCTCGCGGCGAAGGCGCGGGCGATACGACGCCGCCGCATCTCGGAAGCCGACGGAGCCGCGCAGGCAGCCACCGAACGGATGTCGCTGCCCGTGGTCGGCCTGTTCGCCGCATTCCTGCTGCTGATCGGCTATCCCGCCCTCGCCCACGTCCTGTCCATGAACTGAACGCTCCACCCATCGCACGAGATCAGAGAAAGAGCCCCCTTTCATGTTCCACCTCGACACCCTGGCCCGCCTGGCGCGCAACCACGTCGCCGAAGCCCGCCGGCAGGCCCGCTCGGATGCCGGCTACACCACCGAGACCATCGTGGTCACCGCGCTGCTGGCCATCTTGGCCCTGACCGTGGTGGGCATCATCGCGGCCAAGGTGCTCGGCAAGGCCAACGGCATCGACCTGGGCGGCTAAATGGCCGCCCTCCTTCGGGGACGGTGCCGGGATCGCGGGGCGGTAAGCACACAACTGGTGCTGGTCGTCCCGGCGCTGCTGCTGATCGCGCTGCTGGTGGTGCAGTTCGCCCTGGTCTGGCACGCACGGCACATCGCCCAGTACGCCGCAGAGCGGGCCCTGGCCGCCGCCCGCGTCGAACACGGCACCGCCGAAGACGGCCAGGCCCAGGCACGACGCAGCCTCGCCGCGCTCGGCAACCGAGTCCTGGCCAGCCCGTCCGTGGCCGTCGAACGCACCACCACCCTCACCACGGTGCGGGTGCGGGGAGCGGTCATCCGCGTGGTCCCCGGGCTGACGCTGCACGCCTCCGGCACGGCCTCCGGCCCCACCGAGAGGACCACGACACCGACCGGAGGCCAGCCATGATCCGAAAGACAGGCGTCGGGTGTGATGATGGGCAACGGGGTTCGGCGGCGGTGGAGCTTGTGTTGGTCACGCCCCTGCTCCTGCTCGTGCTGCTGGTCGTGGTCGCATTCGGGAGGCTCGCCGATGCCCGCCTGATCGTGGCGGACGCCGCCCACCAGGCCGCCCGCGCCGCCTCCCTGGCCCGCACAGACAAGGACGCCCGCGCCCAGGCCGAGGGCGCGGCGAGTGCGGCCCTGCGTCAGGCGGGAGCCTCCTGCACCCGCCCGAGCGTCCATCTGTCCACCGGCGGCCTCACACCAGGCGCCACCGTGACAGCCCAGGTCTCCTGCACCACGGAACTGGGCGATCTGACCCGCACCGGGCTACCCGGCCATGTGCGCCTGGCCGACACCGCCTTCTCCGTTGTTGACACCTTCAGGAGCACGCCGTGAACAAACGCGTGCGAGCACATCTCACCTCCGGCCTTGCCGAGCTGGCGGCCCGGGATGACCGCGGCCAGGTCACGGCGTTCGTGGTCTGCGTCTTCGCGGCACTGTGGCTCTTCGCGGGAATCGTCGTCGACGGCGGGCTCGCCCTGGCCGCCAAAGCCCAGGCCCTGGACGCGGCGGGGGAAGCTGCCCGCATCGGCTCACAGCAACTGGACGTCGGCCAGCTGCGCCGCGCCAACCAGATCCGACTGCTGCGCGAGAAAGCCGCAGCTGCCGCCCGCGCTTACATCACCTCCACCGGCGATACCGGAACCGCGTCGGTCAAGGGTGATGCCGTCACCGTGCACGTCACCCATCACCAGCGCACCCAGATCCTGCAGCTGATCGGCCTGCGCACCCTCACCGTGCACGCCACCGGCACCGCACACGCCGAACGTCCCACCCCCTGACAACCGGATCCCTTGGCCGAGGAGAGCGGAAGCGGCGATGACCCATCCTCCCCACTGGTGCCAGCGCCTGACCGCGGCCGCCACGGCCGCCGGCACCCTGGCCCTCACGCTCGCCCTGCTGGCCGGGATGCCGTATGTGCTGTGCCGGGCCGCCGGCGTCCCCTGGCCCGACCACGTCTCCTCCCTCGACGAGTTCGCCCAACGGCTCTCACAGCCGGTCAGTGATCCCTTGATGATCGACCTGCTCGCCGTGGTGGGCTGGGTGTGCTGGGCCGCCTTCGCCTTCACCGTGGTCCGCGAGACCATCTGGTACACCACCCACCTCCCGCAACTGATCCGCAACCGCCACGCGCACCACGAGCACGTGGCCACCCTGTCCATGAAGGGCTCGCTGGCCGCGCTGTGCATCGGCACCCTCGTCCTTGCCCTAATCGGACTGTGCCGCCCCCAGCTGGCCGGCGCCCAGCAGCTCCCCGCCGCGGGCGGGCTACGGGCGCACATCAGGGCGACAGCCCCTCTCACTCCCGACTCGGCCACGCCGTCCGCCCGTCCCGTCGCAGCCGCCACAGTCCCCGCTCAAGCCATGGCTGGCGAGCACAATCAGGCACCTGCCACGCCGCATGGACAGACGCAGGAAGTCCGACACATCGACTACACCGTCATCGAGGGCGACACCCTCTGGGACATCGCGCACCAACACTTGGGCGACGGGATCAACTGGCCGCGCATCTACGCGCTCAACAAGGACCGCGTCCAAAGCGACGGCACGCGACTCACCGACCCGGACCTCATCCGCCCCGGCTGGCAACTGACTCTCCCCGTCACCCAAGCCACCACACCGCCGCCACCCGCCCCCGCCCCACCGAATCCGGCACCGGACACAACGCCAACGAGCCCCAGCGAAACTCCGCCAACGCCGGCAAACTCCCATCAACAGACCGACGTCGGCCGCCCACAGACAGACGCACACGCTCCTGAGGAGACCAGGCGGCCGAGCCAGGCCACCGCTCCGAAAGCGGTCACAAAGACGGGCCCGGCGGCGATCAACCTTGGCGCGGCAAGCCTGATCGGCATCACCGCGGCGGCCGGCCTGCTGGCCGCACGCCGCTACTGGTACTGGCACCAACGTCGCCTGCAAGAGCCCGACCGGGAGGCAGCAGCACCAGCCCTGAGCCCACTGGTAGACAAGGCCGCCCAAGCAGCCCAGGCGGCCACCCGACCCCGCCAGCCACAGGATCCCGACGCTCTGATCACCCGCCGCACCCCGCCCCGACCACCCCAGCCCTCGCACGCGGTCACCATCGGCGTCCAAGACGACGCCGAAGTCCTGCTCGACGAGGTCGCCACGCCCGCAGGCTGCGCCTGGACCGGTCCCGGCGCAGAAGGCGCAGCCCGTGCCCTGCTGGTCGGCATCCTCACCGCCGCCGAACGCCAGCGCCCCAAGCCCCCGCACATCACGGCGATCGTCCCCGAAGACCTGGCCGACACGCTGATCCCCGGCCTGCCCGCCCATTTCACAGGCCTGACCCAGAGCGCCGATCTCGCCCACGCCATCCAAGCCGCCGAGCAGCACCTCATCGCCCACGCCCGCACCCAGGACGAACACGACACCGCGCCGCCAGCCACCGGGCCGACCAACACCGACCCCGCTGGGCAGACCGGTCCGGGCACCCTCCTGCTGCTGGCCGTGCCGGACGCCGCCCACACCGGACAACTGCAGGCACTGGCCACCCGAAGCCGCCCAGAAACGCTGATCGTCCTCACCCTGGGCGCTGCCCTGCCCGGCGCCGCACGCTGGCACATCGCCGCCGACGGCACCGCCACCCCCGGCCAAGGCGCCAGTGCGCTCCGGCTGTTCCACCTCACGCCTGAGGCCGGACGGGACATGACCGACGTCCTGCTCACCGCCCACGGCCAGCGCCCCCGCCTGCGGATCCTCCCCGTCCCCAGCCAGCCGGCCAACAGCAGGCACCCCGATCCGCCCGTGGAGCCCGTACCCGATGACCCGCCCGCTCCGCAGCACCCGGTGCAGACCTCACGCCCGACGCAGAACAAGCCCGTACGGCTCCACGTGCTGGGGCCCATCACCCTCTACGCCCGCGGCAACCTCGACCCCATCGGCACCAACCTGCGCAGCGAAGTCCACGAATTCCTCGCTCTGCTCGCCGCGCACCCCGCCGGCCTCCTCGCCTCCGACATCGCCGACAAACTCCACCTCGCTCCCGGCAGCGACCAAAACGCACTGAAAAACCTGCGCCGCGCCGTACGCCGCGCCCTACGCGCCGCCACCGGAATCACAGCGCAAGAATTCATCCTCCTCCAAGGAGAACTCCACAAGCTCCACCCCGACCTCGTCGAAACCGACCTCGCCGACTTCACCCGCTGCCTGAAAGACGCCTTTGCAACCTCCCGTACGGAAGTGACACAAAACGCTGCTCTATCCGCCGTACGCGAGGCCCTGGCTCACTACCGCGGACCCTTCGCTCAAGGAAGCGACTACCTATGGGCCGATACCGTCCGCGAGCACCTCGCCACCCAGGCCAACGACGCCGCCCTGCGTCTGGCCCGCCATGCCGAACGAGCCGACGCCACAGAGAGGGAACGAGAAGAAGCCCTCGAGCTCCTGGAACACCTCGCCGCCCTGCACCCTGACCACGAACGGCTCGCCCAGCACGCCATCCGCCTCTTCCAGACTGCAGGCCGCCACGATGCCGCCCGGCATACCTACACACGCCTCGAGCGGCACCTCGCCGACCTCGGCCTGGAGCCCGAGCCGGCCACCCAAGCCCTGATCACAACCAGGACCCAGGGTCGGAACGTGCGGTGGAACCAACCCGTCTCCCGGTTCTGACCCGCATAGAGCGTTGTCCAACCTGAATGCGCTGGCCTGGGCGACGAGGCCTCGACGGTGAGTCCACGCATGCACCCAGGCTGAGAGTGCGTTCGCCGCGCGTCCGAAGGTCCGGCGCCGGACACCTCGAACCCCGGACAGGCCGTGGCCGGTGGCCGCCCCAGGGAGTCACTATCCGACCGCCGGGGTTGGCGGGGCAGGGGATGATGTGGGCCGCGTAGGTGGCGAACCTGCGAAGGATCGCCAGGAAGGGACGTTGAACGTGTGTAGGCGACGATGAGGTCCGTCGGCCCCGGCCCGCGTTGAGCTACTTCTGACCCTCTGGTTCGATGAGGACTCCGAGTTGGAGCAATACTGACGGTCACATCGACAAGTCCGCGGCGCGCAAGACCGCAGCGTGGAACGGAGCCCAAGGAGCACCTCTGGTGATCGACGAACCCACATTCCGGACCTTCGGTGCGGCTGGCGACCACGAGTCCGGTGAGTCCCCCGTGCACCGCCTTGCCGGGATCTCGGTACCGCGCAAGGTCGGCCCGTATTTCACCACTCTCGATCGCGACCCAGTGGCGCTGGGCGTGTACGCCGCCGCGGCCGGGCGCCGTGTTGCCCGCGAAGAGTGCGTTTCCTGGGCGCGGCTGGGCAGCGACGGCGGTTTCGAACTGTGCGCCGACCCGCGTGGCGCCGTGTGGGCGGTGCTGTTGGACTACGACGAGGAGCGGCGGTTCGTGAGCTCCTCCCCGGAGGCCTTCGCCTCCAGTCTCGTGGAACTGGCTGACGCCCTGCGCGCCATCGTCACTACCGACCAACCTGCCGTGGCTTCCTCAGCGTTCGAGACCCTTCGGGAACGCCTGCACGCCTGTGACCCGTCGGCTTTCGGCGACCGAGAGGACTGGTGGCCCCGGGTCCTGGACGACATCCGCGACACCGCAAGCGCGGAGAATTACGCAGCCTTCGAGTATGTCGACGCCGAGCACGGCAAGCGGATCGTCACCCAGGCCGGCGCGATCGCCGCCCACCCCGAAGAGCGGTTGTGGGACAGGCTGCACGCCGCCGGCGTCCGTCCGGAGCAGGTCCTGCGCATCCACACCGACCTGCAGCCCTGCTTCATGCCAGGCCACTACTGCTCTATGTGGCTGGCCGAGGTCTTCCCGCACGCAGAGATGACGCACACCTTCCCCTACGGGGAGTCGGCCGACTCCCGCGCGGAGGGCATCCGCCTGATGCGCGAGAACGCCGGCACTACAGGTGACGGCACGGCGGTGGAACAGTGAGCCTCTCCGCGGCGCCCGCGGGTCCGGACATCACGCAATGGCCGCCCCTCGACGGGCTCACCGCCACCCACGCATCGACCCTGCTCGAATGGGCGGCCTCCGACCCGCTGAAGAAGTCCAAGCTCTGCCTCGTCCGCGGCGCACGAGGCAGCGGCAAAAGCCAGTTGCTGGCCTGGTTCCTCGCCGGCTCCGCCAGCCATCCATCGACCACTGTCCACGCGACGGTCCTGGCCGAGGGACTCTTCACAGACGCTGTCGCCTGGGAACTCGGACGCCAACTCGGCTACGGGCCTCTCCCGCCCGAGCGGCTGCTGGAGCGGCTGGCCGTGGACCAAAGGCCGCTGTTCCTGCTAGTGGTGGATCTGCACCGATCCGGCCGTGGACCGGCCGACCGCCCGGCGGCCGCCCCAGCGACCCTCGTCCGTGACCTTCTTGCCCCTCTTCTGGCTCTGCCGCAGACCCGCGCCGTCGTTGAGGTCGGCGACACAGACTTACTCGACAGCCTGGCAGGCGTCGGGCTCGTCACGACTATCGACGTCGGAGATAAGCCCTTCGCGGACGCCGGTGAGGCTCCGACCACGGAAGACGACTCTCCACTTCCACGTACTCCTGACGGTCGCGTGCGCTGGGATGAGGCTTCCGAGTCCGTCCGTGAACATGCCCTGGACCGGGCGTTTGCCGCACCCGACCCTGCGCCCGCCATTGCGGCGCTCGTCAGCGACCCCGGATTCCTGCTCCACGGGTCGACCGTTTCCATCGCCGCATGCCTGGCCGACGAGCGGATCCCCGCCCCACGAGGCCTTCGACAGACATGGAGGCTGGCCGCGCCCCACCTCTCGGACATCGAGTACCAGACCTCCGAGCGGGCGGCCATACTCCACACAGCTGCTCTGGAACCCAGTCCACTCCTTGCCCGCTACCTGCAAACCCTCCTCGCAGACCACGCCTACGTGGCTACCTGGGCCCGGCAGGACACGGCCGTGAGCGCCTTGACAGCCGTTTCCGGCAAGCCGGGAACGTTGCTGGCCGCTGATCCTTTGGGAAACCTATTCGAGATGGAGGCTGCCACCGGACGGCACGGCGTCCCCATCCCGCAGACCGCAGCCGGTATGCCCCGCCTCGACGGCATGGCCGCTTGCGCTGAGCACGGCGCACTTCTGCTCAGTGACAACGGCGCACTCCACCACACGGGCGAAGAGCCAGGAGGTGTCCTCGGCCTCATTGCGACCCACCACGGTCAGGCAAGTCTCGGACACCCCGATCTGCAGCCCAGCGCCCTCGGACACAGCCCTTGCGGCAGGGTCGTCGTCATCGGCGACGAGCAGGGAAGCGTCCACGTATGGGACCTGGAGACTCCTGAGGCTGCCCCCCTCTCACGTGCCCTGCACACCGCTCCCATCACTGCCGTCACGTGCCTGGTCCTTCCCGGCGAAAGGCAAACGCTGGTGATGAGCACGGCCTTGGACGGCACCGTCCGACTCTGGAAAACCTCCGCAGACCCCATGCCCCGCCCTCTCGAGCAGCGACCCGCCCTGGCCACTTCCATCACCACCCAGCAGACTTCCGTCGGCCCTCTCCTCGCCGTCGCCTGGAACGACGCCTCACTCCACCTGTGGCACCTCCCTTCGGGCAAGGTTCGTACCCTCCCGCTCCTCCTCCCGTGCTCCTCTCTCGCCTGCACCACTGCACAAGCTGTCCCGGATCATCCAGCCCTTTCTGATTCCTGGCTCTGCCTCACGATCGGGGGCAGCCAAGGCTCCTACGCCCTTAGCCTCAACGCCGCGCGCCTGTGGAGTGATGGGTGAGACCACGCCACCTCCAGGGATGCCGGACAGCATGGCGACGTGTACGAGCCGCGCTTGGATGACGTCTCAGGGGTGCGTTCGGCGAGGGCAAGAGACGGGGCAGGTGAACGTGGACAACTCAGAAATCGTCTCGCAGACGCGGACGGCGACACCTGACCCACCGCAGCGCCGGCGCCCTTCCTCAGCCTGATACACCGCTGGTTACACGGGCAGCGCGTGCGTTTCATTGTCGAATCTTTGCCCTACCGTGGTGTCGAACGAACACATCCGCGCGAACCTGGTTGAGTCATGGCCGACTTGACGGGGAGTAGAACGTTGGCCCTTGAACTACCTGAAGAAGTCGTCTCGTTACTTCAGTTCATCGGTATCAACTGGCCGAACGTGAACGAGGACAAGGTGCGGGAGTTCGCCGAGCACATACGCGACTTCGCCAGGAAAGTGGACGAGACCCACCAGGACTCCACGGCCACCATCAAGAAGATGGCTGACGTGTACCAGGGCCCCTCCTACGACGCGCTGCTCACCAAGTGGGGGCAGATGTCGAACAGCCACATGTCCGAGTTGCTGACCGCCTGCAACACCGTAGCGACCGCGCTGGACATAGCTGCCGACGTCATCGTGGGCATGAAGGAGGCCGCCATTGCGGAACTCGTGGTCTTGGCTGCATCGTTCGTGGCGGATCAGGCGGCCGCCGTCGCCACCCTCGGACTTGCGGAGGCCGCTGAGGCGCTGATCGTGGAGGCGGCGGAAAAGACCGTTGACTACCTTGAGCAACAGTTGGGGCAATACATCATCGGCGAGGTCATCGAGGCGGCCGTGGAACCGCTGGTGGAGGTGGTCGGGCGGGCGGTGAGCGGACTGGTGTTCCAGGCGGCGGAGTCGGCGGCGGGTGTCGGCGGCGGCGATGCGGGGACGGGTTTCTCCATTGACCCCGAAGGGGTGCACGCCCGCGCGGAGTTGATGCACGGTCACGCGGAGAAGGTGGCCGCGCACGCCGAGGAGTTCAAGTCCAAGCTGGCGGGGGTGAGCTTCGAGTGACCAACCAGATCGTCAAGGCCCTGGAGCACGCCGCGGAGAAGACCGGCAAAGCCATCGGAGAGGACGCCGGCAAGGCCGTCAAGGATCTCTATCACGACACCGGGAAACGGCTGAAGAGGGTCGCGGACAACCACCTCGAGACCGATGCGAAGCACGCGGCGGAGCTGGAGCGGATCGCCAAGCGTCCCAGAACCGAGGAGACGCCGGTCTACCACATGGCCGACGACGGAAGCATTCGCCGGCTGAACTCTGACCGCTCCCACTCGGACCTGACGGACGCGGACCGGGCGAAGCTCGGGCTCGACAGCACCTCCATCGGACGTCCGGTCAAAGGTGAACAGAACGCCAAGCTGAAGGACAAGAGCGAGGGGCGCACTGATCCACGGCCGAAGGCATCATCCCAGCAGGTTCCGCTGGGCAGCACCGACCTCTCCCAGGCCACCCAGCTGGCCCGCCACGCGGATCGCAGTTACGGCACTCACAACAAGGACGGAGAGTTCACGAGTAACAACTACGCGGCCGCGCGGGTGCGCAGCGCGGACGGCAGCGGAGACTTTATTCTCGTGGCCCGGAGCAATGGGCGCCGGCACTCCGAGCGGATGATCGGGACACCGTTCTTGAGAGAGGGCGAACCGGCCCGAATACGCCATCTCTATACGGAGCGAGAACCCTGTAGTACAGGGGCAAATTGCAGCTCATGGATGGCGGAGAGATTCCCGGGAACCGAGGTGAGTCATAGCGTCGAATACGGCGACAAGGCATCCAGAGAACGCGGGAATGCCATCATGGAGAGCTATCTTGACCAGCTGAAACTGAGCAGATAAGATCTCGTGAGTTATCTACTTTCGGTGAGATTAGGATAAATGAGTAGCAACCTCAGTCGTGGCATGCTCGAGACGGTGTTCGACCCGGGCGAGCTGATCAGGTCACCGGAGACCATTCTCGGGCCCGTGTCGGACGCGGATGCCCGGGATGTCCTGGGAACGCTGGGTATTCCGGTCTGGGAGAACCCCTGGTTCGACCTGGATGACGGGATCGGCGAGCGACTGGAGCGGGTCGCGGAGTGGGACGGAGCACTCTCCGACCGTTTTGACCGGGTCCCGCCGGGGGTGGACGGCTGGATCGGTCTGGGAATGATCCCCTATGACGATATCGCGTTCGACCCGGATACCGGCAAGGTCTACTGTCTGCCTCAAGACAAAGAAATCTATCTGCTGAACAGTGGGCTGCGGTCATTTGTTCACTTCCTGTACCTCCTCAAGGCTGAGAGTCCGAACTATGACTGGGAATCGCATGGAAAGGAAGAGCTTGAGGCTGTGCGCCTGCGCATCCAGGAAGAGATGAGTTCCGTGGATCCGGCCGCTCTGGAGAACCCGGATTCCTGTTGGTTCGAAGTCCTCACCTACATTGTGGACCCGGAACATCACTTCGAGTGAGAGAGCGCGGAATCGGTGACTGACGACGGACACGTTCGGAACTTCGGGCCGGAGCTTGCCGGACTTTCCGTGCCGGTGCAGGTCGGGCCCTACTTCGTGACCGATCACAGCGACCCGGTGCACCTGGGCGAATACGCCGCCTCAGCCGGGCGCCGCGTGTCCCGTCCCCCCGCGCCCCTCGCGGTCGGACGTGCCGAACCAGGACCGGCGGGGAGGTGCAGGGAAATGATCAGTGGGAACCGACGTAATTCGCTGACCTGCTGGAACGCTGCGCGTACCTGATGGAGATCCCAGACTGGCGTGTGATGCGCCCTCGCGAACCTCTGCGCTGGCGGTAAGTCAGGTAGGACAATCCTTGTGACTGGCCGTTACGGAGCGGGAGGGACTTATGGCGCAGGCTGGCCCGGATGTTCTCATCGAAGAGTTATATCGCCGTCGCTTCTGGATCGACAGGGCCACACTGACCAGAAGGCTGGATGAGATTCGCGCCGACAACACCGCCCAGGATGGTCTGGACGACCTGCTGCGCCTGTACGCAGCGGTCTACCAGACAGGCTGGAGTGAAGTCCTGGGGCATCCGCTCTTTGCTCATGTCGATCATGAGGCGGCGATGCGCCGCGTCCCGCCGGGAGCGGATGGCGAGAGCACTCTCCTGGTGGCGGTGGCAACAGCCGCCCTTGTCCCTTTCATCCAATCCATCGCCACAGCCGCCGGTAGCCGGGCTTTTGAGGAGGCCCGTACCCGCGTGGCCTCACTGTTGGGCCGACGGCAGAACGCCCGAGACTTTCCCGCGATCACTATCCATGAGGACGAGGCCGGGCTAAGCTTCGTCGTTCCATCAGGCCTGCCGATCAAAGCGCTGGAAGCTCTCGCTGCCGCGGACCTCGAAGCTCTGGCCGTCCCCGATGCGCGAGGGCGGACCGTTGTGATCTGCTGGGATAGGTACAGTGACACGTGGGTCCGTGAAGTCCGTGACTGATAAATCTCAGTGAGGGGTGCGGGTTCGCGACGCCCATCAGCACTCCAATCGCGATGATGATCAAGAGCAGGTAGAACTTGCCCTTCAGGCTCATCGGCAGGAGGAGCCGGGGTCGTTGGCCTGGCGACGGCACTTCTCGGCGCGGGCCTTGGCCAGGGCCGCCCGGTGCGCTTCCTCGGCCTGGGACGTCGAGACGGCGACGATCCTCCACCTGCGCGTCGTGGACGTGCTCCGGCTCGCATGATGCCCGGCGGCGGGGCTGCTCCGGCTCGGCACGCCGGTCCGGGTCGTACCTGTCCAGCCCCCAGCGGCCGGCCAGTTCGGCGCGCTGGGCGTCCCGAGTCAGCTCGGCCTCCCCTGGGATACGGGCGGCCTCGCGGCGCCGTTCCTGCTCGCGCGGATGTCGCGTTCCGCCCCGTGGCGAGCGCGGCCGCGACGGACGAGGACGAGGGCGGGAGCGGGTCCCCATGCGGGAGGCGGGCCGACCATGCTCACCCGGCTTGACGAAACAGATAGGGGCACCCCTGGCTACCACTCGTAGAAGCCGTCGGCCGGCAGGAAGCAGCGTCGTCAACTAGTGCGCATCGCCAGCGTGAGTTGACGGTCAACAGGGAAGAGGCCTCTCCGCCGGGAGGGGCCTCCCCTTTAGTGATCGAAGTGCTCAATCACGTACTGCCAGATCGCCCTGGCCGCCAACGCCACGCTCAAGCGCCCGGCGAAGGCGCGGATGAGCCGCTTCCAGCGGGTGTTCTGTTCGCCCACTTTCATCACCTCCCAACCGGGCCCCGCTCAATGGACCGGCCGTAGGACGGCCGCCACTGCAAGGGGTAACCCGGCTGGGTCGCTCCAGGTTCGCACAAGACGCCCCGAAAGGGCGAGAGTTGGGCGACTTCTGACATCCGGGAGCCATCACATGAAGCCGGCCTCGATCAGTCCGAAGTCCGGGACGACGCGGAAGAAGATCGTCCCGTTGGCGTCCTCGTAGACGCCCTCCGGCCAGTCCTGCGCCTCCAGGCGCTCGACAAGCTCCTCGCCGCCCTGCGCCATCACCCGCGCCCGGTCGCCCGCCCAGATCACCACCAGGTAGACCGTCCCGCACTCGCACTGCTGATAGAAGGCCAGCTCGCTGTTGAGGCGGATGGCTTCCTCGTGCAGTGCCTCCGGGTGGTAGATGACGTGGCCTTGATCGCACACCTTCAGCTCAATCACGCACGGAGTGTCCCACCTTCACGACCCCCGGAGAGCCATGAGCAAGAAGCACACCGAGCCCAGCGAATGAGGCGAGCAGTACGACCGCGCCGCCGCCAGTGAACTGCGCGGCGAGCCGATGGACGTCAAGCTCGTCCACCTCACCAACGGCACGGAGACCATCGTCGAGCTCCGCATCCCCCACCTCGGCGGATCCGCCGGCGTCGGATACGCCCGCCGTCGCAAGGGCGAGAAGCGCGACCCCGAGCTGGGCATCGCCCTCGCTGGCTACCGGGCCCTGGCGGACGCTGCCGAGCGTGCCCGCGAGGACGGAGCTAGGCGCTGGCCCGGCTACTTCCCCGAGGCGTAATTCGCCGACGACGATCCCAGCCCGGTCGCGGAGACGCCTTCAGAAGCCAAGCAGGTAGTGGGAGACGAGGATCGACGCAACTCCGACGACCAGTGCCACCACCGTTCCGAGTACGATCTCGCGGCGTCTGGCGTTGCGTTCCAACTCCTCCAAGCGCGTCCTCAAGGCCCGATCGAGGTAGGCGTCGACCGCTTTGGCCTCTTCCTCGTCCAGAGCAGCGCGTCGCACCGCATCCTCGGAGCGGCGCTCAGCATCTGCGGTCTGCTCTGCGAGTTTCTGGATGATCACCGAGCGCAGTTTGACCTCGGCCTGCAACTCATCCAGGAGTTCCGCCGCATCTGCCAGCGCCTCGCTCACCTGCTGCGCACGAACCTCAAGCGGCGCCCCCGCCGGACCGAACCGCTTAAGCAATCCATCGGTCAGCTGATCGGCGTAGGGAAGCGGCAAGAAGAACCGAGTCCACTTCAGCCCCAGAGCCATCCCCTCTGCGACGGCCTCCTTGAGGCCCATCCTATGGGCCCCATCCGCAGGCTCATCTCGCGTGGCTACGAAGGGCTCGCCGTCCTCCGTTTGCTCCGTCGTCATGCGTGACATTCAACCGCAACCCAAGCCCCTCGTTCCGGCGATCAGCGAGAAGAGAGACGCCGCCCCCGAGGCGTGATTCCCCGAAACCAACGACCCCGCGAAAGAGGACGATGGCGGATCACGAGCACTGCCCCGACTGCGCCTGCTGCGGCCAGAAGCCCAAGCCGCTCACCGTCGAGCAGGAGGCGTCCGCCATCACCCGTGAGGGCGACCATCAGCGCATCTACGGCCACCCCCGCGACGACTACACCCGCACCGCGGCGATGTGGTTGGCGATCCTCGGCACCGAGGTGACCCCGGAGAAGGCCGTGCTCTGCATGGTCGCTCTGAAGATCTCGCGCCTGTGCCACACCCCGGAGCACTGGGACAACCTCGTCGACCTCATCGGTTACGGCATCGTCTACGACCGGATCGTCCGCGAGGACCCGGAGTAGGCCCTGTATGACCACGGCTGGGCGAACTGGTGGGACTTCCTCGACCAGCGCCCTCTTGATCGATCTATCTCGGGCCCCGGGGTCTGTGTAGCGAACGGTGGAACTCGGTCGGTTTCGTTCAGCGGCGTCCGGCGGTGAGCCGGCCGTCGAAGGTGATGTCGAAGGCTTGGAGTG
>NZ_JBIAXT010000020.1:0-161428 GCF_042896945.1 Streptomyces sp. NPDC001222
CAACGAGCTTCGCTACTCGGAGAGTTGCGCGATGGCCGCCCCATGACCAGGGGCTATGCGGAGATCGCTGCTACACCACTCGGCGGGACACCATCTGAAGTTCACCGTCAAGAGCTTTCGGCGCCACGATCCTGGGGTCGGTGAGCGGCCCCGGCCGACCTTCATGCGCGGGTCCCCGGGAGTCCGAGACGCGAGCCGGCCTCCCTCTCCGGACCCGCTGGAATCCGTACCGAACTCAGGGCACCGGCGCGAACTCCTCTCACACCGCCACCACGAGCGTGCACCGCCAAGGGCGTGGGCGAGCACCGGATTCCTCCCGTCGCGAGAGGGCATCTCCACAACCGGCCCGCCGGTCCGGCGTGAAAACGGTGAGCGCCTTCCAGCCCTCCCCCGTCGACACGGTCTCCCGGATCCGGGTCGTACGCACCGACGCGCGACGCACCGCGCCGTTCCAGTACGCCACCATCGTCAAAGAGTTCTCGACGGCACCCGAGGACAGCTTCCTCGCCACCCACGTCTCCTGCATCGCAAAAGTGACGTGCAACGACGCTGCGGGCTCAGGACGGCAGTTAAGCGGATCACCGGCCGACAGGGCTGTAGGCCGTGTCCACGACGGCCTGACCCGGCCCACAGGGGTCGCTTCGTCGGCCTGCGCCAGCCGGGTGAACCGGAGCCCGGTTCCCACCGGGCGAGGCGAGCGGCATGATCGCGGGCCGACAGCGCTCCGAACTGGTGTGCCCCGAGGCCCGGATCGCGTCTGGAATGTGGATGTTCGTCCGGGCCGGCGTGCGGCGGAGGAAGGGTCAGCCTATTCGGCGTGCGGAGCCCCGTCTCGGGTGGCAGGATCTGGCGCGTGTCCGTCATCAGCAAGCTGCAGATCAAGCCAGGTCAGAATGTCGTGATACTGGGCAAGCCCGACGACGTCCACCTGGAGGTTGCGTCCGCAGGCGACGCAACCTCGGCCGATGCGGTGCTCGCCTTCGTGACCACCTCCGATGACCTTCTCGGGGCGGATGCGCAGGCGGCGCTTGCCGCCGCGCAGCGCGATGCCCTCGCCTGGGTGGCCTATCCGAAGGGCGGGAAGCTCGGCACGGATCTGAACCGCGACACCCTCGCCGCCGCGTTCTCCGAGCGGGGTGTGCAGCCCGTGCGGCAGATTGCCATCGACGACACCTGGTCGGCGCTCCGGTTCCGCCCCGGAAACTGATCTTCGGCAGCACGTCATCGTCCGGCTCGACCGTGAGACCATCCACGTCCGGGCTGCCGGGCTCACCCCCCGTGGCGTGGCGCGCCTTCACCGACTGAGCAGCACAGCCGCTCCCTCGTTCGGAACCTCCGCCCTCCGCCGGTGCGGCGGCCGTCGCCCAGGCCGGTACTTCTCCTCACCTGATCACGTGATGCCAGGGCCGAGGATTGCGGAGACCTACTGGGAGCATGCCCCGCTTCGCAGCTCGGGGGCACGGTGTGACGCGCAGCCGCGGCCCGGTCCGACACGACCGGTCCCAAGGCACTTGTTCACCTTCACCCTGGACTTGCTGAATCGGCAAACGAGCTCGTCTCCTCGGCAGGGTAGTCCGCATGATCGACATTGGGGTGGCCGGGTCGGTCGGTGGGTCGGTCGGTCGGTCGGTCGGTCGGTCCACGGAACTGCGGAAAAGGACGTCTTGGCTCACAGCGGGCCAACGGTTCTGGAGGAGGGACAGATGTCGCAGCACATCGCGGAGATCACACACCGGCTGGTGTCCTCACCGGGAGGCCGGATTCATCTCGTGGAGCAGGGAACCGGGCCGCTGGTGCTGCTCGTCCACGGCTTCCCGGAGTCCTGGTACTCCTGGCGCCACCAACTGCCGGCACTCGCGGCGGCGGGATACCGCGCGGTCGCCATCGACGTCCGCGGCTACGGCCGCTCCTCCAAGCCGGCCGCGACAGATGCGTACCGGATGCTCGACCTTGTGGAGGACAACGTCTCGGTGGTGCACGCCCTGGGCGAGGAGTCGGCGGTCGTCATCGGCCACGACTGGGGCGCGGCCATCGCCGCGAACTCCGCCCTGCTCCGGCCGGACGTCTTCCGCGCGGTGGGACTGCTGAGCGTTCCCTACGCCCCGCGTGGCGGGCCCCGCCCCAGGGACGTCTTCGCCCAGATGGGCGGGGACGAGGAATTCTACATCTCGTACTTCCAGAAGCCGGGCCGCGCCGAGGCCGAGATCGAACCCGATGTACGCGGATGGCTCGCGGGCTTCTACGCGGCCCTGTCCGCCGACACCATGCCCGCACCCGGCGCCCCCGCTCCGCACTTCGTCAGCAAGTCCGGGACGCTGCGGGACCGGTTCCCCATCGGCCGACTGCCCGCCTGGCTCAGCGAGAGTGACCTCGACGTCTACGCGGGGGAGTTCGAACGCACCGGAGTGACCGGGGCGCTCAATCGCTACCGGAACATCGACCGCGACTGGGAGGACCTCGTCGCCCTCGACGGTGCTCCCATCACCCAGCCCTCCCTGTTCATCGGCGGCAGCCTGGATGCCTCCACGACCTGGCTGGCCGACGCCATCAAGGCGTACCCGGCCACGCTTCCGGGTCTGGTCTCCTCCCACCTCCTCGACGGTTGCGGCCACTGGATCCAGCAGGAACGCCCCGCCGAGGTCAACCGGCTCCTGACCGACTGGCTCGCCGCCCTGCCCGCCTGAGGCCCCCTCACGCGCCGCCCAGTGCGCGCCACCCGAGGGGCTCCACTGTCGCTGGGCCGCGGGCAGCGGGCCGGTCACAGGGGGACGGTGCCACGGATGTAGCTCCGGTGCCACGATGATCGCCGTCGACGGTCTTCCGCTGGAACGCCAGGCCGACCGGCGAAGGCGCCGTCGCCCCGTCCGAGCAATGCGAAGTCCGCAGCAGGAGATGGGACGTGCAGGACCAGACGCAGCGCGAACAGGCGGGCCCCGAGGTGCAGGGGCACGTCGACAGGAAGAACCGGGTCGACCAGGCCCTCTTCATCTGCCGGAACTGCGGGGTCGTTGCCCACGCGGACCGGAACGCTTCCCACAACATCGCCCAACGTGGCGCCGTGGTGTGGAATGCGGGGCGTGAGTCACGCGTCCCTGCCACCCCGTAACGGGTGTCTGGACGGAGGAGTCCACCCAGCAGCCAACTGGACACTAGCCACCGCCGAGACCCTACGGGCGGCCTTGAGCGACCTGGTCGCCGACGCGGAGGTCGCGCGCCGCTCCGCGCTGTTTGCGCGCCGACGCGCGAGCCGAGGGCGGCACGTCGCGTGCCGCCGACCTCATAGAGAACATGCTGGCCTGAGGCTTACAGGTCGCAGCCAAGGAGTCGTTTCCGGCTTTTCTCCGTTTCTTGATGGGGCACAGCTCGTTGGCATATTCAGCGGCTCAGCCGCTGCTCAAGTCGCTCAGTCCGTGCACGGTGGTGTGGCTGCTCCGCGCCGCCGACAAGAAGAGGAGAACCTGCCATGCGTCGGATCCACTCTCTCGCCGTCGTCGCGGCCGCCTTGGCCACGGTCTTCGGGGCGGTACCCGCCGCGACCGCCACCCCCACGCTGCCCAGCAGCCGGGCCGCCTACAACTGCTCGCCGGGGTACTTCTGCATCTACAACAACTGGAACGGCGGGGGAACTCGCTGCCAGTGGTCGCAGTCCCGCCTGGCGAACACCGCGGACAACTGTTCCTTCATCCAGAGAGGACAGAACGTCCGCTCGGTCTGGAACGGAACCGGGCACCGCGTGCAGTACTACACGCAGACCAACTACCACGCGCGCGTCGGATCCACCGCGGCCGGTGCGGGCGGCAATCTGCAGGGCAGCTACCAGATCCGCTCCTTCCAGCCGCAGTAGCAACTGCGAGCGCGCGGGGACGCCTCCTCCACAGGCGTCTCTGCGCGCTGTCGGCGAGTCATCGCGGACCACTGCGTGATCGCGTGGGCGGCTACCCGTGTGTCGGTGCGACGGTGGGCGACTGCCCGTCAGCGCGGTCGGCGAGCGCCCGCAGTTCGTGGGCGTAGGTCGCCCAGACGTCGGCGCCGAGGAAGTGGCCGACACCTGGCAGGTGCGCAGGCGGGCGCCGGGGACGGCGGCCGCGATGTCGCGTGCGGCTGTGACGCGTAGCAGTGGGTCCTGCTGGCCGTGCAGCACCAGGGTCGGCGCGGTGATCCGGGCGAGGGACCCGCCGTTCCACTGTTCCCCGCGGTGGTACGGGAGTTGGCAGCCTCCTACGGCCAGGAGCACGGCAACGCGGCGGCCCGGACAGCCATGGAGCGTGCCGCGCTGACCGAGCGGGAGGAGCAGGTGCTGCGTCTCATGGCGCGCGGCCTGACGAACACGGAGATCGTCACGTGCCTGGTGGTGGGCACCGAGACCGTCAAGTCCCATGTGAGTTCCTTGCCGGCGAAACTCGGCGCGCGCGACCGCACAGGCGGTCATCGCGGCATACGAGTCCGGCTTCGTTTCCCCCGGCTGAGGAATCACCCCGCGCAGGGTGCGACGCCGCCTCCGCCTTCAAGGACGTGCTCCCGGGCGTCGCCCGGCTTCGACTGCGCACATGCAATTCGACTTGCGTTCACAGGACGAGCGCCCATCGACAGGTAGCCGTTCGGCATCAGCCGGGAGTGTCTTGACGCCCTGTCATCAATCGTTCCTGAGGACGGACATCGTGCCCGAAGTACGTGCTCCCCGGTGGCGTCGTCACCTCGCTCTCCTCGGCGCCGCTGTCGCGGGCCCCGCGCTGGCTGCCGGCACCTTGCTGGCGTCTCCCGCCCACGCGGCCCCGGCGGACGACATCCGTATCAACGAGGTGGTGACCACCGGAAGCGTCAACGACTCGATCGAGCTGTACAACAAGGGAACGGCCCCCGTCGACATCTCGGGCTGGATCCTCAAGGACGACAACAACAGCTCGAAGTACGCGATCTCCTCCGGTACGACGCTGGCCCCCGGCGCGTTCCGCGCCTTCGACGTGCACAATGCGTTCGGCCTGGGCTCCAGCGACAAGGCGCGTCTGTACCTCCCCGACGGCACCACCATGGTCGACAGCTTCAGCTGGAGCAGCCACTCCAACCCATCCTGGTCACGCTGCCCCGACGGCACCGGCGCGTTCGGCTCGGCCGCGGTGACCCTGGGGGCCGCGAACAGCTGCGGCGGCGGCATCTCACCGCAGACGTGGCCCGGCAGCAGTTCCGTCGCCACGGCGGACGCATCCAACGTCTTCGGCCAGGACCTCAGCGGTCTCTACCAGGAGGGAAGCGCGATGTGGGGCGCGCAGAACTCCGGCAAGCTCTGGCGGCTGGTCCGCGACGGCTCCGGCGGCTGGAAGCCGGACACCGCCAACGGCTGGACGTCCGGCAAGACGCTCCGCTTCCCCGGCGGTTCCGGCACGCCGGACAGCGAGGGCGTCACTCTCACCGGTGCCGGTTCCGCGGGCGGCGCGTTCGTCGCGAGTGAGCGCAACGGCGACGCGTCCGGGACCAGCCGCCTGTCCGTTCTCAAGTACGACGTCAGCGGTACGGGCACCACGCTGACGGCCACCAGGGTTTGGAACCTGACCTCCGACCTGCCGTCCGTGGGCTCCAACCTCGGTTTCGAGGGCATCACCTGGGTCCCCGACAGCTACCTGACCGCGTCCGGCTTCAAGGACGAGTCGACGGGCTCGGCCTACGACCCGACCCGGTACGGCAGCCACACGAGCGGTGTGATCTTCGTCGGCGTCGAAGGCACCGGCATGGTCTACGGGTACGTCCTGCAGGACTCGGGCACGTACACCCGCGTGGCGTCCATCGCCAGCGGCATGGACGGTGTGATGGAACTGCAGTGGGAGCCCCAGGCTTCACGCCTGTGGGTCGTCTGCGACGACACCTGCGACGGCCGGCTCAGAACCATGCAGGTCAACGCGTCCGGCACCTTCGCCACCACGGCGGTCTACAACCGCCCGAGCGGTATGCCCGACATCAACAACGAAGGCTTCTCCGTGGCCGGAGCCGACGAGTGCGTCAGCGGCTCCAAGCCCGTGTACTGGGCCGACGACAGCAACGACAGCGGTCACGCACTGCGCAAGGGCACCATCACCTGCTGAGCAGGCAGCACGGCTGCGGCCTCGGCCCTGTCCGCCGGGGCCGCAGCCGCTTCAGGCGGCCCACAGGGCGCGAGTCGGCACGCCGCCTCCCGTCTCACGAAGAGCGGTCAGCGCCGGAAGCACTCCCGGCTCCCCCCGCCCGCCGGTTCGAAGCACATCCGCAGTCCGGTGAGGTCACTGCCGTCGATCATGGGCGTGTAGAGATAGTCCTCGGCGTCGTACTTGTCGGCGACCTCGGCCCGCTGCGGCTTGCCACCCGGGAGTGACACGTCGAGGGCGTCCCCGACATGCGAGTGCCAGATCCGGGCCCATGCGGCCTCGCACCCCGAGTTGTACCGGATCTCCATCCACGCCCCGGTGGAGGTGCGGTGCGGCCTACCGAGTGCCCGGACCTCTCCGGGCATGCCGCAGCCCATCAGTCCGGGGTCCCTGCCCACGCATCCGTGCGCGCGGCAGCCGGGGTCAGGCGGCGGAGTGCGGGCACCCTGCCCCACGGGATTCCCGGCCCCCGCGTCCGGCTGGACTGCGGCCCACACCGCCGCCGCGACCCCGACCGCGCACACCGCGACGACGACGGCCCACCGGCGGCGTACCGTGTTCGCCTTTCGCGGCCCCTGTTCGGCCTGGTCCGGGGTCGGAGCGCGGTCGCCCGGCTCGTCGTGGCCGGGTTGTGCCGCTTCCTCCGCGCTTCCAGGGCGTGCCCCGCCCCGGGCGCGGCCGCTCCACTCCGCATCGGCCAGTTCCCACAGCGCCGTCAAGCGTCCGGGCGGCTCGCTCGCGGTCGCGCACAGCGCTTCGACGGCTTGGCGCGGGGCGAGTTGCCTGCCGTTGAGATAGCGCTCCCAGGAGGACTTGCTGTACGCGGTGCGCTCGGCCAGCACGGCCAGGCTCAGGCCCGTACGCGCCTTGAGCTCGCGCAACTCCCTGGCCAGCCGCATGCATGCGGGTGCGGCGGCATGCGGTGCGCTCTCCTTCATCGCCGCAGCACCTGCCAGGTGTGCGGGCCCACGATGCCGTCGGGGGGCAGGCCGGCCTTCTCCTGCAGTCGCTTGACGGCCCGTGTGGTGTTCTCGCCGTAGACGCCGTCTGCGCCACCCGGGTCGAAGCCCAGGTGACGCAGCAGACACTGGGCTTCCACGACATCCCATCCGGGCTGGGACAGGACAGCGGTGCGGGTGCTGCTGTAGCCCGCGTACAGACGGCCGTTCTCCCGCTTGACCGCACAGGGATAGGTCTTACCGGGCCTGTAGGCGAAGGGTGCGTCGGGGCCGGGCGAGACAGCAGTACTGGGCCGCGACCCGGTCAGACTCTTCCCGCCGGCGCTGTCCCCCGCCCAGGGTGTCGTGAGCAGTAGTCCGACGAGCAGCCCGCCCAGCACCGCAGTTGTGAGGGCGCCGATCAGTACCCACCGGCGTACGCCCTTCGGTGCCGGTGCCGGTGCCGGTGCCGGTGCCGGTGCCTCCGCCGCTTCCGCCGCTTCGCCGTCCTTCTGCCGTGCTTCCTCGGCGACTTCGTGGAGCACCAGGATCCGTGTCGGTTCAACGCCCGCCACCCGGGCCAGTTCCTCCACGGCCTGCCGCGGCGGCAGCGCCTTACCGTTGAGATAGCGCTCCCAGGAGGAGCGGCTGTAGCCGGTCTTGGACTGGAGCGACGCCAGACTCATCCCGCTGCGGTCCTTCAGCCGGCGTAGCTGGACGATCAGTTGCCTTCCCGGGTCGTCGAGCGAATCCGGTAATTCTTTCCAACGCGACACGTCCCACCCCAAATACGCTGAGCCACCGAGGTTCAGTATCCGCCTCCTCTGTGTTCTGGTACGCAGCTTGGAGATCCTGGGTTCTCGGCAAGCGCCGCACGGTACGTCTTTCGGTCAGCGTGGTCCGGTGGATCGGTTGTCGACAGTGCGGGCACGGTCCTGCTGTTCGGCCGGTTCGGTCTGCTCGGATGTGGCTGCCCAGCTCGTCAGGAGAGTGAGCCCGTCGTGGGCCGCGGTACCGGGTTCGGCGCTGAAGGCGGTGAGGGTCAGACCGGGATCGGCGGGCAGGGGCATGGCCTCGAAGGGGAGGCTGAGGTGGCCGATGACGGGGTGGTGGAAATTCTTTGTGCCGGTGTGGTGCAGGCGGACGTTGTGCGCGGCCCACAAGGCGCGGAACTCCTCGCACCGGGTGGCGAGTTCGCCGACGAGGTCGGTCAGGGCGCGGTCGTAGGGGTCGCGTCCTGCCTCGGTGCGCAGGAGGGCCACAGTGGTGTGGGCGGATTCCTGCCAGTCGGGGTAGAAGTCATGGGCGCGGGGGTTGAGGAAACGGAAGCGGGCGAGGTTGACCGGCCGGACCGGGTCCTCGAAGACGGGTGCGTACAGTGCTCGGGCCAGCCGGTTGGAGGCGAGGACGTCCAGGCGTCCGTTGCGCACGTAGGCGGCCGCGTCGCTCATGGAGTCCAGCAGATGCTGGATGCCGGGCCGTATCTGCCGCTGAGCGGGACGGCGCCGGGGGCGCGGTCCGGCGTTGGCGGCGCGGGCCAGGTCGAAGAGATGGGCGCGTTCGGCCTCGTCGAGCTGGAGGGCGCGGACGAGGGCTTCCAGGACGCTTTCGGAGACGCCGCTGAGGTTGCCGCGTTCCAGGCGGGCGTAGTACTCGGCGCTGACGCCGGCCAGCATGGCGACCTCTTCGCGGCGCAGTCCGGCGACACGGCGGCTGCCGCCCCAGGCGGGAAGCCCTGCCTGCCGGGGAGTGATCTTGGCTCGCCGCGAGATCAGAAACTCGCGGACCTCGCTGCGGTTGTCCATGTCTTCCGAGGTTAGGCCGGTCTTCGGCGCTGTGGGGTGTTCTGCCGGTACAGGGAACAGCAGAACCTCCCTGACCGGTCTCATCGGCGGTTTCCTGGCTGGTGCCGGGGTTGTGTGTGCGGTCCGCCGCCGCACCGAAGGTCCAGAACAGGCGCATGGAAAGACAGGAACGATGGTGGCCCACCGCGATGAGCACGGTCACCAGCTCAAGACCATCGGCGAGGAAGCCGGCCCGGCCGCCTGACAGCAGCGGTCCCACCCTTCTGTCCGCAGGCCGGCACAGTCCGTGTCCTGCGCGGCAGCGCACCACCGAAGGAAATCAGATGGAGTTCGTGAAGCAGCCCGCGACCATGAAGCTGCCCGAGGCGTGGTTCACCGGAGATGCCTGGGCGGACGTGATCCACCGAGGCGACGACCCCCTGCGCGCCAGGGCGAACATGGTCCGGTTCGCGCCCGGCGCCCGTACCGCCTGGCACTCCCACGGCCTTGGCCAGGTCCTCTACATCGTCGAGGGCATCGCCCTGATCCAGTCCCGCGGCGGACGGATCATCGAGGCCCGCCCCGGCGAGGTGGTCTGGACCCCCGCGGGTGAGGAGCACTGGCACGGCGCCGCCCCGGACCGGTTCATGGCCCACGTCGCGCTGTGGGAGGGCGACGACGTCGAGTGGCTGGAGCACGTCACCGACGCCGAGTACGACGGCCCGCGCGCCCGCCCCTGATCCGATCCACCGATCAAGCCGTCGCCACCCGCGTGTACGGCTCCGGTATGGGGGCCACCGCGGCATCGACGCGGTGGCCCCCATACCGGGCAGAAGATGCAGCGGCCGCCTTCCGGAGAACCGGAGGCGGCCCCCTCACGTTCGGTCGACCCCATAGCGCGTCGCGATGCCGGCGATCACGAGTTCCAGCCCCTCCTCGAAGTGCCGCTCGTAGTCCGCGAGGATCTCGGCGCCCGCGGCGGCGGACAGCGCGAAGGCGGCCAACATCCGGGCGCGTTCCTCGATGTCGAAACCCTCGCGCCGCTCGTCGGGCAGCGGCTCGACGCCCTGCTCCTCGGTGACGAAGTGCGGGATTCATGCCCCGGAGCCGCGCAGTGCCGACAATGTCAGCGGCCTGGCCAGCCACGTGGCCTCCGGACTGTGCGTCGGCCTCATGCCGGAACGGCTCCGTGACATCCTCAGCCTCGGAATCGCCTTCGTCGCGCTGCGCGGGCAGTCGCCCCATCTGGCCACCACCGTAGTTGCCGTACGCCGCCGGAGGCGGACGCGGCCGTACTCCGTCTGCTGAAGCCGCTGCCACGCGGCAACTCCGGATGACGGGGTGTCAGGGAGCTGCGGCCGTCAGATGAGTACGAGCCCGCCTTCGCTGTGGAGGCTGTTGCTGATGGTGCGCGTGCAGGGCTCGACGTGTCCGTCATGCGGAGATCGGTTGCGATCCGAGAGAGCTCCGGACCCCGTACTCATCCCACAGCGTCGTCGATGTAGTGGCCGTCGGCTCCTTCTCTGAAAAATTCGTGCTGGTGATATATGGTTTTTTGACACGAGGTGAATGGCGCGAGATCGACCTTGAACCGAGGCCCGGAGGTGGCCGGAGGCGCCGTCGCCGCCCAGGGCAGGTTGCCGGTTTCCTCGCGGATCGCGCCGGCATGCCGGGCGAATCCCCCGTGACCCGGGTCCGGGCGAAGTGCCGTATGCGCCGAGAGCACAGGGTGTCCACGCCCATGGAGTCCACCGCCAGGTGAAGGCGGAGCCGTCGAATGGTGCACCAGCGCGGTTGCGTCAGCGAGGAGACAGCCATGAACACGGAGCCGACCAGGTGGAATCCCGACCTTGAGCGGTGGGAGACGACGTCCAGGGGCCGTGCCGTGCTGACCGATCCCCGGCTGAACAAGGGCACCGCCTTCACCGAGGATGAACGGCAGGCTCTCGATCTCGTCGGGCTGATCCCTCCGCACGTACTCACACTGGAGCAGCAATCCTCACGCGCATACGCGCAGTTCCTCGCCCAGCCGGATGACCTGGCCAAGAACGTGTATCTGGCCGCTCTCCAGGACCGCAACGCGGTCCTGTTCTATCGGCTGGTGGGCGAGCACCTGGACGAGATGCTGCCCATTGTCTACACGCCTACTGTCGGCACTGCGATCCAGCGCTACAGCTACGAGTACCGACGCCCCCGAGGTGTCTATCTGTCGGTCGACGCACCGAAGGACGTCGAACGCTCCCTGCGCGCCACCGGACTGGGACCGGACGACGTCGACCTCATCGTCGCCACCGACGGGGAGGCGATCCTCGGCATCGGTGACTGGGGCGTGGGCGGCATCAACATCTCGGTGGGCAAGCTCGCGGTGTACACCGCCGCGGGCGGTATCCATCCCGCGCGCACCATTCCCGTCGTGCTCGACGTGGGTACCAACCGCAAGGAGCTGATGGAGGACCCGCTCTACCTCGGCAACCGTCACCCCCGGGTCGACCGGGAGACCTACGACGCCTTCGTCGAGACCTATGTCGACACAGCCAATCGGCTCTTCCCCGACGCCGTGCTGCACTGGGAGGACTTCGGGCCGGACAACGCGCGGCGCATCCTTGCGCGTTACGGCGACCGGTATCTGACCTTCAACGACGACGTCCAGGGGACGGGAGCGGTGAACCTGGCGGCAGTGCTGTCCGGGGTGCGGGCCAGCGGCACGCCGCTACGCGACCACCGCGTGGTGATCTTCGGTGCGGGCACGGCAGGCATCGGGGTCGCCGACCAACTGCGCGACGCACTGGTATCCGCCGGGCTGACCCCCGACGAGGCCACCCGACGTTTCTGGTGCGTCGGCCGGCACGGCCTGCTCACCGAGGGGATGGCAGTGCGCGACTTCCAGGCCCCATACGCCCGCCCGGCTGACGAGGTGGCCGACTGGTCACGCGACGCAGACCTCGGCGGAATCCCCCTGGCTGAGGTCGTGCACCGGGTCAGTCCGACCATCCTCATCGGCACCTCAGGCCAGGGCGGGGCCTTCACCGAGCCCGTCATCCGTGACATGGCTGCCTCCGTCTCCCGCCCGATCATCCTTCCCATGTCCAACCCCACGTCGCTCGCCGAGGCGACCCCTGCGCAGCTGCTCGGCTGGACCGACGGCGGGGCCCTGGTGGCCACCGGTAGTCCCTTCGCCCCTGTGACCCACGGCGGCGTCAGCTACCGGATCGGGCAGGCCAACAACGCGTTCATCTTCCCGGGTCTCAGCCTCGGCGCCATCGTGGCTCAGGCCACCCGTATGACAGACGGCATGCTCAGAGCCGCGGCCGACGCGGTCGCCGAGCAGGTCGGCTCCACCGCTCCCGGCGCCGCGCTCCTCCCGCCCACCCAAGAGTTGAGGGAGACCTCCGCCGCCGTCGCCACGGCCGTCGCCCAAGCCGCAGCGCACGACGGGGTAGCGCGTGCCACCGTCGGCGAGGACATCGGCAGCCGGGTCCGGGCGGCCATGTGGCAGCCCGACTATCACCCCGTACACGCCGTCTGACCGAAGTCCGAGGAACAGGTCATGGCCGGAGCACCTCTGAGCTGGAGTGTCCATGTGGCGCCGTCGATCCCCCGATCGCCCGGACGAGCCGGGGGCCATCGCGGAGTCCCGGCAGTACATCAAGGACTTCGAGGCGGTCGTCGAACGCGCCACCACCGCCCTCGAGGTCTATGACGACATGTTGAAACCAACACCCGTCCCGCATCAACCAAGGCGCGCTCTGGGGATCGGCCAGGTCCGCCAAGGGCTGACCGCCACCCCATAAGCTCTCTTCAAGGGCCTCGGAGGGCCAGGCACAATTACCAACTCCCGTGCAGCCTCATGACATGGCGGTAATCCATCGCATCGATCGGAAGTGGCAATGAGCGGCACTCCCGGCGTTGCGCACCCCAGTTGCGCAGGTTACTGTCAGTGGGTAAGGCGATTACCGAAGCACATTCATCCTGGTAGCGCGAATCCAGCGTAATCGCCACCGCTCTGCGATATATCTCCTGCGTCAAAGATGAGCAAGAATATGACATCTCATCACCTTTACGGGGTGACGACGTTCACGGGAGTCCAAGAATGAAGGCTATCCGGTTTGCTCAACATGGCGAGCCGGCGGCAGTCCTTGCCGTCGAAGACGTGCCCCTTCCGGAGCCCGGAGAGGGGCAGGTGAGGGTGCGCATCCTGGAATCGCCCGTGAACCCGTCCGATCTCCTCTACGTCCGGGGATACTACGCGGGCGTGCAAGCGCATTTTCCGGCGCAAGCGGGATTCGAAGGCGTGGGAATTGTCGATGCGGTGGGGCCCGGGGTGAAGGAAGTGTCCGCGGGGCAGCGAGTATCGGTCACCAATGGGCCCGGTGGAAACTGGGCGGAATATTCTGTCGTTCCCGCCAGTGAACTGTTCGCCGTCCCCGATGACCTCCCCGATGAGCAGGTCGCGGCCTTCTTCATCAATCCGGCATCTGCCATTCTCATGGTCCGCCACGTCCTGGCGGTCCCTCAAGGAGAGTGGCTGCTCCAGTCGGCGGCGGGGTCGGAACTGGGGCGTATGATCATCAGGCTGGCCAAACGCGACGAAATCCGTACCGCGAACATCGTCCGCAGGCGCGAATCAGCAGAAGAACTTGAACGTCTCGGCGCCGATGCCGTCATCGTCTCCAGCGACGGTCCCATCGACGAGCAGGTGCGCAAGTTGATCGACCCACTAGGCGTCAAGTACGCCATCGACTGTGTGGTGGGAGAAACGGGGACCCAGATCTTCAAGGCACTTCATGAGGATGGAAAAATGCTCGTCTACGGCTCCCTGACCGGCGAGCCGATCCGCGTCGGCGACGATCCACGTTACATCCTGGCCGGGCGTCGAACCCTGGAAGTCTATTGGCTCGGATACTGGTTCCCGAGGCTCACGGATGCGCAACGGCAGCAACTGGGTCAGGACATCGTGGACCTTATGCGTGAGGGAATCATCGAAACATCTCCCGGGCGTAAGTACTCTCTCGACGATATCGCGGACGCCGTGACCCAGGCAGAGCAGAAGGGCCGAAAAGGGAAGGTGTTCCTCACTCCGGGCGCGAAGTAGCCCTCGTCGTTGATGCCCGCGGTCCCTGCCGGGGAGCCCGAGGCCACCCCGCGCCTGCGGGCACCACTACGCCAGCGGACAGCGTGCTGCTGCCTCCGCCGGGAGGTATGACGTGACGAAGCTGCGTTATGACGTGCTGGTTTCCGATGGGATCCGCCGCCAGAGGAGCATGCGCCTGCCGGACGGGAGCCCCATCATCTCCTCGCCTCTGGCATCCACTTTGATCCTCGGTGAGACGGAAGCGGTCTTTGTCGACCCGCCGTTCACCCGCGACCAGGTGCACAACGTCGGCGACTGGATCGAAAGCCACGGTAAGCGCCTGGCCTATGTCTATGCCACGCACGGTCACGGTGATCACTGGTTCGGCACCGATCTCCTGCTGCAACGGTTCCCCGGCGCAGTTCCGTATGCGACCGAGCGGACCATCGGGCTGATGAGGAAGCAAGCGGACGAGCGAAAGCACACATGGGACGTTGATTTCCCAGGGCTCATCCCGGACAGTCCGGTGGTTTACCAAGTCATTCCAGCCGAGGGGTTCGAGATGGAGGGGCATAAATTCAGGGCAGTAGAAGTAGGTCACACGGACACCGACGACACCACCGTCCTGCACGCTCCGTCGATCGACCTCGTGGTGGCCGGCGACGTCGCCTACAACGGGGTGCATCAGTATTTGCTGGAGAGCCCTGGAGGAGGGATCGAGAAGTGGCTCGCTGCGCTTGACACCGTATCCGCGCTACGCCCGAGCGCGGTTGTTGCGGGCCACAAGAACAGAGAGCTTCCGGACGCCCCAGGAATTCTTGAGCAGACCCGCAGATATCTGCTGGACGCGCAGCGCTTGCTGGTCTCCAGACCCACTCCGGCAGAGTTCTACGATCAGATGTTGCAGCTTTACCCGGATCGACTCAATCCGGGCCCGGTCTGGTACAGCGCGCTCGCCCTGCTCTCCGAGCAGCCCGCATAGCCTCTGCCGTCGAGACGAAAGGCAACTACGTGGACGGCGAGCGCGGACCACAGTGAGATCGAACGTCTCGCCGTTCATTTCGAGGTCGCTCGCGGGGCTGCGGGCTGGCGGGTGGTGGGCATTCAGCTCGTACCCACGACAGAGGATTCGTCGAACGCGGCTTGGCGATCGGCGAGCTGAGGAGGCGGCCATAAGGCGCGGCTGCCCGGAAGGAGGGTGGCGGGCCGGCGGCTTGGTGAACAAGTCGGTGACCACATAAAGAGGTGAACGGTTCATGAGCTACCAGGAAGCATTCATTCCCGCGGAAGGCGGCATATCGCTGCACGCTTGGATATTCCGCCCGATGACCGGCAATGGCCCGCTCCCGGCGATCACGATGGCACACGGCTTCGGCGGCGTTAAATACCGTGGCCTGCAGGGGTATGCGGAACGCTTCAGCCAGGCAGGTTTCGTCGTTCTTGTCCACGACCATCGTGGGTTCGGTCTCAGCGGAGGCGAGCCCCGCGGTGACATCGATCCCTGGCAGCAGATCGCCGACTGGCGGCGGGCGATCTCGTTCTTGGAGAGCCTTGACGACGTCGATGCCGGCCGACTCGGAATCTGGGGTTCAAGCTACGCCGGGGGCCACACGATCGTCCTGGCGGCCACCGATCGGCGCATCCGGGCGGCAGTCGCGCAGGTTCCGACGATCAGCGGCTTCGAGCAGGGCCTACGGCGCGTGCCCGCCGACCGCAAGCAGGCGCTGGAGGACCTGTTCAACGACGACGAACGCGCTCAGCTGGCGGGCAGGCAACCCGCATATCAGCTCCTCAACAGCCTCGATCCGAACGTCCAGGCCGCCTACCACTCCCGGGGCATGGCGGAGTCCGACGCTCATTTCTCGCTCCCGCCGTCGGTCGAAGAACCGACGTACGTCACGCTGCGGTCCACGCGCAAAGCGCAGATGTACGAGCCAGGGGCCTGGGTCACTCGAGTATCACCGACGCCGTTGCTGATGGTCGTGGGGAGGACGGACACGGTCACCCCCAGCGACCTCGCGCTCGCCGCGTACGAGCGCGCCCTGGAGCCCAAGCGCTTGGCCATCTTCGCCGGGGATCACTTCGACTCCTATGTGGCAGCTTTCGAGCCGACCAGCGAAGCCGCCACCGAGTGGTTCTGCGAGCATCTCTCCGAATCGGGATGAGGCCGGGAGAAGGTCTCTCTGGCGGAGCCTGACCAGACGGAGAGGTCGCGGCGCTGCTGTCACCCCGGGGTCGGCCCGGAGGACGGCCTGCCGTTACTGCGACGGTCTGGAGGGTGCAGCATAGATGTCGTCCAGACGCATATGTTGCTGCACGAGACCTGACCGGTGGCATTCACACCTCCGACCAGCCCTTCGGCCCTGCACAGCCGGAAAGGCCTCGTCTACAAACGTCGCGCTTCACACCTCGTACAAGATTTGACGAAAAGGCGTATGCTTATGTCGCTATGAAGCCCACAGAGTGCAGGAAGTGATCCACATGAGCTGGTCGGCCACGGGTCGGTACGACACTGAGCCAGCCCCGGCAGGGCTCGCTCTGGTGCAGGACTTCATGAACACGATCTCCGCCGGTAAGCCCCGCGCGAAGGATCTCCTCGCCGACCTCGGCGACGCCCAGGCCTGGCTTGATCAGGCTCTGGAACAGTGGGGCGAGGTCACCGGTACCCCCGTGGCCGGGATCGAGCTCGAAGCGCACGACCAGGAAGAGCTTCGAGGGTTCCGTGATGATCTGCGCCAGGCCGTGGCCCGGGGCAACGGCGACGCGCTTCCCCCCTTGCACACTGCGGCCACAGCGATACAGCTCAGCGGGGACGGGCAGGTCCGCCTGGAGCCGCGCGGCACCGGCTGGCGGCGCGTGGCGGCCCTGGTCCTGATCGAGGTTTTCCTGGCCCAGCAGGCAGGTGCCTGGCAGCGGCTGAAGATGTGCCGGAACGACCGGTGCGGCACGACGTTCTTCGACAGGTCGCGCAACAACAGCGGGGTCTGGCACAACGTGAAGATCTGCGGCAACGCGGCGAATCTGCGAGCCTACCGGGCACGCCAGCGGGCCCAGAGGGTCTAGCGTCCGCCGACCCTCAAGTTGATAAGTGGTGCAGGGGCTGTCCACCCACAGGGGCAGCCCCGCGCCTCCATGAGGCGCCCGCCTCATACGGGGCGGGCGTTCTCGATTCGGTTCTGGTGCACCCGAAGCTGCATCGTGCTCAGTTCCAGCAACGGGACAGCGAGCCCGAACCCCTGAGCACGTGACACCAGGTCTCCCAGGATCTGCTCGACCTCGGCACTGCGGCCGGTCGCCACATCGCGGTAGAGGGACGAGGTGGCCGACGAGCCTGCCTCCGTGACGGTCGCCAGTGTCTGCCGCAGGGCCGGGGCCGGCACGGGGTGGCCGGCTGCCGCCGCGACGGAGGCGCACTCGTTGACCACGCCTTCGGCGAATGCGCTTCCGCCGGGAACGGCGACGATCTCGCCGACCGCTCCCCGCATCAGGCAGGTCACTGCCCCGACCGCGGCGATGAAGACCCACTTGGCCCACATCTCCGCGTGGATGTCCTCGGACAGACCCGTCGAGAATCCGGCATCGCTCAACGAGCGGTGCAGTTCCCCGAGTCGCGCGGGGGCCGAATCGCCACGAGCGCCGTAGCGCAGGCTCTGGATGTCGGCCAGCCGGACGATCTCACCGTCGGCGTTGAGGGTGGTCGCCACCTTGGCCACGCCGCCCAGCACCGCCTCATCGCCGAACCGTGCGGCCAGGGCATCGATATGACGGATGCCATTGAGGACAGGGACGATCAGGGAGTCCGGACCGACGGCGGGTGCCATGTCGTCGATGGCCTGCTCCAGGCCGTTGGCCTTGACCGACAGCAGGATCACGTCGTAGGGAGTCTCGATCTTCCCGGCCTGCGTCGTGTGCGGGGCGAGTACCGTCCGCTCCCCCAGGCCCACGATCCGCAGTCCGTGTCGGGCCAGGTGCTCCGCACGCTCGGCCCGTACCAGGAAGGTCACCTCCCGGCCGGCCTGGGCGAGCCGGGCCCCGAAGTAGCCCCCGGTCGCTCCGGCACCCACCACCAGGATCTTCATGAGCCACTGCTCCCCTCACCCACGCGCTGACGTGCCGTAGTCCTGCGTACTGCCAGAAGCAATCACGCTACAGCCATTTCTATGGCTGCCTGCATCTCCGCGTTCAAGGCTATGTCAAGCTGGTCACTCTCCCTTGTCCGACATATCTGAAAACTCTACACTTATTTCCACAAGCTCGATTGCGGAGTACGGACACCGGCCTCCGGCCCGGCCCCGCCACGAGGGTCGCGTCGCCTCTCAGGCAACGGCCATGCCGCACCCCACGCGAAGGAGGATCTCCGATGATCATTGACGCTGCCGAACTCGACGGCACTCACGCCTACAAACTGCTGATCGGGAGCATCATTCCGCGCCCGATGGCGTGGGTCAGCTCGGTGTCCCGGGACGGCGTGGCCAACCTCGCGCCCATCTCCTTCTTCACCGCGGTCGGACGCAAGCCGCCCATGGTCTCGATCACCCTGCAGCCGCAGGAGGACGGGGTCACGCTCAAGGACACGTTCGTCAACATTCGTGACACCGGCGAGTTCGTCACCAACCTGGCGACGCTGCCGCAGGCGGACGCCATGCACGGGTCCGCGTTCGCATTCGGCCCGGAGGTGGACGAGTTCGAGGCGCTCGGGCTGGAGAAGGCGCCGTCGGAGGTGGTGCGCGTGCCCCGGGTCAAGGGGGCGCCGATCTCGTTCGAGTGTGTCGTGGACCGCATCATGCCGGTCGGGGACGACGGGGTCGACCATGTGGTGTGGGGCAGGGTGGTGCGCTTCCACGTCCGGGACGACCTGTATCTGGAGCGCGGACGGATCGACACCGCCGCCCTGCCGGCCGTCGGCCGACTGGCGGCCGAGTACACGCTGGTCGACAACGTCTTCACCACGCCTCTGGACAAGGACCTGCTCACGGCCCGGGACGGCCGCCGGATGCGGCGCCTGGACGCCCACCCGGCCGACTGGTCCCCGATCGACACCGGTGAGTGGTCCCCCTCCGGCGCGGTGTCCTCCCCCGGAAAGTAAGGGCTGCCGTCACCGCCACATGCTGAAGCTGCCTACGCGTTCTCGCGCCAGGACTACGTACGCCACGGGATCTCGTCCGGGCACCTCGGCCAAGCATGATCGTCAGAGACGGTCTGTGCAGACGCGGACCGTCAGCCACAGAGAGGATCACCCCATGCCCATGATCGACGTTTACGCGTCCAAGGGGACCATCAAGGACCGGAAGAAGCTGGCCCAGGAACTCGCGCAGGCGATCATGCGCTGGGAAAGGGTTCCCGTCATTCCCTTCTTCACCGACAACACTGCCGCCTTCGTCCATGAACTGGATCCCGATGGTTTCTCCACCGCGGGTGGCGGTGCCGACCACGTACGCGTCACCGTGACCACCAACGCCGGCGCGCTCAACAGGGAGCAGCAGCTCGGCGTGGTCAAGGAGATCTCCGAACTGGTGGCCGCGGCGGCGGGAGACCCTTCCCTCGTCGAGCGCACCTGGGTCGCCCTGACCGAGGCGGTGCCCGGCGGCTGGGGCATCGGTGGACACGCCTACACGAACGACGAGATCGTCCAGCACGTGCGTGAGCTGCTCGGCAAGAGTTGAGCGCAGGCTGTCGGCCGAGTCGGCCGGCCGGTCGTCGAACTGCCGTTGCGAGGCGTCGCACACCCCTCCACGAAGGCATGGCCTGCTCCGGGGGATGCGGGACGGCGTACCGTCACATGAGGTCGGGGGCACGGCGTTCGGCCAGGTCACGGCGCGAGCGGATGCCCAGTTTCCGGAACACCTTCCGCAGGTGGTAGTCGACCGTGTGGACGCTCAGGAAGAGCTGGGAGGCGATTTCGGCGTTGGTGGCCCCGCCGGCCGCCAGATGAGCGACCCGGGCCTCCTGCGGCGTGAGGTCGCTCCGGTGGTCTGCCTCGTTGTGGGTCTCGACCGGGTCACCGGCCGCGGACAACTCCTGTGCCGTGCGCGCCGCAAAGGCGTTGGCCCCCATGCCGTCGAACAGCCCATGGGCGACGCGCAGATGGTGGCGCGCCTCTTTGGCCCGGCGCTCACGGCGCAGCCATTCTCCGTAGACCTGATGGCTGCGTGCCCGGCGGGCGGGACCGCGCGCGGTCTCGTGACGGGCGATGGCCTCCTGGTAATGAGCCTCCGCCTTCGGATCGTCCGCGGCCAGAAGCGCACGGGCACGGGCCAGGTCACCCCGCGTTCCGGGGACAGGCGCGGCGTCGGCGAGGTCGGTCAGCCGGGCGAGCAGCGCGCGGGCTTCGCCGTTCCTGCCGCTGCGTACTGCCGCCTCGACCAGGTCGGCGAGGGCGAACTTGACCTGGAGAGTGTCCTCGATCCGGCCGGCCAGGGCGGTGTACGCCTTGTGGTAGCGCCCCTCGCCGAGGGCGAGGACGCAGCGCGCGTAGTCCCGGAAGATCAGCTGGTATCCCTGTCCGGTGCGTGCCGCATGCTGGGTCACATGCTCGGAGAGCTGGTCCGCGAGGTCGCTCTGTCCGCGCCAGGCGGCGACGAGAAGAGCTCCCAGGTGGAATTCCGAGCCGCGTGCCTCCTCCAGGGCGGCACGCCGATCGAACTGCCGTTCGCATTCGGCGAGGCGCCCCGCGATCATCTCGGCGACCGCCGTGTGGCTCAGCGCCAGCGCCATGGGAATGGCGGCTCCTTGGTGCCGGGCCTCCGCCTCCATGCGCCAGGCCAGTTCGTGCAAGGTGTTGTCGTCCCCGAGCATCGTGGCATGCGAGCATGCCGCCGCCAGCCACTGGAAGAACTCCGGTGCGACGGGCTCCTCCGTCCGGACGACGGCGATGGCGTGCCGCAGCTTGGAGGCTGCGGCCTTCAGTCCTTCGAGATGCAGTGCGGTGTCCCCGTCGAGCACCGCGTCCCCGGTGGTGGGTGTCGCAGCCGACGGGAGCGGCAGGGCGCGGGCCGCTTCCGCCACGGCGCGACGCGTGGCCCCGCGCCGGGGCCAGTGAGGCACTGATCTGCGCCTGCACCAGCGCTTCCACCAGGACGTCGCGAGCCAGGCGGGTGTCGGTCGCCCCCAGGTCCCGGGCTGCTGCCAGGAGAGCCCGGGTGGCGGCGGCCGGCTCCCCCGTGAGGCGGTGGACACGTGCCTGGACACGCTGCACCAGCCCGTTGTAGTGACGGTCGTCCCGATAGACGACGGCCTCGTCCAGCAGCTCCTGGGCACGGCCGGGCAAGCCGGAGACGGCGCCTGCCTCGGCCGCCCCCAGAAGACGGCGCGCCCGCGTCGCTCCGGGGGCGGACAGGGCTGCCGCGCGGGCCAGCAGCGTGGAGCCCGCTGCCCATCCTCCGCCGGCACGGCTGCGTTCCGCGGCGCGCTCCAGTTCGAGCGCGACCGTCTCGTCCGGATCGGTGGCCGCGGCGGAGAGGTGCCAGGCATGCAGATCAGGCGCTCCGAGGTCTGCGGCGACCCCCGCCAGAACCGAGTGCACCGTGGCTCGCTGCGCGAGAGGAACTCCGTAGTAGACGGCGGAGCGAATGAGGGGATGACGGAATCCGACACGATTCCTGATGGTGAGGAGGTTCCGCTCCTCGGCCGCCGCTGCGGCGGCCGCATCGAAGCCCAACCGGGTGCCGGCGCGCCAGAGCACATTGGGATCGCCGGTCGAATCGGCGGCAGCCACGAGCAACAGGGTCCGCGTCCGGGGTGGCAGCGTCAGCACCTCACGGAGATAGGTGCGCTGCAACGCCTGCCCCACGGGCACCGGGTCGGGCAGCGGGGCATGGCCCTTGAGCTGGTCCGCGCTCAGTTCCCTGGCCGCCTCGATCAGGGCCAGGGGGTTGCCGCCGGTCGACGCGACGATCGTCGTACAGACATCGGAGTCGACGGAACCGGACGTCACCGCCTCCAGCAGCAGCGTCGCCGGCTCAAGCGGCAGGCTCGGCACGGCGAGCGTGGGCAAACCGGCGAAGCGGTCCGGGCGGTCGAGCCCGTCGCGCACCGCGAAGACCATCGCGACGGAGTCGGCGTACAGCCGTCGCGCGATGAAGGAGAGCGCCTCGGCGGACTCCTGGTCCAGCCAGTGGGCGTCGTCCACCAGGCACAGCAGCGGGCGCGTGCCGGGACGTGCCGCAAGGAGCCCCAGAGCCGCCAGGGCGACGAGGAAGCGGTCCGGTGCGCAGGTCCGCTCCTGCAGGCCGAAGACGCGGGCGAGCGCGTCACGCTGGGGTGGAGGGAGCTGTTCAAGCTGTGCCACATACGGCCTGAGCACTTGATGGAGGGCGGCGAATCCGAGTTCGGCCTCGGACTCCACCGCGTCGAAGCGCATGACCTCGAATTCCAGGGTCGCCGCCAGGGCTTCGACGTGGTCCAGCAGGGCGCTCTTCCCCGCCCCCGGCACACCTCGCAACACCAGAACCCCGCTCATGCCTTTACTGGCATGATCAAGAACCTCGCGCAACCGGCCGCATTCCTCGTCACGGCCGAACAAACCACCCATGACACGGCCGAACAAACCACCCATCCGACAACCTTAAGCGTTCGGCGGCTCCCGGGGCGGAGACGGGTGATGCCGGCGAAGCCCCACCGGCACGGTGGCCCAAACCTCTGCCTGTCGCTCGCAGTTGCGGATCGACCGCCGGGTGGTGTCGCTGCGGAGGGTGCGGTGGATCAGTCCGCCACGGGTGGTACGTCCCTCTTGAAGTGCTCTCCTCCCCTCGGCAAGCCTCGGGAAGGAGATTCCCGCCTACCTTGCGATGGCGGGGTTGACGCCGTGGAGACGCCTGACGACGGCCCTCCCGGCAGCCGCGATCGTCACGAGGCCGATCCGGTACAGGTGCAAGATGTTCCGGGCTGCGTTCCAGTCGGCGTTGCCGGACCAGCCGCAGTCGGGGTTCGCTGGTGGCCGTGCGCACCTTCGGCGGCCGTCGCGGCGGAGGAGCCGCCGCCCGCCGCCGGTGAACCGCCGCATCCCGCAAGGAAGAGCGACGCGGCGACGGAAAGAACGACGACGAGACCTCGACGTCGAGAAGGCATGACTGACCCCCACGAATCAGTTCACGACACAACAGCAAGAGAAGCCTTACCTCATACGCACTGATTCTGACCTGCGCACACGGGCGACCGGCCTCCTCGGGGGAAGTCGCCGTCCGCTGAGCCGTCAGACAGACGTCACCTTCTCGGAATTGCGGAAGGCGAGCACGGCGACATCGTCGTGGTAACCGGGCCCGAGCCCCAGGAGCAGACTGTCGCAGAAGGCGTCGAGGGGCTGGTCGGCCAGGGTGCTCGCACGCTGCTGCAGGCGGGTCAGGCCACAGCCGATGTCCTCGCCGGGACGCTCGATCAGCCCGTCGGTGTACAGGAGCACCGTGGCACCGGGTGGTACGACGATGTGGGCATCGGTCCTCCGGGGCGGTGGGTCCAGACCGAGGATCGGGGCGTGCCCGTCCTCCAGCAGCTGGGTGGTCCCGTCGGCGAGGGTGAGCAGGGGTGACGGGTGCCCGGCGTTCGTCCACGACAGCGGCCAGCCGGCAGCGTTCGGGGGGTGGAGTCTGGCGATGACGGCCGTCACGAGTTCGACGGAGGTCATCCCCTGCATGACGCGGTCCAGTCGGCACATCACCCCGGCCGGTGTGTCGCCGCTGTCGTAGGCCAGAGCCCGCAGCATGTTGCGGAGTTGCCCCATGCGGACGGCCGCCGTGAGGTCGTGGCCGATGACATCACCGATCACGAGCATGGTCGATCGATCGGGCAGCGTGAAGGCGTCGTACCAGTCGCCGCCCACCTCGGCGCCGGCTCGGGCCGGGGAATACCGGTCCGACAGCCCGACGCCGCGAATCTCGGACAGGTCCGGCAGCAGGGAGCGTTGGAGCTGCTCGGCGGTGTTGCGCTGGAAGGCGTACAGCCGGGCGTTCTCCAGCGCCAGCCCCGCACGACGGCCGACATCGATGGCCAGTTGCTGATCCTCCTCGCCGAAGGGAACCCTGCGGGGGCGGGTCAGGGTGAGTGCTCCGAGGGTCTCGCTGCGGGCCCGCAGCGGGACGATGAGAACGCATCCGGCTTCCAGGACGCGGTACAGATGCTCCTGGACAGCCGCCGGGAATCCCGCGTCCCGTGTGCGGGCCGAAGATCCCGGGACCGCCGGGCCCCCGCCCACGGGGGATCCCGGATCCCGTGTGCGCCCCGGTGCCTCAAAGGCCACCGGGCCCGCACCGCGCAGGACCCGGGCCAGCGGGTCGGCCGAGTGGGCCGAGTCGGCCAGGCCGGGGATCGCCCCTTCTCCCCATGCGCGAACGGCGCGGTCCGGGTCGCGGTGCGTGACGGCGATGCGCCGCACGCGGTCACCGTCCAGCAGATCCACCACACAAGCGTCGGCGAACTGCGCCACCATGCGACGGGAGAGCCGGCGCAGAGCCTCCTCGGCGTCGAGATCGAGGCTGCTGGCCAGGATGACACCGATGTCCGCCAGGAGACGCAGCCTTATGGACCCGGTGCTTCGGGGGGCGGGCCGGCTCGCGGATGCCGCGTCCTTCATCGCATTCATCGCCACGGCCTCGATCGCAGATGGCGAAGGCGGCGCGTCCCCTCACTGCGCCGGGGCTCGGGGCGGGGGCGCACCTGCCTGCGGTCGGCTCGCCCGGAAGCCCCTCCTTCGCGCCGCCGCACCACAGCGGCCGGGTCCGCCACCGTGTACGGGCCGACGGTGGAGTCGCAACGGCAGGAGGGTGCCCGCCGGACCTGCTGGCGGTCGGCAGAGCGCGAGATACGCGTGACGAAGGCCGCCGGAGACACCGGCAGGCGTGTACGGTCGCGATCCACGATCATCATCGCTGCCTCCACTTGGTCGCGCGCCCAGCGGCGCGGTCCGTCGGAGAGGCCATCAGCGGCAGCGTGCACCGCGGTTGAAGGCGAGCCCCATCGCCTCCTTGTCCATGGTGACGGTGGACCGGGCGAGCGTCAAAGCGACGGCGAGGCCGTCACTCCTCGGCAGCCCAGCCCGGGACCGTCGGCAGCACCTTCTCGGCGACGCGGAGCAGCACCGCGTCGTCCGGCACCCAGCCGTCCCTGCGCCACAGGGACACCTCGAAGGAACCGCCATTGTCCTTCGCGTCCTGCGCCACGGTGAGGACGCGGGCCGGAACGCCCGGACCGCTCTGGGCGTCGCTTCCGTCGAGGCGGAAACGGATGCTGATGGTGCGGTCCGAGTAGAGGACTGCCGGGCGGCCCAGAACCGTCCGCTGTCGCGCGCCGTCCCCCAGAAGCCCGGCGGATCCGGCCACCGGAAGACGGTCATAGGTGGCGGAAAACGTCACGGTGTAGGTCCCGAACTCGACCTGGGCCGAGGGCGTCGCCACCTCCTTGCCGCTGCCGAGCTTGACGGAGCCGCCGCTGCCACCGGCGGTCTTCGCGGTCTCCCCCGGCGTACCCAGCAGTTCGGCGAGGTCGGAGCGGTTCAGCGCCTTGCACAGTTGCGCCCCGGAGACGTAGTGAGGCGCCTTCCCGGGCTTTCCTGTCGTCTTCTCGGGCTCCCCGCCAGAGCATGTGGCGGGCCGCGGGTCGCGGTCCGAGGACGCTGTCTCCCTGAACGTCCACAGACCGACGCCCACTGCCGCCACCAGCACCACGGCCGCGACGGCCTGACCCCATGCGTTCGCGCCCTTCACGGGCCCGCCGATCTCGACCGCCATGTCCCCCGCCCGCTGTGATCCCCCGATGCCTGCCCGGGGACCCTAACCCGTGATCATCAGGCGAACACAGCGATTTACTGTCGCCACGGCGCCGACGCCGGCCTCGCCCGGCTGCGGGAGGTTGTGGCCCGGGCTTGGGCGCGGCTCAGGCCGCGACGACGCGGTGACTGCCCGCGGTGGTCTGGAAGCGGGCACGATACGTGGTCGGAGAGACGCCCAGGGTGTGCTGAAAAGCCCGGCGCAGGGACTCCGAGGAACCGAATCCCGCCTGCTGCGCCACTTCCTCCACCGTGTCGCCGCCCTTCTCCAGGAGAACCTGGGCGGCTTCCATCCTCATGGACTCGACGTACTGCCCAGGAGACATACCGATCTCGGTACGGAAGAGCCGTCCCAGATGCCGGGCGCTCACTCCCCCGACGACGGCCAGGGAATCGAGCGTGTGCTCGGCCGAGAGGTCCGCGCCGACGTGGTCCATGACGCGTCGGACCGCCGAGTGCCGAGGCTGCCCCGGAGCCAGTCGGGCGCTGAACTGCGCCTGTCCGCCAGGCCTGGCCATGAACACGACCAGTTGGCGGGCCACGTTGCGCGCCACGTCGGCTCCCCAGTCCTCCTCGACCAGAAAGAGCGCGAGGTCGATGCCCGCGGTGACCCCGGCCGACGTGACGACATGGCCGTCGCGTACGAAGACGGGCTCGCTCTCCACCCGCACCCCGGGGAAGGCCACCGCCAGTTCCCGGGCGAGCTCCCAGTGCGTCGCGGCGCGCCGACCGTCCAGCAGTCCGGTCGCGGCGAGAACGAACGCCCCCGCACAGACGGAGGTCACCCGCTCGGCCCGGTCGGCCAGGTGCGTGACCGCCTCCACCAGGTCCGGGTCGCTGACGGCGGCCCGCCAGTCCCTTCTCCCGGGTACCAGCAGGGTGCCGATCCGACGGGGAAGGGAGGACAGCGGGCCGTTGACGCCGACCGTCAGTCCCGAGGAGGTGACGACGTCGGCGCCGGTGGTCGAGACGACCCGGACGTCGTAGTCCGCGCCGTAGCGGTTGGCCATCGTGAAGACCTCGACCGGGCCGGTGACGTCGAGGAGCTGGACGGCGTCGAAGGCGACGACGGCGACCGTGTGACTGCGGCAAGACACCGGCGGTCCTATTCCTTCCACGGGGATTCGAGAATCGTACGAACGAAGTCGCCCCGCTGGAAGCCCGGGACGAAGTGCTCCAGAACGTCGGCCTTCACATTGCCGAACGTCGTCTCCGGCTTCGGGCGGATGCCGTCGGTGAACGCCTGCAGGATCTGGCGCTTGAAGTCGGGGCGGGGGTGAAGGGCCACGATCTCGGCCCGCTCCGCCTCCGGGATCGCGTCGTATCCGATGCCCAGGACGTCGTACTCCACCCCGGCGGTGACCAGGGCCACCTCCGGCTCCATGAACTCCGGGATCCCGGGCGTGGTGTGCAGGGCGATCGCCGTCCAGACCCGGCGGACGCTGTCCTCCGGGACCCCGTGCGCGTGCAGGAACCGCTTCGCTTCGTCGGCGCTGTCCACCTCGAAGCGGTGGCCGCTGCCGTGGAAGCTCTCGTTCAGGCCCACGTCGTGGAACATGGCGCCGAGGTAGAGCAGCTCCGGATCGAAGCTCAGATCGCGATTGCGTCCCTGCAGGCTGCCGAAGAAGTACACCCGGCGGGAGTGGTGGTAGATGAGCTCGCTCGTGGTGTCACGGATGAGCTCCGTCGCCTCGCGGGCCAGCTTGGTGCGCGGCACGTCCACGTTCGCCACCCTGTTGCTGTCGATCTCCATGGTGTCCGCCTCTCGTCCGTCTGCGGTCGCCGTCCACCCGGCGACGACACCTCCAGCGTGACGCCGAGGGCCGCCGCCGCGCCATGGCGATCCGGACGTGCATCCCACAGATACCGACATGGCGGACGGACGCCCGTCTCGGGTGCGGCTCAGTCGATGAGCACCCCCGGGTTCAGCACCGCGTGCGGGTCCAGTTCCCGCTTCGCCGCCCGGAGCGCGCGGGCGAACAGCGGCGGGCGCTGCCGGTCGTACCAGGGACGGTGGTCGCGCCCCACCGCGTGGTGGTGGGTGATCGTGCCACCGGCGTCCATGATCACGTCGGAGACGGCGGCCTTGATGTCGTCCCACTGGGCGACCTCGGACCCGCGGCGCGCCGGCGCCAGCACCGTGTAGTAGACGGCCGCGCCGTCGGGATAGACGTGGGTGAGCCTGCGGTGCACGGCGGCCGTCCCGCACACACGGGCGGCTGCCTGCTCGGCGGCTCGGCGCACCCGCTGGTCGAACTCCTCGAAGCGATCCCAGGTGACGGCGGTCTCGAAGGTCTCGACGAGGATGTCCGCGGCGACCATCACGTCCCGTAGGTACGGCGCTTGCCGGAAACTGTCCTTCCAGGACCCTTCGGCGCCGGTCGCCACGTGGGACCCCGCGCCGTCCGTCGGGTGCGGTCCGCTGACCCGAGGGGGCGCGAGCGGTGTCCCGCCGTGGGCACGGGCACAGTCCGACGCCTGGGCGAGCAGCGCCTCCTGGTCGGCACGGGCCGATTCGAATCCGACGATCAGCAGGGCGGATCGGCCGTCGCCGGCGCCGTTCAACCGGGCCTCGTCGGCGTCGAGCAGCCTGCAGTTGGCGGGCTGCAGTCCGGAGCGCACGATGGCCCGGGCAGCGCGGGCGCCGTCGGCGAACGTGGGATGGCTCAGGCTCGCGGACGCACGGAAGCGGGGGCGTTCCTGGACCCGGAGCCATGCCTGCGTGACCACGCCGAGGATGCCCTCGGATCCGATCAGCAGCCGGTCGGGGCTCGGCCCCGCCCCGGAGGCGGGCACCCGGCGGCTCTCCCACAGTCCGGCGGGGGTGATCGCCCGCAGGGACTGCACGAAGTCGTCGAGGTGGGTGCGTCCGGTGGCGTAGTGCCCGCCGGCGCGGGTGACGACGGAGCCGCCGACGGTGGCCAGTTCGTACGACTGCGGGTAGTGACGCAGGGTCAGTCCGTGCGGGCGCAGTTGCGCATCGGTGTGCGGCAGGGTGGCCCCGGCCTGGATGCGGGCCGATCCGGAGTCCGTGTCCACGTCCAGCACGCGGTCGAGACGGCCGAGATCGAGGCTGACGGTGCCGGCGTAGCGGTCGTCCACCCGCGGCTCGACGCCGCCGACGACGCTGGTGCCCCCGCCGTAGGGGATGACGGCGGCGCCGGCCTCCTGGCACCAGTCGAGGACCGCGGTGATGTCGTTCTCGTCGCACGGGAAGGCGACCAGGTCCGGGGGGTGCGGGAAGTCCCCGTGGAAGGCGCGCACCACGTCCCGGTACGACTTGCCGTAGGCGTGGGAGGCGCGTTGGTAGGGGTCGGCCGTCAGGAGGCGGGCGAGGCTGTCGGGGATCGCGAGGCGCGGTGCGGGCAGCTCGAGTTCGGCCACGGCCGGGGGTGTGCGGACGTGCTGCGCGCCGAAGCCGAGTATCGAGCGGATCAGGTCGGCCGTCTTCTGTGCCTCGGCCGTCCCGGGCTGTTCGTCCTCGTATCCCCAGCCCCAGAACTTCCTGCGTCGTGCTTCGGTCATGTCGTCCGCCGCTCCCGGTCCGTAGTCGGTGGTGAATGCCTCCTGGACGCGCGCCGGATGAGGCGGTGCGCGCCCGGGGTGCGCCGGTCACGACGGTAGGGCCGGACGGCCGCGGCGTCATTGCCCTGGTCGGCCACCGTGTTGACGCGCGCGGCCGGTCCGGCGTTGACTGTCCGCCATGCGCGCCGCCGCACCGTCCGCCATGCGGGCCGCCGCCTGGCCCACCGTCGCCGCGAGCTACGCACACGCGGTGGCGCACGCCCGCGGGCCGCGAGACGACGGCACTGGGGCGGCCGGCACCACGCGCGGTGCGTGGGTCTCCCCCACGCAGCGGCTTCCCTTCGCGGAGGTCCGGCTGCTGTGGGAGCGGCTGCTCGGCCCGGACGAGGATCCGTACGTGGGCCTCACCGTGGGTTCCTCGCTACGGCCGGCCGATCTGCATGTGCTCGGTCATCTGGTCCTCGCCTCCTCCAGCCTCGCGGAGGCGGCGACAGCGGCGGTCAGTTATCACCCGCTGGTGAGCGAGGCGGGCGTGCTCAGTCTGCACCGCGGGCCCCGGCAGTCGCGGATGGTGTACCGGCCCACGGTGGCCCCTGGCGCGATGCATCCGCAGCAGGTCGAGGCCGTCGTCACCGGCATGGTCACCGCCGCGGGTTGGATAGCGCGCGACTGGGCGCCGGTGTCGGTCGCGTTCGCCCATCGGGCGATCGGCGACCCGGGCGGGTACACGGAGATTCTGCGCTGCCCGGTCGTCTTCGACGCCGCTGAGAACGCGATCACCGTACGCACCGCGGAGCTGGACCGTCCCCGTGCGCTCAGCGACCCGGACCTGGTCGCGCTGCACCGTCGGCACGCGGATGTCCTGCTCGGCGGTCTGCCGGCGTCCGCCACGCTACGGGCGCGGGTGCGCGGGTGGCTGGACCAGGCCGACCTTCTCCGGGTCGGCCCTGAGGACCTGCGGGACGTCCTGTTCCTCAGCCCCCGCACCCTGCGCCGCGCCCTGCGCGAGGAGGGCGCCTCGTGGCGCGAACTCCTGGACGAAGCACGGCACATGCGGGCCCTGGAGCTGCTCAGGACGTCCGATCTGACCCTCGACGGTGTGGCGCGTCAGGTGGGACTGAGCGGAGCGGCCGCTCTGGTACGCGCCTTCACCCGCTGGCACCACATGACGCCCGGCGCCTATCGCCGGCACCACGCCCACAACAGAAGCACGGCACACTCGCAGAAGCCTCCGCCCTGACACGCGGCGAGCGTGCGTGCCGGGCGTCAGCGAGCCGGGCGCCCATTCGAAGCCCTCAGAGGTTCGGGGGCAGCACCGGGCGCCCGCTTCAGGAAGCTGCCCTGGAGTCGGCCGGACGTCGCCGGAGCGACGGCGTGGTGAGCGACGGCGGAGCCCAGACACCGTCCGGGGGGTACACGTCGGTTCCTGGCGGCACGATCTCGTCGATCCGGTCGAGGACGGCGTCGTCCAGCATCACGGACGTGCCCTTGAGCGTGTTCCGCAGCTGCTCCATCGTGCGCGGGCCGATGATCACCGATGTGACGGCCGGATGCGCGAGTGGGAAGGCGATGGCCAGCTCAGGCAGCGAGCAACCGACTTCCTCGGCCACGGCGACGAGTTGCTCGACCACCTCCAGCTTCGCGACGGTGCGCGGCGCCGACGGATCGAAGCGGGCGGGGTTCAGGGTGGGACGTCCGCTGCTCAGATCGAGAGCCTGGCCCTTCCGGTAGCGGCCGGTCAGGAACCCCGAGCCCAGCGGGCTCCAGGTGAGCACCCCCATGCCGAGCCGTTGCGCGACCGGCAGCACATGCTTCTCGATGCCTCGGGCCAGCAGCGAGTAGGGCGGCTGCTCGGTGCGGAACCGCTGGAGCCCGCGGCGGTCGGCCACGTGGTACGCCTCGACGATCTGCTCCGCGGGGAACGTGGAGCAGCCGAACGCTCTGATCTTGCCCTGGTGCACCAGATCGGTCAGTGCGGAGAGCGTCTCCTCGATGTCGGTCGTGTGGTCCGGCCGGTGCACCTGGTACAGGTCGATCCAGTCCGTTCCCAGCCGTCGCAGGCTCTCCTCCACCTCTCGGACGATCCAACGCCGGGAGTTTCCGCCCCGGTTGGGGCCCTCGCCCATGGGGAAGTGGACCTTGGTCGCAAGGATCACATCGTCGCGGCGGTCCTTCAGCGCCTTGCCCACGATGGTCTCCGACTCACCGGCCGAGTACATGTCGGCGGTGTCGATGAAGTTGATCCCCTCGTCGAGCGCGGCATGGATGATGCGCACGCACTCGTCGTGCTCGGCATTGCCCACGGAACCGAACATCATCGTGCCGAGGCAGTACGAGCTGACCTCGAGGCCGGTCCCGCCCAGAATGCGATGGCGCACTCAACTCTCCCTTGAATGCTGCTCCGTTGGGAATACCGGAACTCTACGAGTTGGAGTCCGCTCCAGGGCAAGCATGGCCCTGCCCCGGGGTCCGCCGGAGCGAAACACCGCGGCGCAAGGCAGGCGCCTCGGCGCGGTCACCACGCCGCCCGAAGTCCGGCGGGAGAGGCCGTCACGGCGCCGAGGCCTGGTCCTTCGTGTCGCCGCGGAGCGGTAGCCCACCGGCTCGGTAGATGCCGTCGAGGACCTCCATGGTCACAACGGCATCCCTGGCGGAGGTGATGACCGGGTCGCCGTCGAGCACCGCGGCGGTGAACGCCGCCAGTTGACCGGCGTAGCTGGACGGGTTGCGAGGCACGCGCTCCCGCCGCACCGTGTGCCCTCCGGCGCCGTTCGCCAGACGGATCGTCAACCGGTGGTAGAGCTGGGGCATCACGAAGTTGGTCACGTGCAGTTCGCCGTCCGACCCGATCGCGCGGGCTCGGATCGACAGCACCCGGCGCGACCACATCGACGCGCGAACACGCCCGGTCGCCCCACTCGGGAAGCTGAGTTCGGCGCTCATCGCGCGGTCGACGCGCGGATCCTTGCGCAGCGTCGTCATCCGTGCCGAGGTGACCGCCGGATCGCCGGCGCCGAGAAGCCGGGCGACATGCACCGCGTAACAGCCGGCGTCCATCGCCGCGCCGCCCGCGAGCGCGTAGTCGTACCGGATGTCACCGAACCGGGGCAGGGGGAAACACACCTCGGCCTCGACGCGACGCAGCTCGCCCAGTTCGCCGCTCGCCACGATGGCGCGCATTCGCTCGGCGAGCGGGTGGTAGCGGTAGTGGAAGGCCTCCATCACCACCAAGCCGCTCCGCGCGAAGGCGGCGTCGGCGGCGTCCGCGACGCGCTCGGCCTCGGCGCGGTTGGCGGTGAACGGCTTCTCGCACAGCACGTGCTTGCCGGCCTCGAGAGCTTTCAGCGTCCATTCGGCGTGCAGCCCGTTGGGCAGAGGCACATACACGGCCTCCACGTCCGGGTCGGCGAGCAGCGCGCCATAGCCCGCGTGCACGACGGGGACTCCGTGCCTGCGGGCGAACGCCTCTGCGCGCGTGCGGTCGCGGGCCGCGACGGCGGTGACGGCGACGCGCGGTGTCTGCCGCGCGGGCTTGATCAGCGCGCTGGGCGCTATGGCGGCTGCCCCGAGCAGCCCGATCCGAAGGTCCCTGCACACGGGGACCAGTGTGCCAGGCCCGCCGCAGGGTGCGGAACGGTCGAACGATCAGCCATCAGGTAGCGGAGGGCGCGCTGTCGGCCGTCTACGAATATGGTCGCGCCCTGGGCGATCGTCGGACCTTCCGGGATCGCTCCTGATCTACGCGGCGTCGGCTTCGCCCGTTTCCGGCGTCGGCCGTGTGCCGCCCGCCGGTGCCGCACGTCGCGCGGTGCGGCCCGCCATGACGAGCACGGCTGCCACTGCCAGGCCCAGGGTGCCGGTGAGGAGGGTCTGCACGCGGTAGTCGAGGCCGGCGACCATCCCCGTGCCGACAAGCAGAGCGAGGCCGGTGGGTGCGTACATCAAGGTGTTGGTGGTGGCGGCGACGCGACCGAGCAACTGGGACGGGGTTTCCCTCTGGACGGCTGTCAGCGCCGCGATGAGCGGACAGGGCAGGCCCAGACCGATCGCCAGGCTGCCGCCAAGTACGACCGGTAGCCAGGGAGTTGCCCGCGCGAGCACACCGATCGCGAACAGCGTGAGTCCGGCCGCCGAGAAGGCGCGCTCGGACATCCGGCGCATCAGCGCACCGGCTGCCAGGCCGGCGACGACCGATCCGAGCCCTTGAATCGGAGTGAGCACACCGGCAAAGGCCGGGGATCGGTGGAGCCCGGTGTCGAGCATCGCGTACGTGGCCGTGCTGCTCACGCTGGACAGAACCATGGCCACCCCACCGGTGACGACCAGCGAGCGCAGCATCGGGTGCTGCCACAGATAGCGGGCGCCTTCGGCGGTCGCGGCGGTCCACGCTCGCCCGGCGTGGGCTCCAGGCGCAGGTTCCTGTACGCGCAGCAGCCTGAACGCAGCCGCGGCCAGCACGAAGCTGACTGCGTCCAGCAAGGCCACCGTCGGCCCGCCGAACGCGGTGAACAGACCCGCGCCGGCCAGCGGAGCGAGGAGCTTCGTGCTCTCGACGGCGGTACGTACCAGGCCGTTGAAGTCACCGCGCAGCTCGTCCGGCACGGCGGCGGCGACCAGGGCGGTCTCGGCCGCATCGGTGAGGACCATGCCCATGCCGACCAGGGTCAGCACGGCGAACAGGAGCCAGACCTCGCCCTGCGAGCGCACGGCGAGCGGCGCGAGCATGACGGCGGCCAGGACCAGGTTGGTGGCGACCAGGAGCGGACGGCGGCGAACCCGGTCCGCCACCGTGCCGATCGCGGGTCCCGCGAAGGTCGGCAGCCAGATGCAGAAGCCGACGAGCGCGGCGAGGCTGTTGGAACCGGTGAGCGTCTTGACCCAGATCCCGGCGGCCAGCGACATGGCCGAGTCACCGAAACCGGAGACGATCACTCCGCCCAGATACAGTCCCGCGTTGCGGTCGCGTAAGACCTTGAGCGTCGTCCAGCTCATGACCTCCCCCTCCCGGTGCAGCTGTCCGCGTCAACCTACCCCCAACCATTTGCTTGGTGGTAGGCCCGTCATGGTGGCGGCGTGCGCTTTACTGGCCTGCGTGACCGATACCGACCCCGTACTGCGCGCGCTCGCCCATCCCGTGCGACTCCGGATGCTCAGCCTCATGTGGCCGGGGCCGATGTCGGCCGCCGAACTCGCCCGCGAGCTGGACATCTCGCATGCGCTGGCCAGTCAGCATCTACGGCGCCTGGACACGGTGGGCCTGGTCGAGCTGGCGGAGGAACGCATGCGCCGCGGCGGCAGGGAACGCCGCTATCGCACCGTCCACGGCACGCCGCTGTCCGACCAGCACGACGGGTCCCCGATGCTGGCCGAGACCATGGCGCACACCCTCCGGGAACGTGCCGGTCGCCGACGTGAGGCGAGCGAGGGCGTCACCGTCGACGCCGAGCTGTGGGTGGACCCCGAGAGCTGGGAGAACGTCCGGCGACGGCTCGCCGAGCTCGCCACCGACCTCCACGAGGCCGCACGCCCCCCGCACACGCCGGGCACGATCCCCCTCGGCGTCACCATCACGGCCTTCCCTCTGCGGGAGCGAACGCATGAGGACGGATCGACCAGCGGTCGGGGCTGAGCGATCCATCGCCGCGTGTGACGCACCACTCGTTCGACGCCTCCGGGATCTGCTTCGGGTCGGCCGACGCCCTCTGTCTCTCCGGAGCGGGCCTGGGCGCCCCGCGCTGGCGGTGCATCTGTTCAGCGGCAGGCCAGGGCAGTCGGCGAAAACCCGAGGGGAGAAAATCTGGTCCAACCAGTTGACCACTGGCCTCGGCGTGTCCACCCTGATCGCCATGACCCAGCGACACATCCGGCGGGAGGCGGTCTCCGACCAGCTCTTCGCCTTGCTGCGCGACAGGATCCTGGGCGGTGAGCTGGCGCCCGGATCCGCGCTCACCGCCGAACGGGATCTGGCGGCCGAGTACGGGGTGAACCGGCATGCCGTCCGTGAGGCCGTCAAACGGCTTCAGCAGGCCCGGCTCGTCGAGGTCAGCCATGGCGGCCGCACCCTCGTCCAGGACTGGCGGCGCACCGCCGGCCTGGACCTGGCCGTCGGGATCGCCGCGGCCGACGCCGGGCCCTCCGTGGAGGACCTCGCCCGGGACGCCCTGGAGATGCGGGCCTGCATCGGTGCCGACGCGGCCAGGCTGTGCGCCATCCGGTGTTCGGAGCTCGCCGCCGCACAGATCGTCGAGGCCACCGGCCGCTACGCGCGGAGCGGGCCCGATCTGGCGGAACTCGGCGCGGCGGACGTCGCCTGGTGGCGGCTGATCGTGGAGGGTTCGGGGAACGTGGCCTATCTCCTGGCGTTCAACAGCCTGGTGGACGGGGCGCTCCCGGTCGCCGAGGTGCCCGGGGACCTGCGGACGGCCGAACTCCTCGACGTGGACGCCCATGTGCGGCTCGCGGGGCACATCGCGGCGCGTGCTGCCGAGGCCGCCGAGCTGCTGGCGCGCGAGCTGCTGTCCCGCAGCGTGCCCGCGGTGCCGCGGAAGGCGGTGCGCTGACGTGATCCCGGCCGTGGTCTACGCGATACCGGCGTTCGTGCTCCTGGTCGTCGTCGAGGTTCTCTCCTACCGCTTCCTGCCGGACGACGACGAGCGCGGTTACGAACTGCGCGACACCGCGACGAGCATGTCCATGGGCGCCGGCAGCCAGGTCATCGGACTGCCGTGGAAGGCGGTGACGGTCATCGCGTACGCGGCCGTCTTCACCGTCTCGCCATGGCACCTCTCACCCGCCTCCGGATGGACTTGGGTCCTGCTGTTCTTCGCCGAGGACCTCGCGTACTACGTCTTCCACCGCGCCCACCACAGGGTGCGCGTGCTGTGGGCGAGCCATGTGGTCCACCACTCCAGCCTCCGCTTCAACCTGTCCACCGCCCTCAGGCAGAGCTGGACCCCGATGACCACCCTGCCGTTCTGGCTGCCCCTCGCACTGCTCGGCATCCCGCCCTGGATGATCCTGCTCGAGCAGTCCGTCAGCCTGATCTACCAGTTCTTCCTGCACACCGAACGGGTGGACAAGCTGTGGCGGCCGGTGGAATGGATCTTCAACACCCCGTCCCACCACCGGGTCCACCACGGCTCCAACCGCGTGTATCTGGACCGTAATTACGGCGGGATCCTCATCCTCTGGGACCGGCTCTTCGGCACCTTCGAGCCCGAGCGCGAGCGGGCGGTGTACGGGCTGACGAAGAACATCGACACGTACAACCCGCTGCGGGTCGCTTTCCACGAGTACGCGGCGGCCTGGCGCGACGTGCGTGCGGCGCGGCGCTGGCGCGATCGCGCCGGGTATCTGTTCGGCCCGCCCGGCTGGTCACCCGAGGTCGAAGGGTGACGTGCCCCGACGAAAGTCCCTGCGTCCGACGGTTTCCCTGCCGCCCGCTGCATCGGGCAACGGGAAACCCGTCGACCCCGCCCTGCCGCGTGCCCAGGCTGGAGCCGTCAGCACCGAGCACGTCCTGCGCTCCGCAGGGCACAGCAAGAGGGGAACGACCATGCGCAGCATCTTCCGCGGCGCCGCCGCGCTCGCGACCGCCGCTGCGGCCGTGGTGGCACTGGGCGGTGCGGCCCAGGCCAAGCCGGCGGCCGACTGGGCCGGCTGTCCGTCGGGCGCGGTCTGCGTCTACCCGCAGAACCAGAATCCGGCCGTCTCGCCCAGCCAGATCTTCTACAGCTACGGCCCCCACAACCTGAGCAACCAGTACGGATGGCACTGGGTCCTCAACAACCAGTACGGCGGAGCGACCGCCAGCCTGTGCACGGGATACGACGGCAAGGGCTGCGGAGGCGCGTTCGCTCAGCAGACGGGCGTGTGGGCCGATCTGTCGCCGATCAACTCCATCACGCTCAACCGGCCCTGACGGGCACCGCACACCCGCTTCCGGAACCGCCCCTGCCCGGGTGGTTCCGGAAGCGCGCGTTTGCGCCACTTACGAGTGAAGCGCTTCGCCTCGGCTCCCGCACGGAACGTAACCTGGGCATCCGCCGTCTCACGGTACGGGCGCAGGGATGCCATGGGGGACGCCTTGAGGGAGCCACAGCAGGCACACGATCATGACGGCAACGAACCGGAAGGACCGGGGACGACCACCCCGACCTTCGCCGCCCGGCTGAGACGGTTGAGACGGCAACGCGGGCTGTCCTTGGCCGATCTGGCCCGGCAGACCCACTACAGCAAGGGCTATCTGAGCAAGATCGAGACGGGGGCCAAGCCGCCCACCGTGGATGTCGCCCGGCGCTGCGATCGCATCCTCGCCGCCGAGGGCGAGTTGCTCGCGCTGGCGGAGGCGGCGACCACCCGGGAACACGCCCGTGACAACGATATCGGCGCGCCGGCCTGCCCCTATCGCGGCCTGTCGGCGTTCACCGCGCAGGACGCCGAGTGGTTCTTCGGCAGGGAACGCGCGACGGCCGCGCTCGTCGAGCAGCTCTTCCAGCGCATCGGCGACGGGCCGCTGATGCTGGTCGCCCCGTCGGGTGCGGGCAAGTCCTCGCTGCTCAGCGCGGGGCTCGTGCCCGCTCTCGGGCGCCCGGGCCGCTTTCCCATGCCGGGCGCGGACCGCTGGCCGGTGGTCTCCCTCACTCCTACGGCGCGCCCCCTGGAGGAGCTGCTGGAGAGGACGGCGAAGGCGCTGGGCTGCGATCTGCGCCTGAGCGTCGCCGAACTCCGGGACAAGCCCCGGGCGCTGCTGGACGCGGTCCACCGGCTGACGGACGCGGGGCGGCCGGAGTCCGCGCTCGACGACCGCAGGCCGCCTCCGGTATGCCCGGTGCTGCTCGTGGACCAGTTCGAGGAGCTGTTCACCCTCTGTCCGGACGAGGGCGAACGTCGTGCCTACGTCCGGGTGTTGTGCGCCCTGGCCACCGCCGCGCCCTCCGGGCCCCCGTACGACCCTGCCGTGGTCGTGCTCGGGCTGCGGGCCGACTTCTCCGGACGATGTCTGGAACTGCCCGAACTGGCCTCGGTGTTCACCGAAGGGCTGTTCGCGCTGCCTCCGATGTCGGTCGCGGAGCTGCGCGAGTCGGTCACCCGCCCCGCGGAACTCGCAGGTGTGACGCTCGAACCCGGGCTGGTCCCACTGCTGTTGGGTGACGCCGGGCTGCGCGAGGAGCCCGACGCGGACGGCCCTGGTGGTAGGGAAGTCCAGGAGACGCCGTCCGGGTTGCTGCCTCTGGTGTCCCATGCGCTGCTGGCCACCTGGCAGTACCGCGAGCAGTCGACCTTGACCGTTGCCGGGTACGAACGCGCAGGCGGTATCCGGGGCGCGGTCGCCCGCACCGCCGAGGACGTGTTCGCCCGATTGCATCGGGCCGAGCAGAGAACCATCCGACGCATCCTGTCCCGGCTGGTGCATGTCTCCAAGGACACCGGCGCGACACGGCGCCGGGCGAGCCGGACCGTCCTGATGGAGCAGCTCGGCGACACGGACGATGTCGCGACGGCGCTCGACGCCTTCGTACGGGCCCGGCTGATCACCGTGGACCACGACATGGTCGAGATCACCCACGAGGCGCTGCTGCACGCCTGGCCACGGCTGCGCGACTGGATCCGTGCGGACCGGGCCGGGCTCCTGATCCACCAGCAGCTCGCCCATGCCGCCGCGGACTGGGAGCGCGAAGGCTGTGACGCCTCCGCGCTGTACCGGGGCACCCGGCTGGAAACGGCACGCTCCTGGGCCGATGAGCTGGAGGGATCGAGCCGTCTGAGCCGGGCGGAGAAGGCATTCCTGCAAGCGAGTTGCGCAGAGGAGGGGGCACGGCAGCGGCGGGCCCGGCGTCAGGAACGGGTGCGCGAGGCCATGCTGGCCACGCTCGTCGTCCTGCTCGGACTCGCCCTGGTCGCGGGCGGCCTGGCCTATCAGCAGCGCACGGCGGCGCTGGACCAGGAGCACGTCTCCCGCTCACAGGCCCTCGCCCTGGAGTCCACCTCACTGGCCGGCGGCCGGCCCGAGGCCTCGATGCTGCTGGCGGTGGCGGCCTACCGGGCCCGCCCCACGGCCGAGGCACGCGGCGCACTGCTGAGCACCCAGGCCCAGCCGTTCGCCAGTCGGCTCGGCGGCCATCGAGGGCCGGTCAACGCCCTCGCCTTCTCGCCGGACGACCGGCTGCTGGCCACGGCGAGTTCCGACGGAACCGTGAAGCTGCGACGATTATCCGACCACCGCACCATCGCGACGCTCACCCTGCCCGGCCGGGTACGCTCGGTCGCCTTCAGCCCCGACGGCCATGTTCTTGCCGCCAGTTCGACGGACGGGCCCGTGCGGTTGTGGCTCACGGACGGCCGACGGACCGAGACCGTGCTACCCGAACGGACCGCGGGCGCCCGAGCGGTGGCCTTCGATCCCCGCGGCCGTACGCTCGCCGTCGCGAGCCTCGACGGAGCGGTGCAGCTGTGGGACACCGGGCCCGGCCACCGGGCCGGCGCGGTGCTGCGCGGTCACTCCGGGACCGTCACCGCGCTGTCGTACGCGCTTGACGGCCGGACGATCGCCTCGGCCGGATCCGATCGCACCGTACGGCTGTGGAGCACCGACACGGCCCGCCCCCTGGCCGAACTGCGCGGCCACACCGACGAGGTGCTGGGCGTGGCGTTCTCACCGGACGGGCACAGTCTGGCCACGGGAGGCGTGGACCGGACCGTACGGCTGTGGGACGTGACCACGCGCCGGCTGACCGCGACACTCACCGGACACGGTGACGATGTCAACGGGGTCGCCTGGACGCCCGACGGCGCGAGTGTCGTCAGCGCGGGGGGCGACGGTACGACCCGGCTGTGGGACGTACGCAGCGGACGGCCCACCGCGACGCTGGCCGGACACACGGACTACGTCCTCGGTGTGGCCGTGAACGGAAGCGGGACCCTGCTGGCCACCGCGGGCTTCGACCAGTCCGTCGTGCTGTGGGACCTCAGGGGCCGGGCGCTCGCCGCACCGCCGTTCACCGAGGTCACGCACGCCGCTTACAGCCCGGACGGCACGCTGCTGGCCACCGCTGACACCGATCACACGGTACGGGTGTGGGAGGTGACCCGGCGACGGCTGCCGGCCGTCCTGACCGGCCATCGCGAGAGCGTGGTCTCGGTGGCGTTCGCTCCCGACGGCCGCACGCTGGCGTCGGCGGGATCCGACGGCACCGTACGCCTGTGGGACGTTGCGGACCGCCGCCCGCTCGGCACGCTCGCAGGCCACCGCGGAAGCGTGTTCGCGGTGGCGTTCGCCCCCGACGGCCGCACGCTGGCATCGGCAGGATCCGATCGCACCGTACGCCTGTGGGACGTGCCGACCCACCGCCCCCTCGCCGTGCTCACCGGGCACACCGACTACGTCAACGACGTCGCCTTCAGTCCCGACGGACGCACCCTCGCCAGCGCCGGAGACGATCTGACCGTGCGGCTGTGGGACGTGGCCACCCACCGCCCCACCGCCACGCTCACCGGCCACACCGGTGCGGTGCGCGCGGTGGCGTACAGCCCGGACGGGCACACGCTGGCCAGCGGCGGCAACGACGGCACCGTACGCCTGTGGGACCTGGGCCGGAGGCGACCGGAGGCGTCCCTGACCGGCCATGCCGGGGCGGTGCGTGGCATCGCCTTCTCACCGGACGGCCATCTGCTCGCGAGCAGCGGCAGCGACCGGACGGTGCGGCTGTGGGACGTGCGAGGGCGACGCGCCTGGGCCGCCCTGACCGGTCACACCAACGCGGTGTGGGGCGTCGTCTTCTCCCCGGACGGACGGACGGTGGCCAGCAGCAGCAACGACGGCACGGTACGGCTGTGGGACCTGGACCTCTCCGAGCGGCTGGCCCAGGTCTGCCGACTGCTCAAGTCCGCGGGCCGCAACGCGAGTGCGGGGCTCACGCCCGACTCCGGCGTGTCGGTCCGGCAGGCCTGCGGCCGCACCTGAGGCCCCGTCCGCCGTGACGGGCGGGGGTTTCCCAAGGGTTTCCCGTCGCCTTCCCGAAGAGGGTGCCGCGTCGGCGTCGACCCGCGGGGTGGCCGATCGGCAGCCTGGACGCCGATGCGGGGCCCGCACACCGGCGCCACGAACTGCCTGCGCCGCAGCGGGGATCCGCTCGCGACCACAGCACGTCCACGACACGAACGGGGGTACCGGCATGCGCGACAGGACCGGTCTCATCGGCGTAATCATCGGCGTACTCACCCTTGTCACCTGGGTGTCCGCACCCTCGGCCCTGGCGGCCGAGCGAACACCCCTCACCACCGCACCACGAGCCGCCGAAGGGTGCGCCGTCCTGGCACCGGGCGCCTCCACGGCGGCCGAGCAGGCGATCTCGGCGGCCTGTGCGCAGGTGGCGGCAGGAGTCTGGTACAGCTGGGGCGGCGGCCACGGCGCGCAGCCCGGCGCCACCTACGGCCAGGTCGACCCGACCGACCCGGCCAGCGAACACGATCCCGAGCGGCGCGGTTTCGACTGCTCGGGGCTGGTGCGCTACGCCTACGCACAGGCCGCCGGGTCCGACATCCTCGACGGCGACGCCGGCGCCCAGTACTACACGCCCCGCGCCGCCGCCCGCTTCACGGCCGCTCAGGGTCTCGCCCCGCTGCTGCCCGGCGACCTGCTCGCCTGGGGCACCTCTCAGGACCTCCACCACATCGCGATCTACCTGGGCGCCGGCAAGATGGTCGAGGCTCGGCAGTCGGGCACGAAGCTGATGGTCAGTGATGTCCGCCTGGGCGGTGACTACTTCGGTGCGCTGCGCGTCAACACCGGGACGGTGACCGGACATGTGTTCCACACGTGGGGCACCGGTGTCTGGACGAAGGACCAGCCGTCCACGAAGGCGGCACGGGTGTACGCCTTCCCGGGTCCGACCACGATCCGGGTCGAGTGCCAGAAGCACGCGGAACTCGTCACCGCCGACGGATACACCAACGACGCCTGGTCCTATCTGCCCGACTACCGGGCCTGGGTCACCAACATCTACATCCAGGGCCCGGCCTGGCTCGACGGCGTGCCCACCTGCGCGTCCTGAACCGGGGGACGACGGCAGCGCAAGCTGCTCAGCGCGGCGCCCGCGAGGGCGCCGCGCTGCCTCGTCCACGACGCCGTGTGCGCATCGGGCCGGCGCTACGGCGTGAGCACGTGCCGGGCCGCCGTAGAGTACCGGCCCGTGACCGCGAGCATCGACCTCACCCGAGCGGACCTGACCGCCTTGCTCGATGCCTTGCGAGGTTCCGCCGCACGTCTGGCTGCCGGTCTCGGCGAGCTGACCGGCCTTCAGGCCCGCGAGCCGTCCGCGCTCGCCGGTTGGAGCCGTGGACACGTCATCACCCATCTCACGCGCAGCGCTGACGCCTACCGGTGGCTGCTCCATCTGGCCCGCACCGGGATCGAGCCCGGCCCCCGCGCCGACGGCCCCGCCTTGGCGCGCGCACGACGCGAAGGGGCGGGACGCGACGCCGCCACGCTCGTCGCCGACCTGCACAAGAGCGTGGACCGGCTGCTCGACGAGGCCACAGCCATGCCCATCGGGCGCTGGTCCGCCCTGGTCACCGCCCTGGCCGGCCGGCGTCACCCGGCCTCGTTCACCCTCCACCGCGCGCGACGCGAACGCGAGATCGACCATGCCGATCTGTCCCTCGGCCACACCACCGCCGACTGGCCCGTCGACTTCGTCATCTGGGCCCTCGACGACACCGTCGCCGCGTTGACCGCACGCGACTTCCCCCCTCGCCCGGCTCGAGGCACCCGACCTCGACCGTGCCTGGTCGCTCGCCCCGACCGGCCAGACGGTCACCGGTTCGGACCATGTCCTCCTCGCCTGGCTCGCCGACGTGGCGCCGGCGTGGTGGGGACACGGCCCTCCGCTCGGAGCTGCCGCTGCCGACCCCACCGGCGTGACCGCCCCCTCCGGCCCCTGGCTGGTCCTGAGGCACGCCCCTTCACGGCGTGGCCGGCCGCTTTCGGCAGTGGTGTGCGACACCTTCCGCGAAGGCGCGGGCGAGCGGGGAGAGGGCGTCCCAGCGGCGCACCGCCCAGCCCGCGGCGAGAGGCGGGAGCGCGGGGACGGGAATCAGCCGCAGGTCCGGATGTCCGGGGCCGCTCCAGTCGGGCAGGGTCGGGACGACGGCGTGGCCGAGTCCCAGCTCGGCGAGCAGGATGGCCGTGTCCCAGTCGGTGACACTGGTGTCGAAGACCGGACGGATCCCGGACTCGGCGAGCCAGGAGCTGAGTTGGGAGCGGGAGGTCGAGTTCTCCGGGAGCCCGATGAGCCGGGCGTCCTGCAGATCGGCGGGCTCGATGAACGCTCTGCCCGCCAACGGGTCCCGCGCTGTGACGGCGAGCGCCCAGGGGAGCTCGACGACGGGGTGTTGCTCGGCGGAGCGGATCGAGGGCCCGAGGGTGACCCAGGCAAGGTCGACGCTGCCGGCGGCGAGGGCGTCGAAGCAGCCACGGCTGGAGGGTTCGGTCTGGAACTCCAGGCTGGCCTGGGGAAAGCGCCGCCGGAAGTCGACGACGGCGGCAGCCATGAAGTGCCGGACGGTGGTCGCCCCGGTGGTGACCCGTACCGATCCGCCGTCCGCGTGCGCGAGTTCCTCCAGCTGCCGCAGAGCGTGGTCGATGCACCCGAGGCCGTCCGTCACCGCCGAGTGCAGCCGTCTCCCGGCCGGGGTCGGTACGACGCCCCGTGGTCGGCGCTCCAGCAGACTGAGACCGATCTCCCGCTCGAGCCGCTTCACATGCTGGCTGACCGCGGACTGTGTGCAGGCCAGATCGCGGGCGGCTGCGCTCAGGGAGCCGGTTCGGCAGACCACGGCGAAGACGCGAAGATCGTCGAGTGTCACGAGCCCCAAGGTATTGCTTGGGGTCTCCCCAGCAAACCCCTGGATTGACTTGGGTTCCAGGGGGCTTGATCATCGATGCAGGGCCCAGGGCGGCAACCCGCCCGTGCTTCCACCGCGGTCCGGACGCGCGGAGGCAGGGCGGGTGCCGACCCACAACACATCGCTTTCCCAAGGACAGGAGCCCACATGACCACTTCCCATCCGACGGTGGCCGTCCTCGGCCCGGGCGGCATCGGCGGCCTGGTCGGCGGGCTGCTCGCCCGCGACGGGCATGGCGTCGTCTGCCTGGCCGGCGAGGAGACCGCGACCGTACTGCGCCGGGACGGTCTACGCATCGAGAGCACGCCGTACGGTGAGTTCACCGCGGCGGTGGAGGCCGATACCCAACTGCGCGAACCGGTGGACGTACTGTTCGTGACGGTCAAACAGACCGCCCTCGCGGCGGCGCTCGACCGCGTGCCGCCCCACGTCCTCGGCGATGCGGTCGTGATTCCGTTGCTCAACGGCCTGGACCACCTCGCCGTGATCCGTGGGCGCTACCCGGCGGCCCGGGTCGTCGCCGGGACGATCAGAGTCGAGGCCACCCGCACCGCACCCGGACGCATCGTCCACACCAGCCCCTTCGCCGACATCGAACTGGCCGGAGACGTCACAGAGTTGGCGGAACGACTGCGCCACTGCGGTCTCGGCGTGTCCCTGCGCGACGACGAGAGCGCGATGCTCTGGGACAAGCTCGCCTTCCTCGCTCCCTTCGCCCTGCTGACCACCTGCCACCGGACCGATGTCGGTACCGTCCGCACGGAGCATCGAGCGGAACTGCTCGCCGTCCTCGACGAGATCACCGCCGTGGCGCAGGCGGCGGGCGCGGCCGCGTCCACCGATGCCGTGGTCTCGTTCTTCGACCGCGCTCCGCAGACGATGAAGTCCTCGATGCAGCGCGACGCCGAGGCCGGACGCCCGCTCGAACTCGACGCCATCGGCGGAGCCGTCCTGCGCGCCGCGGCCGCCCATGACGTCGACACGCCGGTCACGGCACGACTGGTGGCACAGGTGGCCCGCGCGGTACGCCAGGAGGGGTGACGCAGCCCCCCTCCCCCACCGACGGACACTCCCCGGCGGGCGGCCCGGGCGGCGCGCCGGACCGGCCGGAGATCACAAGCTTCCTGGCCGCCCGGGGCGCCGACCGGATGCCGCATCCCGGAGGCACGCTTCTACGACATCTGATCCGCGTGGCGCGGCTGTTGAACCAGTGGGGCGCCGAACCGGACGTGCGGGTCGCGGGGCTGTGTCACGCCTCGTACGGAACCGCCGGGTTCGATCAGACACTGCTGAACACCACCGAGCGCCCCGTGCTCGCCGAGCTGATCGGCGACCGCGCCGAGGAGCTGGTCTACCTCTACGCGGGCTGCGACCGAGGTGTCGTGTACCCGCGCCTGTCCGAAGCGCGGCCGGTCGTCTTCCGCGACCGCTTCACGGGGGCAGAACACACACCGCCTGAGCCCGACATACGCGCGTTCCTGGAGATCACGGCGGCGAACGAGCTCGACGTGCTGACGCACAACGCCGAGCTGGCCCGGCGCCACGGCCCGGACCTGTACGGCTGTTCGCCTGGAGCAGTGGCTGGCCGGGCCGCCGGGCACCCTCGGCGCCTGGTCGGACCTCGACACACGGGAACGCGATGCCTGGCTCGACCTCGTCCGGGAGCGGCCCTGCCGACGCGAGCGCCACGACCGGCCGGCCGGTCACGCCTACGAGCTCGACGGCCGCCACATCACCGACGTCCCGGGCCTCTATCTGGCACTCGGCGAGGCGGTGAACGGTCCGGGTGGCTACTTCGGCGGCTGCCTGGCCGCCCTCGACGACTGTCTGCGCGGCACCTTCGGCTACACCGCCTCGCAACCCTGCTCTGGCGGAACTCCGCGACCGCACGCGAGCACCTGTCCCGAAACCTCACACCGGACGGCCGTCACTTCGACCTGTTCACCAAGACCCTCAAAGCCCTGGCCGATGGCGGGATGCACGTCACCCTGGCGTGACGCGCGACCGAGGTCGAGCATCGCGGCGCCCGAGTCCGCACGGAGCGGGTCGACGCCGTCAGCCCATTGGCCACCTTCGGAGCCGACCTGATCAACTCGCCCGCACATCAGCTGAACCGGTGAGCTAGTGTCCTGGTGCTCGCGCCAGTCCTCCGAAGGAGAGCCATGTCCTTTCCCCAGCTTCCCCAGCCTGCGCCGGGTGAAGTGCTGTTGATCTGCACGTGCTACGAGGATGACAAGGCCCTGTGGGGCAGTCTGCTCGACGAGATCGGGGGCCGCCGAGAGGACGACGTACTCGTTCTCGGGGACAGCGGAGTGCGGCTCCACCTGGTCGAGGGCAGCGGGTGGAACTACCTGCACGGCGGTAACGTTCCGGCGCTCGTCCCGGGCGCCGGCCTTGTGCCGCCGGTCGTCGTCCTGGCGGACATCCCTGTGGTGTACGGCGGGGACGGGCCATTGCTGGTGGACCTGGGGCCGATACCCGGACGCGGCGTCCGGGTCCCGTCGCCACGGCTCGACGAGGTCCTGGCGGCTCTGCTGGGCGGCACGCTCACGTTCGACGACCTGGTGCGCGACATGGACAGGTATGGCAAGTACCAGGGGGACGGTGGCCGCCCGGCTTTCCCCGCGCTGACGGCGCCGAACCGCCGCTCCTTCCCGGCACTGCCCTCCACCGACGCGGTCCTGCTGGTCCGAACCTCCTTCGACGACGAGGACGGCTGGCGCGCCCTGCTCGACGAGTTGGGCGGTGCCGACGAGAGCGGCTGGGTCGGGTCGGACGTGGACTTCGACGAGATCGACCCGGACGAATTCCCGCTCACGGCGCTGGTGGTCGACGACCGAGCCTTCGAGGGCCTCGCGCCAGGCCAGGTCCCGGCGCTGGTCCCGCCCAAGGAGCACACCACACTGGTCGCGCTCGCCGACGCCAGGACGTTTGCGGAGCCAGGCCGACCGCTGACCGCCGTCGACCTGTACGACACCCCGGGACAGCCCGCCGTCCTTCCGTGTCGCAACGTCGGGTCGATGGCGTGCAATCTGGACATCAGCAATATGGACTTCCACGAATTCGTCGCCGTGGAGGGCGTCGAGCCGTGGTGGGAGGAATGATCGGCTGAGCCTGAGCCCGGCAGCTGTCACTCAGGCAGGCCTGCTGCCACCCATCACCTGCCTGGGTGCTCGCGGCGTGCGCGCGGAATGTCAGTGGCGTCGGGTTGGATGCCCTCATGACTGTTCATGATGTCGCCCGATCGCTTCCCGACATCCCAGTACTTCGGGATCTTTGTCGGTCGATAGCCATGGTTGAGGCGGTGCTCAATCCGGATGGCGAGCGCTACTACTCGTTCAGCGCGAAGTGGTCGGAGACGGAGGAGATCGCGTCGATGCGCAACGGCTCCGGCGACGAGTTCGACGTGATCTTCTCCGAGGCCGGTGTGTATGTCCGGGGGTTCGACCACGAGTCGCCGATGAGTCCCTGTGTCAACGACGCCCCGTGGCCGGGTGTCGTGGACTCGGTTCCCCCGGTCTTCGGACACCACGTCCTGGAGCCGGCTTTCACACACGAGGGCAAACCCAGTGTGACCGCCTGCCTGTGGCGGGAGGCGGGGAGCGATCGGTGGGCAGCGGGAGAGATCGACTTCCCCGAGGGGTATCAGGATCCAGATGGTGCCGACTGGTTGTTCGACTTGCTCACCACCTCCACGCCGGAGAGGTTCAAGGAGTTCGCCGAGGACTACTACGAAATACCTGTGAACATCGCCGCAGTGCGCCGACTGTACGATCTTCGTCCACTCGACCGGGAGACGGTCCGTGCTCTGAACAGCGCCGTGTCCCTGAGCATCGTCGCGGATGCGGCCGCCGAGATCGGCTACGCCACCGACTGGTCCGCCTGACGTGACTCGATGACCTTGGGCGCAAGTTCCTTGACACCCGTATGTGCAGGGCAAGGAGGTGAGCAGACGGAAGGAACCCGTGCTCGGCGGGGATGTCGTAGAACGCCGGCAATCCCGCACCGGCAGCGACATGTTCACCCTTCACAGGCACAAGTTCCGCGGGGAACTGCTATGCGGCACTGTCCTCCGGCACGGCTGTGCGGGCCCCAAGGTCGGCGGCCGCCCTTCTGCGAACGGATCGCACCGACGTCACCCAGGCATACACCGTGTAGAGGACCGGTACTCCGAGACTCACCGGCCAGATGTAGCCCATGACCAGCCGGAGGAAAACGAGCAACACCACCGTCCACGGCAGGACGGTCACGAACGGGACCCAGCCAGGGCGCATGCGCAGGGCACCAATCGCCGCGCCTGCCGCCAGGGGGGACATCGTCCGGTCGAGCCCCTTTTTCCGCAGCAGTTCGAGGAAAGCCGCCGTCTGCTGATCGTTCAACGCAGCGACCGGCAAGCCCATGGCCATCTGCGATGACACGCGCAGCACCCAGAAGTCACCGACACGCGAGACACTCCGGAACGTCGTCCACGTCCGGGACGTGGACCGGTCCGCGCCCTGAGTGCGGTACTCCGTATCCGTCATGGTGACCGTGACCTCCCGCTCACCCACCAGGTAGGGCGCCAGCTGGCGCCGGACCGAACGCTCGCGCAACAGGAAGGATCCCGCTCCGCACAGCATCAACACCGCGCCGATCGGGACAGCACCGCGAACCCCGGCGAGCCCGGCCACGCACATGCCACCGCCCACGACCAGAAGCCCGATGGTGATCACCAAGCGCTGGATGTATCCCCGCCGAGCACACGCCCGATACGAGCGAAGCACCATGGCCGGAGTGGTGACGAAGGTGGTCGTTATCGGCATCTCGGCCACACTGGCTCCCGTTTCGCTCATGCAAGAGGAGAAACCCCTGCTCGGGGTGACCTTAACGGCTGTGTCACCGGCCGCAGGAAGCGGGGACGGGGCCGCCGGGGCGGAACGGCCCACCCCGACGATGTGCCGCGCCTTGACCGAGCGCACGATCAGTGCGATCCGCCGCGTTCCCGGCATGGCCGGGACTCGCTCCGTCACAGCGTGCCTACAGGTCGAACTCCACCTGCTCCACGTCGGTGAACTCCACCAGCAGGCCCTGGGCCCGGCGGCCGTGGTCCTTGAAGTAGATCTCCTGGAGGCCCTCGGCCGCGATGTCCCGTAGCTGCTGCTCGGTGCCGCCCGCGTCCTTGGTCTCGAAGAGCCGGGCGGCGTACTGCGGGGGCAGCGCCACGGTGAGGTGGCGCAGCCGGGCGTCGTCGGTGGTGCCCGGGGCGGCGGCGTAGCCGAACCGGGCGCGGGTGTCGATGACGATGCCACCGGTGGTGGCCGCGGCCTCCTTGGCCCTGGCGCGGATCTGCGGCTGCCACCGCTTCCTGACCTCACGCTCTATGCGCTGCGCCAGTTCCGGCCGGGGCCTTTTGATCTGGTCCTTCACATACCGCTCGACGGTGCGCTGGGTGACGCCGAGCAGCTCGGCCACCGCCCTGGTGCCCTTGAGCTGCCGGACCAGATACCGCATCTGCGCACCCGCGCTCTTCGGGATCGGTCGTGTGAACGCCTTCTGCAGTACGGAGTCGAGACCGTCCCCGACCGTGTCCATCGGCCCTCGCCTCTCACTCTCCGTCGTCCTGGGCGGTGACCTCGCCCGTCTTGATGTAGCGGGCGAGGTTGAGGACCTCGCCGTACTGCTCGCGCACTTCCTCCGCCCACAGGGTGGTCTGGGTCCCCTCGTGCTTGACCATCCCCGGCGACACCCCCAGCCGGAAGGAGCCGGGCACGGTCTTGCCGTCGGCGTCGTACGGCAGGACGTCCAGCGGCGACGGCCCGGTGGCTGCGTACACGGCACAGTCCGACAGGACCGCCACCGGGTACCGACCGGTGGCCGCCGCGAGGGCCACCATCTTGCGGTGCATGTTGATACGGGCCCGGGAGATGACGACCGCACGGATGTCCGGCCGCCATGTCGGCCGCGCGAGGGCAGGCCATGCCTGGCCGGGCTTCCAGCCGCCGCCACGCGCCCGCTCGCGCAGTTTGCCGATGCCGCCCTTCACCGTGGACTTGACGGCGTCCAGCACGATCGCCGCCTCAGGGTCACGCTGCTTGTAGCCGTCCATGGCCTGGAGGAACTGCTGCGGGGGCAGCGACTCTCCCACGCCCAGGTCGCCCATGGTGTCGACGTAGGCGTTGCGCAGTCGCTTGTACCAGCCGTCCAGGAACCTGCCCTTCTCCCGCCGCACCCAGGCCTCGATCGGGGCTACCTCGTAACCGAGTTCCACCGCGTACGCCACCGTAGGGGTCGCATACCAGGCCGGGCCCGTCGGTCGCTCGCCGGTCGGGGTGAACGGGCTGGGCAGCAAAGCGCCTTCAAGTCGCCGCCTCTGCTTGCCGAGCAGGACATGGGAGAGGTCGACGTGGGACAGGTCGACCAGCCACGTCCCGGGCAGCGTCGGGTCGAAGGTGGGATGGGTGACGTGCACGGGCGGGGTCGCCAGTCCGACGACCGCGCCGTTGGCAGCCGCGCCGAAGGCGAGGTTGACGTCGATGCCGACCAGGAACCGCTGCATGCACTCCGCGTCGGTCAGCTCCCGGGCCCAGTCGTACGCTTCCTCGAACAGCATCTCCGCGGGTCCCCGCTGGTGGAAGCGGGGCAGGTCGGCGAGCAGCGGGTGTCCGTCGGGTGCCTCGCACGGCGCGCAGTCGATCGGGTGCTCGCCCAGTGAACCGGGCCGGTGCTCCTTGTGCCGCCTGCCGCTCGCGTCCGGCTCGCCGGCTCGGGTCGGCGGGTTGAGGGCGGTCATCAGCTCCAGGCCGGTGACGGCGGTGGAGCCCCGCGGTGTCATGACGCGGGTCGCGTAGGTGGCCAGCAGCCGGGCGAGTTCCGCCGGGTCGAGCTGCGCGGCGTGGCCCCAGGTGCGGGTGTCGAGCGCGTTCCACGACGGGATGCACAGCTGCACACACTGTCGCTCCCGGCCCTGGGCAGGGCGGTAGATCCGCGCCCAGGGTCCGAACCCGCGCTTTGTCAACTGCCAGCTCGCGCGGTCCAGTTGCTTGAGGACCTTGTGTCCGTCCGAGAGCCGCCCGGCGAGCCGCTCGGATTCCGACAGCGCGGGCGGGAGCCCGTATCGCTCGCACGCGGCCGCGGTGAGCACCAGCAGCGGGTCGGCGTCCTTGCCGGAGGCATGCAGCTTCTCGGCCCCCAGTTGTGCCTCCTTCAGCGTCCACTCGACCAGCGCGGGCAGCGACTTGGCGGGTACGTCCAGGACCAGGCCGCCGACGCCGTAGCCCGTGACCCGGCGGTCGTCGTCGGCGTCGATCACGAGCAGGGGGCCGTTGCCGAACCGGTCGGTGGCGGTCACCGGGACGTCGGCCGGCGTCGCCTGCTTCCCGATCGGGCGGCGCGACATCGACGACGGCGCAGTGGCGACCGCCGGACGCGGCGCGACGGCACCAACGGCGGGGCGGGGTGCGGTGGTCCCGGAAGAAGCCGTGGCCGCAACCTCAGATGCCCGGTCTCGGGGCACAGTGCGCGCTTCCGCCGCCGGAGCGGGCGCACGGTCGGTGATCTCGGGCGTCGAGCCGGTGGCGGTCGGCGCAGGGTCGGCCGGAGCGGGGTACATCGCGGCGAGTTGTTTGAGCAGACGCGCGTACGCGTCCCGCTCCGGCGGCCGCGGTTCGGTCTTGCCGGACTCCCAGCCGGACACTGTCGCCCGCCGTACCTTCAGCGCCCCGGCCACCTCGTCCAGAGTCAGCCCATGGGCCTGACGCAGCCGCTTGCGCTCCTCCGGCGGCGGCAACGGGGACCGGGACGCCACCAGCGCGTCGACCGCGTCGAACAGCTCGGACATCAGCACCTCCCGGGCGCCATCCTACTTCGCGAGGCGTACGGATCGCGTACGTTCTCCGTGCGTTTCGCGTACGCACACTCGGCCTCACGGGGCGGGAACGGGGGCGGCCCCACCATGGCTGCCGGATGTTCGGTCAGAGCCAGCCGTTGCGTTTGAACCCGCGGTAGATGACGGCACAGACCACCACGATCACGCCCAGCGCGAGGGGGTAGCCGAAGCGCCAGTGCAACTCGGGCATGTACTGGAAGTTCATGCCGTACATACCGGTGACCATGGTGGGTACGGCGATGACCGCGGCCCAGGCCGTGATCTTGCGGGCGTCGTCGTTCTGGGCGACTGCGACCTGCGCCAGGTGGGCCTGGAGAATCGAGTCGAGCAGGGCGTCGAAGCCGGTGATCTGCTCGGTGACACGGGAGAGATGGTCGGCGACGTCACGGAAGTACGCGCGTATCTCCGGGTCGACGGTGCGCGGCGGAGTCGTGGAGAGCACCTCCAGCGGACGGCCGAGCGGGACCACGGCCCGCTTCAGTTCCAGGAGTTCGCGCTTGAGCTGGTAGATGCGACCGGCGTCCGCGTTCCTGATGCCGTTCGGTGAGAAGACCTCGGTCTCGACCTCGTCGATGTCCTCCTGGACGTCGTCGGCGACGCTCACATAGTCGTCGACGACGTGGTCGGCGATCGCGTGCAGCACCGCGGAGGGGCCCTTGGCCAGTTGCCCGGGTTCGGCCTCCAGATCCTCGCGGAGCGGGCCGAGGGAGCCATGGCGTCCGTGGCGGACGGTGACGACGAAGTCGGGGCCGATGAAGACCATGATCTCGCCGGTGTCGACGACCTCGCTGGTCGCGGTCAGCCGCTCGTGTTCGACGTAGGTGACCGTCTTGAGGACGGTGAACAGCACGTCGTCGTACTGCTCCAGCTTGGGCCGCTGGTGGGCCTGCACCACGTCCTCGACGGCGAGCGGGTGCAGGCCGAACAGCTCGGCGACGCGCGCGAACTCCGCCTCGGTGGGCTCGTGCAGGCCGAGCCAGACGAAGCCGTCACCGTGTTTGCGGACCCGGGCGAGGGACTCCTCGACGGTGGGGGCGGTCTCCTGGCGGACGCCGTCGCGGTAGATGACACAGTTGACGACGGCCGAGCCGAGCGGGGAGCGGGCGGGGTGGCTGAGGTCGACGCGACGGCGGTCGCGACGCGTCAGGCCGGCCACTTTGCGCAGGTTGCCGACCATGGACATAGGGGTACTCTCCTTCGCCGGGTCCGCGCAGTGTGGCAGCAGCGGGTAAGGACCGGGTCAAAGCCGGTGCTCACGGCGGGATGAGCGGCGACCGGGAGGCGCATGCCGACCAGGAGGCGCACGTTGACCAGGAGGCGCACGCCGACCACGACGACCACGCCGGCGCCGACGGCGCTGACGGCGCTGACGGCGCTGACGAGCGGGTGGCCGAAGGGCCGGGGCGGCGCAGACATCTTGATGACGCGAGGCCTCAGCCGCACCAACGGTTAACATACTTGCATGGAGGCGCAAGTAACGTCGTGGGACGAGGAGCGGGCCGAGCGGTCGGTGGCGGTACTCAAGGCGGTGGCCGACCCCTCGCGCTACCGGCTGCTGTGGGCGCTGAGCGAGCGGGAGCTGCCGGTCAGCCACCTGGCCGAGCTGATCGAGGCGCATGTCGCGGCCACCTCCCAGCACCTGGCGAAGCTGCGTACCGCGGGGCTGGTGACCTCTCGGCGGGAGGGCACGCGCATCTTCTACCGGGCCGCCGGTCCGCAGGTGCGGGCACTGCTGGAGAGTGCGGTGCTGGCATCGGCCGAGGTGGTGACCGCAGGTGGTGCGGAAGCGGCGCCGGCAGGTGAAGCGGCCGCCGTGCAGGAGCAGGACGCCCCGGCACGGGTGACCAGGGCGCGGCGGACCGCCGCCGAACACTGAGACCGGCGCGTCTGCGCCGGCTCAGGCCTGCTCTTCGCCGGTCAGGGCCATGCGCTTGTCATCGACGTCATCGTTCTCGTCGTTCGCCTCGCTCTCGTCGAGGTGGGACTCCTGCGGCTCGGCGTCGTAGGAGTACAGCTCGGCGTAGCGCCCCCAGTCGGTGGCCGTCTCCAGCTGACGGGTGACTTGCTCCGTGGTGAAGTGGTGGGCCAGCAGATCACGGAAGAAGCCGGCGCGGAGACTGCCGCCGGAGTTCTGCCGCAGGCTGTTGGCGATCAGCGTGACCGGTGGGGAGTGTCGGACCGCCTCGGCGAATATCTTCTTCGACTCCTGGACATCGGCGTCCGCGAAGGCGGTATCCGTGTCCGTCAGGAGCAGGTCGTCCCCACTGAGGCTGGTGAAGCCCAGCAGGTCCAGGGCATCGACCTGAGGCATCAGATCGTCGTTCTCCAGGCCGAGTACGTCGGCGAGGTCGGCCAGGTCGCAACGGCCGCCGCGATGGAGCACCATCTCCGCGAGCCCCGACAGTCCGTCCACGCTCGCCGGGGGCAGCGGGGTGTTGGCCGGGCTGCGACTCGGCCTCCGCAACCCCGGCACACGTCTGAGTGACGCTCTCGCCAGGGTTGCAAAGCCAACCAGTAGTCCGCAGGATGGAGCCGAGCCGGCCATGAGGCCCGAAGGGAGCGGCTGCCGGCCGGCCAGGACTTCGGCAGATCGCAATCCTGACATGCGGCGCCATCCACCGGAACGGGCCAGATGCCTCGGGGTCTCGAGGCAGGCCCCCGGCCCCCTCACCTACGGCGTCCGCACACCCCAGCCCATCCGTTTCACGGCACCGTCCGCCCCCGAGGGAAGCGCCGCACCCACATACTGCGCGCGCGGTCGAGGTGACGCGGCACCCCCTGTTCAGCGCAACAGAAGCAAGGCGGGTCCCGCCGTCGCGGACGGTCCATGGTGCATCCAGGACAGGAGAAGAATCGATGACGATACGCGCCCGGCGGCTCGGCAGACGCCGCTCCACGGCTCTGCGCACGGCGGCCCCACTGGTCTCCCTGGTACTGGCCGCTTCCGCATGCGGCGAAGCGGCCGCGCACGGGAATGCCACCGACTCCGTCAGAGCCGCCTCGAACAGCCCTGGCGCGCAGGCTCCTGGCGCCACCGGCTCTCTGCCCGGCTACTCTCCCACCGGGGGGGCCTCGGCCACCACCACTCTTTCGGCCGCAATCGCTGCTTCGGATGCCACCGTCACCGCTCCGGCGGCGGCGAGCGTCGTCCCGCCGCTCGCCGCCGCCACCTGTGTCGACAAATACTTCTCCGCCATGACCACCGCGCAGCGGGTGGGACAGCTCTTCATGGGCGGCGTCTCCGCGGCCCGGCCCGACCAGGCTCAAGTGCGAACTCTGCGGGCCAACCACGTGGGGTCGATCATGCTGACCGGGCGCAGCACCGCCGGCACACGGGCGACCAAGACAGTGGTCGACAGCGTACGGAGCCAGGCGGACCAGGTCGGTGGGCATCGCGTGGGCATGTTCGTCTCCACCGACCAGGAGGGCGGCCAGGTGCAGGTGCTGAGCGGCCCCGGGTTCTCGACCATACCCAACGGGCTGACCCAGGGCAGCTGGTCGACCACGACCCTCCGCAGCCGGGCGACCGACTGGGCCAAGCAGTTGAAGGCCGCCGGCGTCAACCTCAACCTGGCTCCGGTCGCCGATGTCGTCCCGGCCTCCCTCGGCACCCGCAACGGCCCGATCGGCCGCTACTACCGCGAGTACGGCCACACACCCGACGTCGTGAGTTCCCACAGCGGCGCCTTCGCCGGCGGCTTCGCCCAGGCGGGCGTCATGACCACGCTCAAGCATTTTCCCGGGCTGGGCCAGGTGCTCGGCAACACCGACACCACCGCCAACGTGAAGGACTCGGTGACGAGCGCCGGCAGCGCGAGTCTCATCCCGTTCCGTAACGGCATCCGGGCGGGTTCGCCGTTCGTGATGATCTCACTCGCCACGTACACCAAGATCGACTCGCACCATCTGGCGGCCTTCTCGCCGACGGTCATCGGTCAAGTGCTGCGCACCCAGCTCGGCTTCAAGGGCGTGGTCATCTCGGACGACCTCGGCCAAGCGGTGGCGGTACGGTCCTTCACCCCCGCCCAGCGAGCGGTGAACTTCCTTGCGGCGGGCGGGAACATGATCCTTACGGTGCGGCCGGACGTCGTACCGGCGATGGCGCAGGCGGTCCAGACCCGGATGCAGCAAGACGCCGCCTTCCGCGCCAAGGTCAACGACAGCGTGCGTCGGATCCTCACCGCCAAGCAGAACGCGGGCCTGCTCGTCTGCAGCTGAACGCCGGACAGTCCGCAGCCCAAGACGAAAGGTGGCTGGCGCGGGCACTGACCGGACGGGCCGCGTACGGCCGATGGCACCGTTTTCTGTGGGCCGTCGGTGGCGACGTGGCCCGCAGCCGCTCGCGCCTGCCTCGGGGGCACCCGCGCCACCCTGCACAATCACCCCGGCCAAGACGTACGGACGTGTCGGAGCGGCTGAGGAGAACGACCGATGGACACAGCAGGACGCCCGGACCGGAGAACCCTGCTCGCCGGCGGGCTTGTGGGCGCGACGACCGTGCTCGCGAGCTGTTCATCGACGAGGACGGAACCGACCGCGAAAGGCCTTTCGCCGGAGCCGCAAGCACGCCCGACCTCGCCCGCCACCGCCCTCGCCAGAATGGTGGAAGGCAACAAGCGCTGGGTGAGCGGAGATCTACGACACCCCGACCGGGACCCGGACCGGCGTCAGTTCGTGGCACAGGAGCAGGAGCCTTTCGGAGCGATCCTTTCGTGCATCGACTCCCGCGTGCCCCCCGAACTCCTCTTCGACACCGGACTGGGTGACCTCTACGTCATGCGCACGGGCGGGACGGCGGTCGGCCCGGTCGTCACCGGTTCCGTCGAGTACGGCCCCATGACGAGTGGCACTCCGCTCGTCGTGGTCCTCGGGCATCAGCGCTGCGGCGCGGTCAAGGCGGCGTACGGCGCCTTGCAGGACGGCAAGCGGCTGCCCGGCAGTCTGCAGGCGATCGCCAGGGCTCTGCGGCCGGCGTACCAGCAGGCGGTACGGGAAGGGGGCACGGACCCGGTCGAGACGATGGCCCGTGCTCAGGTCAGGTTGACCGCGAAGGCGCTGCGCTCCAACCAGGACCTGGCACCGCTCGTGGACAAGGGCGCCCTCGCCGTGGTCGGCGCCTACTACTCGCTCGACACCGGCAAGGTGGAGGTCCTGGACGGCGCGCCCTCCTGATGACGCGTCGGAGGAAGTGGACAGCTTGCGGGGCAGGCGAAAGAGACCGCACCACCTCACCGAGGCGACCCGAAGGTGCTGACAGCCACCGTGGCAGGCGGAGGCCATGTGTCGCCCGGGCGGTGGTCAGGGCATGCCACTCGCGGAGTAATGAGCGGGTTGGACTGTTCGGCCGTGTCACGCTGTGGCCTCGTTTGATCACGGTCGTGTCAGGAGGCCGGGGTGTACCGCTCCCATGAGTGGCTGTACATGCGGATGCGCCGTGCCCGCAGGGCGGACCCCGAGGTCTCGACTCAGACGTCGGTCCGGAACCACCGAGTGCCCCGGAACGCCGTGACGAAGGCGCGGGCGTCGGCGGACGAGGGCAGGCCGAGGCGTTCGAGGTGCCGGGCGGCGTACGCATCAGCCACAGGTTCCGCTGCTACGGACAGTTCTTGGCCACCGCTGTCATCGCCGGGATGCAGGACGCACTCGAGTTCGGATCGGTCGGCACCGACCCGGTGGCCCTCCGAGCCCGCAAGGTCGTCGAGAACCAAACCCTGGAGACGGACCTCGGCGCCCGCGAGCATGAGGCCGTCCGCACCTCCGTGAAGCACAGGCGGGGTCGCGGCGAAGGTGGTCCCGCTGCGTGCGAGGCGCCGTCCATCGGCGGTTCCGCGTCCGTCCGCTGCCGGACCGGGCCCCGTACGACCGGCAGTCGAAGCCGACCACCAGAACCGTGAACCAGAAGGGCACGAGCGCATGAGCCCCGCGAGGACCGCCGAGCACCCCGAGACCGCGTCGGTGCGGGCCGCGCAGTTTTCACGTACGAAGCAGGCCCCGGCCGCCATGCACCTCAGCTCGGCGATCGCCCGCTTCAGCACGGTGGGCTCCTTGTGCCTGGACGAGTTCGGCTGCGTGGCCCCGGAGGAGAAGGCCACCGGGAGCGTGTACCGCGCCGCCGGGACGACGTGATGGCGGGCGGGGAGGAGGGGCAGGCGCCGAGGCGTCCGCCCCACCCTGACCTGCTGCTGCGTCTGGACGCCGAACTGAGCCGGATCGACGAGCAGTTGCGCGCCCTGGCCGCGGCGAAGGACCGGATCCAGGGCTTGCTGGATGCGGTGGTGGCCATCACCAGGGAGGTGGAGTTGCCCTCGGTACTGCACCGCATCGTGACCACCGCCATGGATCTGGTCGGCGCCCGCTACGGGGCACTGGGCGTACTCGACGAGTCCGGTGAGTACCTTGAGCAGTTCATCGCCGTCGGCCTGTCCGAGGGGGAACGCGCGGCCCTGGCCGAAGTGGGGTTTCCGCGCGGCATGGGCGTGCTCGGACATTTCATCCGCCACCCAGAGCCCCTGCGGCTCGACGACATCGCCTGCCACCCGGCCTCCGTCGGGTTCCCGCCCGGCCACCCGCAACTGAGCACCCTGCTCGGCGTCGCCGTCAGCATTCGCGGCAAAATCTACGGCGACCTCTACCTTTCCGAGCGACGCGACGGACAGCCCTTCGACGTCTACGACGAGAACATCCTCGTCGCCCTCGCCAGTGCCGCCGGCGTCGCCATCGACAACGTCCGCCTCTTCGAACAGGTTCGTGCCGGATCAGAACAGTTCCAGCGGCTGTTGCTGCCGACGCTGTCCGACATGCGGCCTTTTGACGCCGCCGCCATCTACCGCCCCGCCGCCGAACCCAGCCCGCTCGGCGGCGACTGGTACGACGCCATCCTGCTGCCCGACGGCGCTGCCGCGGTCGTCATCGGCGATGTGGTCGGCCATGACCTGCTTGCCGCGGCCGCCATGGCCTCCACCCGCAACATGCTGCGCGCTCTGCTGTTCCATCTACGCACTCCGCCCAGCGAGATCCTCGCCCAGCTCGACCGCACCCTGCAGGCCATCACCGACAACCCCGTCACCACCACGAGCCTGGCGCGTATCGAACCCGCCGGGTCCGCCTGGAGGCTGCACTGGAGCACCGCGGGCCACGTCCCACCTCTGCTGATCACCCCCGACCACCGGGCGCAGTACCTGTCCGCCGAGCCCGGACTGCCGCTGAACGTCTCCTACGCCCAAGACCGCCCGGACCACACCCATCCCCTGCCTCCGGGCTCCACCGTGGTCTTCTTCACCGACGGGCTCATCGAACACCCCGACCACCCCATCGACGAAAGCCTTGACGCACTGGCCGAACTGTCCATCAGGTACGCAGCCCTGCCCCTGCAGGACTTCGTCCAGGCACTGGCCGACCACCACCCCAGCGACGGGCACGACGACATGGCCGTCCTCGCCCTGCGGACCCCCCGATGACCGCCGTTCACCGTGACGGGCTCCGGCGCGGCGGCATGAAAGTTCTGCAGATCTGCGCCGTCGCCGCGCTCTATTACGCGTCCGGCAGGCTGGGGCTGCTCCAGGAACTCGTACGCGGCCAGGTCACCCCGCTGTGGCCGCCGACCGGCATCGCCGTGGCCGGCCTGCTCCTGGTCGGCCTGGGGGTCTGGCCCGGAGTCACACTCGGCGCGTTCCTGATCAACATCTCGCTCGGGCCATCGGTCCCCGCCGTGCTCGCGATCACGGCGGGCAACACCCTTGCGCCCCTGTGCTCGTACGCGCTCCTGCGCCGCGCGGGGTTCCACACCGCTGTCGACCGCTTCCGCGACGCGCTCGCACTGGTCTTCCTCGGCGGGCTCACGAGCATGCTGATCAGCGCGACGGTGGGCAGCGTCGCCCTGCGCCTCGCCCATGCGCTGCCCGCCAACGGATTCTGGTCCACGTGGTGGGTCTGGTGGACCGGTGACGCGATGGGCGTTCTGGTGGTCACCCCCGTGCTGCTCGTCCTTCGCTCGGCACACTGGCCGAAGCACGCCCCACCCATCCGCTGGGAAGAGGGAGCGCTGCTCGTCACGGCCGCCATCGGCGTCGGCTTCCTCGAAAACGCTCCGGTCCCGCTGATCTTCCTGGCCTTCCCGCTGGTGACCTGGGCCGCCTTCCGCTTCCAGCTCTCCGGAGCCGCACCCTGTGCGCTGGCCGCATCCACCGGGGCGATCCTCGCCGCCACCCGCAGATCAGGCTCGTTCGCCGGGCACACCGTTCTCACCGACATGATCGCCCTACAGGCGTTCAACGGAGCCGCCGCGATGACCGCGCTGCTGCTCTCCGCAGCCATCACCGAACGGAACCAGACCCAGGAGAAAATCGAACAAACCTGTAGGCGGCTGGCCGAGATGACGGCACGGATCGCACCCGACACCGGCGGGCCGTCGGCGCCTCCCGTCGACGGGGGCGAAAAGGGGGAGAACGGCGGACCTACGCGTCCGTCGTGATCGATCGACTCGTGATCCTCGCAGCACCGCCAGGGACAGCCGACGCCCGGCCGAGGAGCCCCGGTCCGGCGACGGCCGCGCCCCGATTGTGCACGAACACTCTTCATCTCGATTGGATAACGAGTCTGGTCCAAGAGGGATTTGAAAGGTTCATGCCCATGTTGGCTGGCCCTCGGCCCTCGGCCACGCAACGGATCGAAGGTAACCCTGCCTGTCCTCTCGTCCACCCGCCCTTCGGAGGTCCATGTGTCACCGCTCGACCGCCGTACGTTCCTCAGAGGAGCAGCCGTCGTCGGCACTGCTCTGGGGCTGGACGCCCTGCCCACCACGGAGCACGCAACGGCATCGGCCGTATCCGGGGGGATCACCGATGTGAAGCACGTGGTCGTCCTGATGCAGGAGAACCGCAGCTTCGACCACTACTTCGGCGCGCTCAAGGGCGTCCGGGGCTTCGCCGACCGCAGCGCCATCACGCTGCCGGGCGGCTATTCGGTCTTCAACCAGCCGTCCGGAGCAGGACGCCAGTACCCGTGGTCGATGAGCGCCACATCGCCCTGGCTCGGCGTCGACGGTGAGCGGCTCGCCCAGTGCGACGGCTCGCTCGACCACGGGTGGTCCTCACAGCACAAGGCCTGGAACAACGGCAAGATGGACAGCTGGGTGTCCGCCAAGGGCACCAACCGCACCATGGGGTTCCTCAACCGCGGTGACATCCCCTTCCACTACGCCCTCGCCGACGCCTACACCCTGTGCGACGCGTACCACTGCTCGATCCTCAGCGCGACGGGCCCCAACCGCACCTATCTGTGGGGCGGCATGATCGACCCCAACGGCACCGCCGGCGGTCCCGCGTACGACGGCGCGGACGAGTCCGGACTGAAGTGGCAGACCTACGCGGAGGCACTGCAGAACGCGGGCGTGAGCTGGAAGGTCTACCAGAACGCCGGCGACAACTTCGGCGACAACGGCCTCGCCTACTTCTCCGCGTTCGCCAACGCCTCGGCAGGCAACCCGCTGTACGACCGGGGCATGGCGTCGGTGCCGCGAGCCACCGGCTCGACGCCCGACGACATCGCGGCCGCCATCCGGCACGACGTACTGAACGGCACCCTTCCGCAGGTCTCCTGGGTCGTCGCCAACCAGGGTTTCTCGGAGCATCCCTCCGCCCCGCCGAACGACGGCGCGCACTTCATCAACCTGGTGATGCAGGCACTCAACGCGGACTCGGCCGTCTTCAACTCCACCGTTCTGTTCGTCAACTACGACGAGAACGACGGCTTCTTCGACCATGTGCCGCCGCCGGTCCCGCCGGCCGGAACCTCGGACGAGTTCGTCAACGGGGCGCCGATCGGTCTCGGCTTCCGGGTGCCCATGTTCGTGGTCTCGCCCTGGAGCCGCGGTGGCTGGGTCAACTCCCAGGTCACCGACCACACGTCGGTCATCCAGTTCCTGGAGACCTGGACGACGGCACTCGGCACCCCCGCGCGCTGCCCGAGCATCAGCGCCTGGCGCCGCAAGGTGACCGGCGACCTGACCAGTTGCTTCGACTTCACCTCCCCCGTCTACGGGATGCCGTCCCTGCCCTCCACCAGCACGGTCATCGGCCAGGTCCACTGCTATCTGCTGCCGAACCCGAGCTCCAACACCAACGCGCTGCCCGCGCAGGAGCCGGGCACCAAGCCGGCCCGGGCCCTGCCGTACCAGCCGAACGCCTACATCGGCCGGTTCGACTACAACGCGAACGGCCAGGTCCTGGCCTGGATCGACCTGGCGAACCAGGGCGTCCAGGCCACCGAGGCGGTGCACTTCTCGGTCTACGCCAACGCCTACCGCAGCGGTGGCCCGTGGCAGTACACCGTCGACCCCTACGACGCCGCCACGCACACCGACGGCCAGGTGGAGGACTACATCAACGTCGGCAGCGGCTACGGCGACGGCCTCTACGACCTGAGTGTCGTCGGCCCCAACCGCTTCCTGCGCCGGTTCACCGGCAATGCCCTCGGGCCGGCCAAGGGCATCGAGGTCGGCTGCTTCTACGCCCCGGCCCCGAACACCGGTAAGCAGGCGGTCTGGTTCCGTATGACGAACCAGACCGCCGCGGACGTGACCTTCACCATCACGTCGAACAACTACCGGGGCGACGGACCCTGGACCTATCGGGTGACCGCCGGACAGTTCACGGACGACTACTTCAACGCCGTGGCGTACAACGGCGGTTGGTACGACTTCACCGTCACCGTCAACGCCGACAGCTCCTTCTCGCGGCGCTTCGTGGGCCACATCGAGACGGGTGCGGCCAGCGTCACCGGCTGAGCCATCGGTCCGCACCTCGCCCGGGGTGCGGACCGAATCCCCTCCTCAGCGAGCGCTGCCCAGGTTCCGATCCGCATCGGAGCCTTCGAGCATGAGGGTGACTTCCTCGATACGGCGAAAACGGCCGTCGGATGCGAACTCGCCGAACAGGTAGACCTCCGTGCGCACGGTGGATCCGTCCCGCTTCGTGACGTGGACGGTGTGACGGTCGGCGTAGCGAGTGCCGTCGTACATCTCGTCGTGGACCTCGACGGACCCCTCGACGACGACCGTACGGAGGTGGGCGATGTGCTCCAGGAAGCCGTCGCGGTCGTCCCACCGGCCGTCCGTGCGCTGCCGGTAGTCGGGGGCGAAGTGCCGGTCGGCCGCCTCACGGAGGTCGAGACCGGAGTCGAAGAGCAGGTCGGTCAGTGCGGTGGCGATGCCGGTGCGATTCATCACGCGATCCTTTGTGGTGTCCAAGGGGCCTCCCAGGGGTGCCCCGACCGGAAGTGCGTGCGCGGCGCACGCTTCTTGCATCACTGTAGCCCATGCGCGTGCGCCACGCACGCTAATCTGGGAGGCATGAAGAACGATGTGGGGCATGAGATCGCCGACGCCTTGGGCGTACTGCTCAAACGCAGCACCCGTGTGGAGCTGTACCGGACCCTGACCGCCGGTCTGGGGGATGCCGTGGACGAACTGACCTACCCGGTGCTCAGCGGGCTGGCCAGGACCGGGCCGCGAAGCGCCGCCGAGCTGGCCCCCGATGCCGGACTCGACCGCTCCGGCGTCACCCGTCGCGCCTCCAGGCTCGAGGAGGCAGGGCTCGTACGACGTGAACCGGACCCCGCGGACCGGCGTGCGACGCTGCTCGCCCTCACGAGCGAGGGCGAGCGGACGGTGGAAGTCCTGCGCCAGCGCCTGTCCGCCCACATCGAGGCCGGCCTCGCCTCATGGTCGGCCGACGAAGCCCGAACCTTCGCCGCCCACCTCCGGCGCTTCGTCGACGACGGACCGTTCGCCTGAAGATTGTCCCGTCCGGACCTCGGAGCGAAGAAAAGAGATTGCCTCGAGGCCCGGGGCTCACGTTGGCTGAGCGCATGACAGAACTGCACACCGATCGCCTCACCCTGCGCGGATGGCGTGACTCGGACCTTGCACCATGGGCGTCGATGAATGCCGATGCCGAGGTCCGGGAACACTTGGGCGACCTGCTCACCCGCGAACAGAGCGATGCTTCCGTGGCGCGGTTCCAGGCCGAGTTCGACCGACGAGGCTACGGATGGTGGGCGGTCGAGGTGCAGGCCACGGGCGAGTTCATCGGCTTTGCGGGCTTGGACCAGGTGGACGACGACATGCCGTTCACCGGAGTGGAGATCGGCTGGAGGCTCGCCCGCCCGGCCTGGGGCCAGGGGTACGCCACCGAGGCCGCACGGACGGTCCTGGCCCATGGCTTCGAGGCGCTTGAGCTTCCCGAGATCCTCGCCGTGACCACAGCCGCCAACCTCCGTTCACAGGCGGTGATGCGTCGGATCGGCATGACCCGGAACCCGGCCGACGACTTCGACGACCCCACCGCACCCGAAGGACCGCTGCGCTCGAACGTGCTCTACCGCATCCGCCGCGGTCCGAGGATGTGACGTCTCCCTCCAGGACGCTCTACCGACAACTCGGTGACGGCAGGTCCGTGGGCCGGACACACTGCGGGAATGACTGATCATGATGGGGACGTTTCCGGTAGCCGGGTTCCGTTTCAAGCCCACGCTGGACGGAGAGCTGGTTGCGCTGCGACCGGTCACGGTGAACGACACGAACGCGCTCATGCCCATGTTCCAGGACGCGGAGACGATGCGGCTGACCGGCTACCACGCCGAGGGCGAGCCCGACGAAGCACGGCTACGGACGTGGTACGGCACGCGTGCTGACCACGATGACCGTCTGGACCTCGCGGTGATGGAGAAGCCGACGGGGGACGTCGTCGGCGAGGCGGTCCTCAACGATTGGGACGCGGGCAACGAGAGCTGCAACTTCCGTATCGCTTTCGTGCCCGGTGCCCACGGACGCGGGCTGGGAACCGAGGCGACCCGGCTGATCGTCGGTTACGGCTTCGAGAGGCTGGGGCTGCACCGCATCTCGCTCGAGGTGTACGCGTTCAATCCGCGAGCCCGCCGCGTCTACGAGAAGGTGGGCTTCGTTCCCGAGGGGGTTCTCCGGGACGCGCTGTTGTGGGAGGGCGAGCGGGTGGACGCCGTCGTGATGTCGATCCTCGCGCCGGACTGGTTCGAGCACCGCGGGTGGCCCGAACGGGGCGGCCGGGCGTCGCCTTGGGGACTGTCTCGGGGGCGCCGACCCTGAACAAGGCTCGAAGCGGGTGTACGGAGTCCAGGGAGTCGCCCAGTTCGCCTTCGGGTCCATGCATCCCGCCGCGGTGGCACGGCAGTTAAGCGAAGGTGGACCCCCCGGCCCCAGGTTCAACAGGGCGGGCGCAGGGCGCCCGCAGACACCCGCAGTACGCGACGCCGGATGCGAACCAGGAGGGCAGCGCCGCCTCGCAGATGGCCTCCGACGGGAAACGGACTTTCCTCGTACGAGGAGCGGCCGTGAATCAGCCGAGCGGAGCGCCTGGGTTGCTCCTCGATCGCCGCCAGCAGCCTGCCCCCCAGGAACGGCGAGGCGTCCACCAGCACGACACCCTTCTTCGTCACCCACACACATCGTGTTGATCACCCCTGGGTGACGAGTTGCAGGTCAGGGGAGGTTTTCCGCCCTCGTCGCCGGCGAGGCAGCTGCCCTGCCGTGCAGCATTGCGCCGTTTGCGAGGGTGCGGAGCCCGTACGTACGCCTTGCTGAACCTAGGTCTGGCTGGTCCACCTTCACCGGCCCGTCACGGCCCTGCGGGCGACACACTGGCGACATGAAGCAGAACGGCGAACTGGGTGACTTCCTGCGCTCGCGGCGGGCCCGTCTGCGCCCCGAGGACGCGGGGGGCGCCTTCAGCGGCGGCGCGCGCCGGGTGCCGGGGCTGCGCCGCGAGGAGGTCGCACGCCTGGCCGGGGTGAGCACGGACTACTACGCCCGCCTCGAACAGGGCCGCCACCCCCACGTCTCGGACGCGGTGCTGGAGGCCGTCGCCCACGCTCTGCGTCTGGACGACACCGAGCGCGGTTACCTCTTCGAACTCGCCCGGCCCGGAACACCAGGCCCGCACCGCCGCCGCCCGGCCCGCGCACCGCGTCTGCGGCCGGTGGTGCACGCCGCACATCGCGCTGCGCCACAGCAGCACGCCCTGGGTCGCCTCGGCATCCTCAGCCATGAACCGCGCCCCGAAGGTCCGGAACTTCAGGACCATCGGCGTGACGCGGCCGTCACCAGCCTCACCGCGAAGAACGCAAAGACCCCTGCCTGAGGAGGCGCACCGCGCGATCCTCCATCGGTCCGCCGGACCGAAATCCCCTCACTTGTTCAGGTGAGAGACAGATAGTCGATCAGTTATCAGGACTTGAGATCATGACATCCACCCAACGCATCCACACCCCGTTCGGAGAAGAGTCGACGGCCGCCGAGGTGGTCGAAGGCGTCGACCTTTCCGGTAAACACGCAGTCGTCACCGGTGCCTCGTCGGGGCTCGGCGCCGAGACCGCCCGCGCCCTCGCGAGTGCCGGGGCCTCGGTCACGCTCGCGGTCCGCAACACGGACGCCGGTGAGCACACCGCGACCGACATCCGTAAGACGACCGGCAATGACGCCGTGCATGTCAGGCCGGTCGACCTCGTCGATCGGGAGTCGATCGCCGCCTTCACGAGCGCCTGGACCGGGCCGCTGCACATCCTCGTCAACAACGCCGGAGTGATGGCTCTGCCCACGCTCGACCGTATACCGGACGGCTGGGAGATGCAGTTCGCGTCCAACCATCTCGGCCACTTCGCACTCGCGCTCGGCCTCCACGACGCACTCGCGGCTGCCGGCAACGCGCGCATCGTGTCGCTGAGTTCCCGAGGCCACCACGCCTCGCCGGTCGAATTCGACGACATCAACTTCAGCTCCCGTGCCTATGACCCGTGGCTCGCTTACGGACAGTCGAAGACCGCCAACGTGCTCTTCGCGGTCGGAGCCACCAGTCACTGGGCGGCCGACGGGATCACCGCCAACGCCGTCCACCCCGGCGTGATCATGGAGACCAACCTTTCTCGCTACATGGACCCGGAGCAGGCCGCACAGCTGCGCGCCGCTGCGGCAGCCGGGGAAGCCGGAGAAATCCTCGGCGCGCCCTTCCGGTTCAAGACGACCGCCCAGGGCGCCGCGACGAGCGTGGCGGTCGCGACCTCCGCCGTGCTGGAGGGCATCGGTGGTCGTTACTTCGAGGACTGCAACGAGGCGGAGACACTGACGCTTGAGGCCGTGGGGACCTCCTCCGGCGGCGTAGCCCCGTTCGCGCTCGATCCGGACGCCGCCGAGCGTCTTTGGGCGCTGTCGCTTGCCGCAGTGGGCGCGTAAGCAGCCCCCTCAAAACGCCACTCACTGCGTCGATTTCAGCGCCGGCTGTTCATTCGTCGAGCGCAGGATTCCATCGACACCGACTCGCGCTCGGCTGGGAACCTCCGGCCGAGCGCTGGTGGGCCTTGGCGCCCTCGATGGGCAGCCTGACGTTTTGGACCTCGGCGCACGCGAACACGTCAGTCATGGTCAGGCGGGCTGCCACAGCTCGATCCGATTGCCTTCAGGATCGGTCACCCAGCCGAATCGACCGACACCCTCCATCTCCTGAGTGTCTTGGGCCACGTCCGCTCCCTTGGCGCGCAGTTGCGCGAGCATCGCGTCCAAGTCGCGAACTCGGAAGTTGAGCATGGTCTGCTGGGCGCGAGACCCGAAGTAGTCGGTCTCGGACTCGAACGTCGCGAACACCGTCGCCCCGGCTTCCTGACGCCACAGGCCGTGCTCATCGGCGTCCAGGCCCAGGCATTCGCGATACCACGCATTCAAGGCCACCGGGTCGGCGGCTCGCATGAAGTATCCGCCGATTCCAAGCACTCGTTCCATGTGCCTATCTTGCCAGGACAGCGATCGCGCGGGCCGTCACCACACCATCCCCCACTTCACACCTCAGCGTGGTCCTCTGCCCGCCCCCACTCCAGTTGGGCATCGCTCAGCAAGCAATCCGCCGGCGACGGGGTCACTGCGGTCGGGCTCGGTAGAGGTCGCGCAACAGGGCGATCTCAGCCCCGTGGTGCAGCAATTCCTGGTTGACCCACCACACGATGTCGACGAACGGCTCCTCCGGGTCGCTGCCGTGCGGGTAGGTGCAGTACCCCACGGTGTCGAGTGCGGCGTCGTCAACGCTCAGCAGGGCCGTCCGCCAAGCCGCGGCAGCGGTGTCGAAGGCCGCGACCGCCCCCGCGGCGTCCCCGCTGACGGGGTAGTCGTCCCGGGTCAGCGCGCGGTTGCCGACGGTGTGGTCGGCGCGCAGGGCCAGCATTTCGCTGAGGTGGCTCAGGCGCCACGCGATGGTGGTGAAGGGCGGTGGCCAAGGGTGCGGGTAGGAGGCGGCGTCGCGTCCCCAGTCGCCGGTGCCCGCGAGGAGAGTCGCGCGCGACCCCGGCCCGTCCACGCGCCGCCGTACGGACCAGCAGTCGGGCACCGGTTCCCAGAGGTACTCGTCGTCGGTCATGGGGCCGCCGACCTCCGTGTCCGTCCCGTCGCCGCTGTCCATGACCGGCCCTGTCATACGGTCGGCGAGGCGTTTGCGGGCGAAGTCGAACTGCTCCAGCAGGGGATGCAGTCGGGGCGGTGTCGTCATCGACGCTCCTGTGTCGAACGGGCCCAGGGACGTTCCGCCACCCTGCCACAGCCGGCTTACAGCCGCGTCTCGATTTCTGATGCCACTTCACGCGTCCAGCAATGCCCTCGCCCTCAGCGGTCGACGGCTACCAGTCCCGTTGGGCGGTGGTCTTCGCCGGGCCCAGGACATCCACGTGGCCGTGATCGCCGTAGACGGAATCCCGCCAGTGGGCGAACACTTCGGCTGTGCGGTCCGCGTCGTCCTGTTCCATCACCCCGTAGTCGACCCGGACCACGGCGGTGCTGCGGGTGCTGTCCGCGGGCGTGCGGATGTAGGCGCCCGTCACGTGGGCGGCGATGGCGGCGTCCGCTTCTGGAGCGTCCGTTGAGAGGTACGCGCGGAATTCGCGGAGCATCGGGAACCAGCGGTGCGGACCGGCCGTCGGCACGCCCCCGTCGTCGTCCGTGGTGTCCCCCATGGGAGGGCCGGGGTCCTGCTGGTCGTCGGAGGTCGTGTCCGGCAGCGTCTGATCGTCGCTCGTCTCGTCCGGAAGGTTCTGGTCGTCGGAGGTCGTGTCCGGCAGCGTCTGATCGTCGCTCGTGTCGCCCGCCGCAGACGATCCCGGTCCAGATGTGGCGACCGCTCGCGCCCCTGCGTGTTCCGTACCGCAGGAGACCAGCGGCAGGCAGAGGCAGACGAGTGCCGCGACTACGGGCATCCGCCGAATTGTGATCTTCATGTGTGTCCCCCTTCGGGGGGTGAGAGGGATCCACACAGCCCGGGGTTCCGTGTCGCACGGTCCGTTGTTCTCGCCCAGCAGGCCGAGCATGCGGTGGAACCGTCACCCCGACCCACCTGCGCACCTCACTACGACGCCGACCGAACCGTGACGTGACTACGCGGAATCAAGAACCTTCGCCAGGACCAGTTCCCTGCGCACGCCGTCCGGCGACAGGTCGCCCGGCTCTCCGGTGTCCTTGAAACCATGACGCTCGTAGAGCGCGATGGCGGCACGGTTGTCCGGCATCACCGACAACCGCAAGGTCTTGGCATCTCTCAGCACAGCCCACCGCGCGATCTCTTCGACCAAGAGGTCTCCCACCCCCTGACCGCGAACCGTGGGACTGACCCACAAAGAGATCAACTCTGCGACATCCGGATCTTCGGCCGGGACGCCACTGACCATACCGACCGGGCCGTCCTGCGAGACTGCGACGACGTTGCGAGCGCCGGGAATGCCGAGACGGGCCCGCCAGCGCTCCTCCCGGTCGCCGTGCCCCTGCCACTCCGCCAACGTCGAGCCGAAGGCATACGGCGCCTCGGTGAGCGCCGCCAGCCGCAGCGCGCGCCACAGCGGCCAGTCATCCGGTCCCGGAGAAGTCAGTTCGATCATGCCAAGACGATGCTCCAGGACGGGTTCTGCTCGCAACCGAGATTGGAAGGGGTGCTTGAGGCGTTCCGGCATTGCCCCCACCTGGTCCGACCCGTCTGTTCGATCGGGTGGTGATGAGGCATCAGTGGGGTGCCGCGCTCATCGCGGTGGTGTCGGCATGTGTACGTGTGCCGCAGATGTCTACGGTGCGGTGCTGGTCCTCGCCCACCTGCGGAGTAGCCCCACGAAATTCATGTCGAGCGCAAGCGGCCTCGGTGCCGCCCTGGCCCTGGGCCCCGGTACGAGGTCCGTGTGCGTGGGCCGTGCAGGCTCCGCGCGCGGACCGTGCGGGATCCGGTCGTGCGTACGGTACGGGCTCCGGGCCTTCCGTGTCCTGCCCACGCCCGTGAATGCGCCCCCATGATGGAACTCTGGTAGACCTCCCGCGCAGTGTTCCTGCCGCCCCTGAGGGTGATGGGGGTGGTGATGACGGGCGGCCCGTTGGCGTCGAGGCTGGGACCCGTGTTGTGCACGGTGGTCAGTGTGTAGGAGCACCGGTCCGCCAACTGGATCGTCCCGATGGCTCTTGGCTCCCACTCTCGGCCATCCCTACCTCGATCGCTCGCGGGGCCGGGAAGCGGAACTCGCCGCGGACCCCCGGGCCCGGCAGGCCCCCGGGCGGATGTGGCACGAGGCGATGTGCCGCCGCTGCCGGTGTGGGCCGGTGAGGGTGTCGACCTCGTCGCCGGCCGGCCTCCCCCAGCCGATCGCGTCGCCGCACCGGCCGCTCCGGCCGACCACGCCCTGGCCCGGGCTGCGGGACACTGAACGACTTCTTCGGGACAGGCTTGAAGGTTCGGTGATATCCCTCACAGCAATGCGCGATCTAGACGTGCCCGATAGTAGAAAGCACCTTGCCGACAAAACGGAATTTGTCCGGCTTGATCCCCACGTATGACAGGCCGGGCCCTGAGGTGTTCCGCGTGCTCGGCCCCTTCGCACATTTCGCAAAGGCCGCAGCCTTCTGACGCGACAACAGACTTGCCTCAAGGCCACTCCGGCCGGACCAGCATGCCCTCACGCCCGCCGCAAGGGCCGTCCTGACCTACTAAGCGGGGTAGTAAGAAGGCTCTTTGCTCTCTCTGCGGCGCGCTCCTAAGAATCGACCCGGCAGGAGGTCGCCGCAGATCAGGAGCGGATCTTGAGGTCACGCATGGGAAAGCATCGCAAGGACAGCCGTTACCGGCGAATAATCGTGGCTACCGTCGCCGTGGGAGTCGTGGGCGCGCCGAGCGCCGCTCTGGCGTGTGTCGACTGGCAGGGCGGCGGTGGAAAGCAGACCCACAACGACGCGAAGGCTTCGACCTCGGTTTCCTGGAGCCACCCGGACCGGCCGCACCTCCTCTACGGCGAAGTGAACGTCGTGCCCAGCACGACGCCGTCGAAGTCTCCGACCACCATCAAGCGCACTCGGAAGGCCGCGCCCAAGCGCAAGGCTCCCGTGCGTCCCCGCCCCACGCAGAGCGAGGCCGCCCAGCAGCTCCGGGCGACGACGACCGCCGTCACCCCCAAGGCCACGGCGACCCCCACCCCGACGGCGACCGCCACGGCAGCTGCTGCCTCCCCCACGGCGCCCGCGGCCACCGCCACGGCCTCCGGGGTCACCGCCCGCGTCGTCCAACTCGTCAACGCCGAGCGCGCCAAGGTCGGATGCTCGGCCTTGACCGTGAACGCGACCCTCACCAAGGTCGCGCAGGCCCACAGCGACGACATGGCGGCCCACCAGAACATGTCGCACACCGGTTCCGACGGCTCCTCCCCGGGCGGCCGGATCAGCCAGGCGGGCTACAGCTGGCGCACCTACGGCGAGAACGTCGCCTACGGTTACGCCACTCCCGAGCAGGTCATGGCGGGCTGGATGGCCAGCCCCGGCCACAAGGCCAACATTCTCGACTGCGACTTCAAGGAGATCGGCGTCGGCCTCGCCCAGCCCAACAGCTACTGGACCCAGGACTTCGGCACCGCCCAGTGAGCGGCACCGCGCACCCTGGATGAGGCACGACGTGGCATGACCGCTCATCGGCTACGACCCCGATCCGGCCCCTCCTCGGCCGGTAGGGTCTGCTGGGGGCCGGGTTTCCGGCCCGCACGACCATGAGCGGCCCAGGAGACACGGTGCGGCAGGAGCACGGCAGCCCGGACAGCGAGCTGCGCTACCGGAGGGTCGCGGCCGAACTACGCGAGGCGATCATCGCGGGCGAGTACGCCACCGGTGCGAAGCTGCCTCCCGAGGGGACGCTGGCCGAGCGCTACGGCGTCTCCCGGGGCACGATCCGGCACGCGCTGGCCGTGCTGCGCTCGGACGGTCTGGTCACCTCCCGGCGCGGCACTCCGCGCACGGTGCTGGGCGGTCCCCGGGCGCAGAGCTTCTCGGAGCTGCTGAGCTTCACCAACTGGGCGCGCTCCATCGGCGAGACGCCGGGCGGCCGGCTGGACCGCGTGGTGCGCCGGTCGGCCGAGCCCTTCGAAGCCGGGCAGCTGGGCCTGGAGCCGGGGGCGGAGGTGTATCTGGTGCTGCGGCTGCGGACCTTGTCCGGGGAGCCGGTCATGGTCGAACGGTCCCTCTACCCGGCCCGGGTGGGCGCACTGGTGGCGGAGCTGCCGCCGGACGTCGTCTCGCACACCGAGGCCCTTGTCACCCACGGAGTGCTCTTCACCGACGCCGACCACACCATCGATCTCGCGTGGGCCGACGGTGATGACGCCCGGCTGCTGGAGTGTCCGCCCGGGCAGGTCCTGCTGCGCGAGCGGCGCCGCACGACGGATCCGGCGGGGGTGCCGGTGGAGTGGTCCGAGGACCGCTACCTGCCCGGCACCATCGCCTTCACCGTGCACAACTCCGTGGCCACCTCCACCCTGGGCCGCCGCCACCGGCCCGGCACGGCAACCCCTGGTGCTTAGAGCTCCGGACAAATTGGGAGTCCGGCTCGCGGCGTCTGGCACGCACGCTCGCACGCACCAGACGCCGCGAGCTGATCGGACCCCCATTTTGTCCGGAGCTCTTAGCCGCGCAGCAGCGCGGTCAGCAGCGGGAGGAAGTGTTCGAACGGCGGGGTGACCGCGTCCGGGTCCTTGGCCTCGTCGTCCCAGCGGCGGACGGCGACCGCGTCGGCCGCGCCCGGCAGCGCGGCGAACTGGGCCGCCTGCGCAGCGGTCATCACGCCGCCCTGGACCGCGAGCGTGTACTTCGACGCCTCCGACAGCCGGTCGTGGTAGCCCGGTTCCACCGCGCACAGATAGCGCTTGGCGGCCACGTGCAGCCGAACCGGCTCGGTGACCTCCGGCCCGAACCAGCGGCCCAGCACGTCGGCACCGGTGTGACTGTGCCGGTTGTCGTTGCCGGACATCAGCTCCCGGCCGGTGACGACGTCATCCTCGACATGCCCGACGTCGTGCAGCAGCGCGGCGGCCACCAGATGCGGCGGGGCACCCGCGGCCTCGGCCCTGGCCCCGGCCTGCAGCATGTGCTGGGCCATGGAGACCGGCTCGCCCAGGTACTCCGTCGCCCCGGCCCCGGCGAACAGTTCGGCCAGCTGTTCCAGGGTGTCCGCGCGGCGCAGTACGGCCAGGGTGCTCGCCAGCCCGTCCAGGTCGGCGTAGCAGCCCTGGAGGTGACGCGCCCCGTCCTGGGCGAACGCGGTACGGGCGTGCAGCAGCCGGGTGTTGTCGAACACCAGGCAGTCACCGGGCACCAGGCGCAGGTCCAGACGCAGCTCCGGGCGCAGCAGCAGCTCCGCGAAGGTGCGGTAGGCCGCGTAGAACGCCTCCAGTGCGTCGGCAGAGAGCCGCAGGGTGCCGATCGAACGGTTGTTGTAGCGCACCTCGCGTACGCGGCCCAGCGGGTCTGTGTCGATCAGCGGACGGTCGGCGCGCAGTTCGGTCCCCGCGTCACGGAAGACGAACGGTACGGGTGTACGGGAGAGCACCTTGAACGCCTCCGGGTCCTCGCGCCGCAGCAGCGCGGCTGCGGCGAACCCGTCGACGAGGCCTGAGTCCCCGCCGGCCGCGTCGTTGACCAGGCAGTGCAGCAGCTGCAGGGTCGGAACCGGGTCCCGGTACGGGTTGTCGGTGTGCGGTGTGATGGCGACCGAGGTGAAGGCGAGGTTGTTCGGGTCGGGCTCGACGCGTACGTCGAAGAGCTTGCCGTAGTTGGTCTCACGAACGTAGCCGAAGGTCTCCGCCACGGCGAGCACCTGGCCCTCGCGCGCGGGCACCCCGCGCAGCACCATGAAGCCCAGCCGCAGCACGGACTCCAGCAACCGCGCCCGCAGGGCCGGCTCGGCCAGGTACTCGTCCCAGGCCGCCGTGGGCACCCGGCCGGTCAGATCGCGTGCCGTCCACAGTTCCTTGCCGGCTTCGGTGCGCCGGTCCCGGTGCTCCGGTCCCCCGGGCCGATGGGCCTCCAGCCAGGCCTGCGGGTACGTCGATCGGTGCCCGTCGGGGTCCCAGGTCACCTCGACGGCCGGCTCCCCGGTGCTGTCGGCGGCAGCCACCGCAGCGACCCGCAGCCCGTCGGGAAGGGACCCGATCTGGAACAGCTTCTGGCCGGAGCGCGGATCGCGGCACCGGGTGCAGGGGCAGTTGTCGCGGAGCCACATCACCGGCAGGTCGCCGATCGGGAAAGCGGGCAGAGGGGACACATTCACTCCTCGGGCAAAGTTGTATAGCCAACTTCTCCGACCGTCACAGCCGGACACGTCCTGGGAGTGGCTCGAAGATGGCGGCCAGGCGAATCCCGCCACTTGTGCAGGAGATCACGGCTGAGGGCATCAACGTCCGTGCCGGACGCCGCGAGCCCGTGGGCGTCACGTCCGCGCGGGACGGTAGGACGGGTGGTCCTGCGCGGCCGGCTGGGAGCGGCGTTCGGGGCGCCAGGTGGTCACAAGGGCGGCGGCGAGAAGGAGCTCGGCGATGTCACCGCCGTAGTACATGATTTCCGCACCACCCTGGACCTCAGGGATGGGGGCGTGGATGTCGACCCAGATGCCCCCGTACATCAGTTGCGCGATGGCGGCGTGCAGGGCGACGGCGCAGCCGAGGTAGACCAGCCGGGCGCGGACGCCGGGGCGGGCGGGGGCCGGGTCGGGGCCGGCGATGACGTAGGCGAACAGGCAGCCCGACACCAGGAAGTGGGCGTGCAGCAGCCAGTGCCCGGCCGGACGGGCCATGGCGGCGTCGTAGAGCGGTGTGAAGTAGAGGACCGCGAGACTGCCGGCGGACAGCAGCAGGGCGACTGCCGGATGGGCCGACCGGCGGGCGGCCCGGCTGTGCAGGACCGCGGTGACCTGGCGGGCGCGGTGTGCCGGCAGCGTCCGCAGCACAAGGGTGACGGGGGCGCCGAGCACCAGGGCGAGCGGGGCGTACATGCCGATCAGCAGGTGCTGGGCCATATGGCCGCGGAAGTCGGTGTGGGCGAGGGGTGCGATCGGCGGCAGGATCGCCACCGCCAGCAGGACCAGGCCCATGGTGAAGCAGGCCGTACGCCAGGGGCTCCAGCCCCGCACCGGGTTCCGGAGCCGGGCCAGGCGGGCGAGGCGAAGGTAGACGCCGGCGCACGCCAGCAGGGCGAGCGCCGGCAGCAGGGTCTCCGGCAGGCCGCTTCCGGCGCCGTGGTGGAGGTGATGTGTGTCGTGGCCCATCACGCGGGTGATCCCGCGAGGCGGGGGGTGGGGGCGTCGGGGTCGAAGGGCTGCCCACTGCGCTGAAGGAGCCAGCCGCCCGCGACCAGCAGGGCGCCCAGGACGAGGAAGCCGATGTCCCACCAGACCTGGTAGGGGCCGCCGTGGACATGGTGGATACCGAGGATGTGGTGGTCCAGGACGCCTTCCACGAGGTTGAAGAGGCCCCAGCCCACCAGGATCCAGCCCCACAGCACCCGAGACGTCCACATCCGGCGGCGGTTGTGGGTGACCCGGGAGTACAGGATCGCGAGGCCGATGAGGACGGCGATCCAGCACACGACGTGGAAGATGCCGTCCCAGAGGGTGTTCATCTCCAGCCCGGAGACCGTGTGGGGGTTGTAGTACTTGACGCCGATGCGGTCGTGGTTGGTGCTGCTCAGCATGTGGTGCCACTGCAGGAGCTGGTGCAGCAGGATGCCGTCGAGGAACCCGCCCAGCCCCACCCCCAGCACGATGCCCGGCAGCTGAAGACTGGCCGGCTCCAGACTGGTCCGGGCCCCGCTCGCGGTGGTGGTCGCCATCGCCCTGTCTCCGTCTCGTCCGTGTGGGTCTGCCGGTCCTCCCCCTGTGTGCTTTCCCGGCCGGGCGGCCCTGGTGCCCCTGGAGCGGCCGGTTCCTCCGCACGGCCTACGCGCAGACGGGGACCGCTCCGGCCCGTTCGGCAGCCCTGGTACGGCCTACGCGGCTTCGGAGTCCGTCGGCACGCACCGCCATGCCAGGCAGGCGGCGCTCAGATAGGCAAGTGCGCCGATGGCCATGCTGGTGCGCAGCCCGGCGCCGTAGTCGGTGTGCGTGGCCAGGAGGCTTCCCCCGAGTGCCACGCCGGTGGCGCTGCCGACCTGGCGGGTGGTGTTGAACAGGGCGGAGGCGGCCCCGGCGTATGCCGGTGACGCGGCACCCATCACGGTGGCGGTCGAGCCGGTGAGGGCGAAGGACGTACCGAACCCGGCGGCCATCATGGGTGCCACCAGCAACGGGTAGGCGGGAGCTGCTCCCGCCGCGGCCCAGCCGGCCAGTCCGAGGGCGGCCAGCAGCATGCCGGAGACGACGAGCGGACGATCGCCGGTGCGGCGGCTGAGCCGCCCGGACAGGACGGAGGCGAACATGGTCATCGCCACCGCCGGGAACAGGGCCGCCCCGGTGACGAGGGCGCTGAAGCCGCGCTGGTGCTGGAAGGAGAGGCTGGCGGTGAACACCATCCCGTAGAAGGCGAAGTTGAACAGCAGACCGATGCCGGCCCCGCCGCTCATCGCGCGTGAGCGCAGCAGGCTCAGCGGGAGGGCGGGCGACCGGGCGAGCCGCTCGCGCAGCACGAACGCCACGGCGGCTGAGGCGGCCAGGCCCAGCCCGGCGAGAACGGCGGGGTCGGACCAGCCGCGTCGTCCGGCCTCGTTGAGCGCGGCCGTCAGCAACCCCACGGCCGCCACGACGGCGCACTGGGCCGGCCGGTCCAGAGCCCGGTCGGCGTTCCGGGGCGAGGGCGCCACGTGCCGCAGCGTCAGCAGCAGGCAGGCCACGCCGACGGGCAGATTGATGAGGAAGACCCAGCGCCAGCCCACGGTCGAGACCAGGAGCCCGCCCAGCAGCGGCCCGGCCGAGGCCGCGATACCGGCCATCGATCCCCACAGACCGAAGGCTCGTGAGCGTGCGGCCGGCGCCGGGTAGGCCTGCTGGAGCAGGGCCAGGGAGCCGGGCACGATCAGCGCAGCGCCGAGCCCCTCCACCAGCCGGGCCGCAACCAGAAAGGGGGCCGTCGGCGCGAACGCGCACGCGGCGGAGGACACGGTGAACACCGCCACGCCCGAACAGAAGATCCGACGGTTGCCCAGCCGGTCGCCCAGCGCGCCGCCGGTCATCAGCAACCCGGCGAAGACCATGGTGTACCCGTCCGTGATCCACTGGATACCGGTGAGCGAGGCGGACAGGTCCCGGCCCACCACCGGCACGGCGACGTTGATGATCGTCACGTCCAGGATCACCATGAAGTACCCGGAGCACACCGCCAGCAGCGGTGCCGGGGACCGCCGCCCGGCCTGCGGGACCGACACAGGAGGGGGCGGGGGCTCACCGCCATCGGCCGACTCCGCGTACGCCACGTCCCCGGCTCCCTCCCGCCCACGAAGATCCCGCCTGCACAAACGCCACACTAAAGGACACATGTCCCATACTGCGGATGCGTTCGGCGGAGAGGTGCCCGCACGCGGAGGAGCAGAAGGCGCCGAGCAGAGCCACTATGAGAGTGCCCACGAACTCAGGAGCACGCTTCTACACGGCCACGGGAGCGCAGACCAATGGATCGCAGGGAGAGGGCGGGTCCCGACGACGCGAAGAGCGGTCGCGCGAATCCCCTCACACAGTTGTCTCTTGAGCAACTGCAGAAGCGTACGAGCATGAAGTGGCGCGTGTACCCCAAGGATGTGCTCCCGCTGTGGGTCGCGGAGATGGACGTGCCTCTCGCGCCTCCCATCGTCGAAGCGCTGCACACGACGATCGACCTCGGCGACACCGGGTACCCGCATGGAAGCGCCTATGCCGAGGCGCTCGCGGAGTTCGCCCGCGCGCGATGGGGCTGGGAGGACCTGCGTATCGCCCATACGGCGATCGTGCCGGACGTCATGATGGGGATCGTCGAAGTGCTCCGGCTGACAACCGACCCGGGTGACGCCGTGGTCGTGTGCTCACCGGTGTATCCGCCTTTCTACGCGTTCATCACGCACGCCGACCGGGAGGTCGTCGAGGCAAGGCTCGGACAGGATCTCAGGATCGATCTCGGCACCCTGGAAGACGCCTTCGTACGAGCCCGAAGCCGGGGCCGCCGTGCGGCGTTCCTCCTGAGCAACCCGCACAACCCGACCGGTGTCGTCCACACCCGGGAGGAGCTTAGAGACGTCGCCGAGCTGGCCCGGAGGCACGGCGTACGGGTGGTGTCCGACGAGATCCACGCCCCTTTGGTGCTGCCCGGGGCCGCCTTCACGCCCTTTCTCTGCGTTCCGGGCGCCGAGAACGCCTTCGCGCTGATCTCGGCGTCCAAGGCGTGGAACCTCGCCGGTCTCAAGGCCGCGCTGGCGATCGCCGGCAGCGAGGCGGCCGACGACCTGCGCCGCATGCCCGAAGAGGTCAGCCACGGCCCCAGCCATCTGGGGGTCATCGCCCACGCCACGGCGTTTCGCGACGGAGGGGACTGGCTCGACGAACTGCTCCTCGGCCTCGACGCCAACCGGCGTCTGCTGGGTCAACTCGTCGAGGAACACCTCCCCGGCGTTCGCTACCGGCCGCCGCAGGGCACCTATCTCGCCTGGCTGGACTGTACGGAGCTGGGACTGCACGGCGACCAGCGGTCCGATGGTCCCGGGGTGGTGAGTGATGTGGCCGGGCCGGCGAGGATGTTCCTGGACAAGGCCGGAGTGGCCCTCAGTTCCGGCCATGTCTTCGGTTCCGGCGGGGCGGGGTGCGTACGACTCAACTTCGCGACGTCACCAGACGTACTGCGTGAGGCCCTGACCAGAATGGGCCGGGCGCTGCGCGAGCTGTGACGGACGGCGTTCCCGGTCGGCCCATGCCGGCCAGTTCGTCCGCCAGCGGCTCGAGGACGTGCGGCGAGTAGGGCAACGGGAGGAGCAGGGCGGTCACACCTCACAGGCCTCCTCGCAGCGGCCGCTGCGCGGTCGTGGGCTGCCGAGTTCGATGCCGTAGGCGTGGGACTCCTCCTGGTTCCAGCCGGTCCCGATGCCGAGTTCCAGCCGACCGCCTGAGATGACGTCAAGCGTGGCCGCCATGTTGGCGAGCAGCGCTGGATGCCGATGGTGAATGCCGGTGACCAGCGTGCCCAGACGCAGTCGTCGCGTCGCCTGGGCGAGTGCCGACAGGGTGATCCAGTTGCCAGGGGGCAGTCCGCGGCGTCGCCAGGCTCAGACACGTAGTCGGTAGGGGAGCATGCACACCACCACGTCCGTGCGCGCTCGTAGGACGGTGGCGAGGAGCAGTCCGCGCTGGTTCTGGAGGATCTCGTAGCGGCGGTGGCGGGGTTCCACCTCCGGGATGAGGACGGCGATCTGGCGTCCGTCTCCGTCCTGGGCCGCGCGCTGCACATAGTCGACGATCGGCTGTACGAGGGAGCGGTGCGGACTGTCGATGATGTCGAGCCGGACACCGGGGTCCCAGCGCTCCCACGTCTCCCGCAGAGCGCGGGTCCTGTCGGGGTCGGCCTGGACGGCGACGGCGATCACCTCGTCCCCCAGGGCGAGGGCGGCGCCGATGGCGTGCCGCGCGAGTCTGCTGACGTCGCCGAGCGGAACGATGACCAGGCTCGCTGTACGCCGGTCGGGCGGACCGGGGATACGGCCGAGTCCCAGCTCCTTCCCCACCTCGGTGTAGTAGCGCTGGATCCGGGCGAACAGCAGCATCATCAGCGGGACGGCGATGACGACGACCCACGCGCCTTCCAGGAACTTCGTGGTGAGCAGGATGACGCCGGCCAGGGTCGTCAGCAGTGCCCCGGTACCGTTGATCAGCGCGCGCCGCTTCCATCCCTCGGGCTTCTGCCTGGCCCAGTGCCTGACGAGGCCGAGTTGGCTGAGGGTGAAGCCGATGAAGACGCCGATGGCGAAGAGAGGGATCAGCCGGTGGGTGTCGGCGTTGACCGCGATGAGCAGCAGGGCGGCCATCAGGGCCAGGGCGACGACGCCGTAGCGATAGACGGGGCGTTCGGCGCGCAGCCCGAACAGGTGGGGCAGCCGGTGGTCGCGGGCCAGCAGGCTCATCAGCACCGGCAGTCCGCCGAAGCTGGTGTTGGCGGCGAGAAGCAGCGCCAGGGTGACGATGATGTCGGTGGCGTAGTAGGCCCAGCCGGTGCCGTAGGCGCCCGCGGTGAGCTGTGCCAGTACGGTGACGCCGCCGCGCGGGGCCACATGGTCGCGGCGGATCAGCACGGCCAGGCCGACCAGCATGATCCCCAGCAGGGCACCGAGCATGAGTTCGGTGCGCTGGGCGCGCCTGAACCTGGGGGTACGGAAGGTCGGCACGGCGTTGGCGATGGCCTCCACACCGGTCAGGGCCGAGCAGCCGGAGGAGAACGCCTTGAGGACGAGCAGCAGACCCAGCGTCTCGTGCGCCGGGAGGGACTGGGCCGTGCCGACGACGGCCGCGGGATGTGAGCGGAGCAGGCCGAGGACGACGATTCCGAGGATGGCCACGATGAACAGCACGGTGGGCAGCATCAGCACCCGGGCGCTCTCGGTGACGCCGCGAAGGTTCACGCCCGTCAGCAGGGCGAGGCCCACCAGGCAGACGAGCAGCTTGTCATGGGCGAGGACGGGGAACGCGGAGGCCAGCGCGTCGGCGCCGGCGGCCAGGCTGACGGCCACGGTGAGCACGTAGTCGACGACCAGGCTGGCGGCGGCGAGCAGGCTGGCGGTCGGGCCCAGTTCGGCCTTCGAGACGGCGTAGGCGCCTCCGCCGTCCGGGTGTACGGCGATGACCTGGCCGTAGGAGATGACCAGTGCCGCGAGCAGGAAGGTGATCGCCAGCGTGATGGGCAGGGTCGCACTCAGCGCCCCGGTGCCCGCGGCCACGAGCGCCAGCACGATCGCCTCAGGGCCGTACGCCACCGAGCTGAGCGCGTCCAGTGACAGCGCGGCCAGCCCTTCCAGGCTGGTGAGGTGGTGTTTCTCTCCCTCGCCGGGACGCAGCGGGACCCTCGGTCTCAGCTCACGTCGTGCCAGGCCATACGCCATCGGGACCTCGTCAGGGCCGGTCGGACAGTCGAACGGTCGCAGTCAGTCTCCGTCGTGGGGCGGGCGTCCGCTTCCCGGTGCGGCCCGGGGCGTCGGTCGGTGTGGATACGGGAGGAGCGGTCTGCTCCCACCCGGGAGCCGGGAGGGAGCAGGCCGGTCGCAGGCTTACGCCCGCGGTGCCCGGCGTGCCCCGGGCGGCCTTGAGGGGTGCTGACACGTCTGACGGGAGGGCAGGGAACGGGGCGTCAGACGTGCCGCCCGACGCCAGCTCCTCAGGACATCGCCGCCGCCGACACGCTCGGACGCTCCGGCCGCCCCTCCGGTGAGGTCGGCACCGTGAGCACCATGGTCAGGCCGCCGCCGGGCGTGTCCTCGGCATGCACCGTGCCGCCCACGGCCTCGACGAACCCGCGCGCGACCGCCAGACCGAGGCCCACGCCGACACCGCGAGGCGAGTCGCCGTACCGCTGAAAGGGTTCGAAGATCTGGCCCTTGGCCTCGTCCGGGACCCCGGGTCCCCGGTCGATGACCCGCACCTCCACCCGGTCGGCGAGGGCGCTCGCCGACACCAGGACCTTCTCCCCCGGTGGGCTGTACTTGACGGCGTTCTCGACGACGTTGGCGACGGCCCGCTCCAACAGCCCCCGGTCGACGTAGACCATGGGCAGGGTCTCGGGGATGTCCAGTTCCACACTGCCCTCGGGCACCCCGCCGAGCGCCATGGGCACGACCTCGTCGAGGTCGGTCTCCCGGATGATCGGGGTGACGGTGCCGGTCTGGAGACGGGACATGTCCAGCAGGTTGCCGACGAGGTGGTCGAGGCGGTCGGCGCCCTCCTCGATCGCGGCCAGCAGCTCCGCCCGGTCCTCCTCGGACCACTCGACGTCGTCGGAGCGCAGCGAGGACACCGAGGCCTTGATGCCGGCGAGCGGGGTGCGCAGGTCGTGGCTGACGGCGGCGAGCAGCGCGGTCCTTATACGGTTGCCCTCGGCCAGTTCCTTGACCTGGTCCGCCTCGTGCTGCAGGCGCTGGCGGTCCAGGACGACGGCGGCCTGCGCGGCGAACGCGGCCAGCACCCGACGATCGGAGGCCGGCAGCACCCGGCCGCGCAGGGACAGCGCCATGTGGTCGCCGACGGGTACGTCGACGTCCGCGTCCTCCGGGACGCCCGAGGGCTCGGGCCCCACACTCCCGGCGCAGGTCCAGGGCGCCGTCTCGCCGGTGCGCTCCAGCAGCGCCACGGACTCCATGCCGAAGGTCTCGCGGACCCTCTCCAGCAGCGCCTCCAGCGTGGTCTCGCCGCGCAGCACGTTCCCGGCGAGGAAGGACAGGATCTCCGACTCGGCACGCAGCCGGGCGGCCTGCTGGGTGCGCCGGGCCGCGAGGTCCACCACCGAGGCCACCGACACCGCGACACCGACGAAGATCGCGATGGCGACGATGTTCTTCGGGTCGGCGATCGTCAGGGTGTGGATGGGCGGGGTGAAGTACCAGTTGAGCAGCAGGGAGCCCACCACGGCGGAGGCGAGCGCGGGGAAGAGCCCGCCCAGCAGGGCCGCCGCCACCGTAAGAGCCAGGAACAGCAGCATGTCGTTGGCGAGTCCGACCTCCGGAGTGAGGCTGGTGAGCAGCCAGGTCAGGAGGGCGGGGCCGAGCACACCGGCGACCCAGCCCCAGATGCGCCGCGACCGTCCGAGCCGTGCCCCGCGTGCCGCCGGCAGTCCGCGGCCCTTGCCCACCTCGTCGTGCGTGATGAGGTGGACGTCCAGATCGGGACCGGACTCGCGGGCGACCGTGGAACCGACACCGGGCCCGAAAACGTACTGCCAGCTCCTGCGGCGCGAGACCCCGAGGACGATCTGGGTGGCGTTCACACCGCGGGCGAAGTCGAGCAGGGCCGCCGGGACGTCATCACCGACGACGTGATGGAAGGTCCCGCCCAGATCCTCGACCAGCGTGCGCTGTACGGCAAGTTCCTTCGGCGAGGCGCTGGTCAGGCCGTCGCTGCGGGAGATGTAGACGGCGAGCACCTCGCCGCCCGCGCCCTTCTCGGCGAGCCGCGCGGCACGCCGTATCAGGGTCCGACCCTCGGGACCGCCGGTCAGGCCTACCACGATCCGCTCACGCGAACCCCAGATGGCCGACACCCGGTGCTCGCTGCGGTACTCGTTCAGATACTCGTCGACCCGGTCGGCCACCCACAGCAGCGCCAGTTCCCGGAGCGCGGTCAGGTTGCCGGGCCGGAAGTAGTTGGCCAGGGCCGCGTCGACCTTGTCCGGCTTGTAGATGTTGCCGTGCGCCATACGGCGGCGCAGCGCCTGGGGTGACATGTCGACCAGTTCGATCTGGTCGGCGCGCCGTACGACCTCGTCGGGGACGGTCTCCTGCTGCCGGATGCCGGTGATCGACTCGACCACGTCGCCCAGCGACTCCAGGTGCTGGATGTTGACGGTCGAGATCACATCGATCCCGGCCGCGAGCAGCTCCTCGACGTCCTGCCAGCGCTTGGTGTTGCGTGAGCCGGGGATGTTCGTGTGCGGCAGCTCGTCCACCAGGGCCACCTGAGGGCGGCGCGCGAGGACGGCGTCCACGTCCATCTCGGTGAACGTGCCGCCGCGGTACTCGATCTCCTTGCGCGGCACCTCTTCCAGGCCGTGCAGCATCACCTCCGTGCGCGGCCGGTGGTGGTGCTCCACGAAGGCGACCACGCAGTCGGTCCCCCGCTCGATACGACGGTGTGCCTCCGACAGCATCGCGTACGTCTTGCCGACGCCGGGTGCCGCGCCGAGGTAGATCCGGAGCTTGCCGCGTGCCATGTCATTCCTCGAAGCGGTAGCCCATGCCGGGCTCGGTGATCAGATAGCGGGGATGGGAGGGGTCCGTCTCCAACTTGCGGCGCAACTGAGCCATGTAGACCCGCAGATAGTTGGTCTTGCTGCTCTGCGATACGCCCCATACCTCCTGGAGGAGGTGCTTCTGGGCGACCAGCCGGCCGGGGTTGGTGACCAGGATCTCCAGCAGGTGCCATTCGGTCGGTGTCAACCGGACGTCCCGCCCGTCCCTGACGACCTTCTTGGCGAGCAGGTCGATGGTGAAGTGCTCCGTCTCGACCACGGTCGTCTCCCGGGCGAGCGGGGTGTCCTCGGTACGGCGGACGGCGGCCCGCAGCCGGGCCAGCAACTCGTCCATGCTGAAAGGCTTGGTGACGTAGTCGTCGGCACCGGCGTCGAGCGCGGCCACCTTCTCGTCGGACGCCTGACGCGCCGACAGCACCAGGATCGGCACCCGCGTCCAGCCGCGCAGCGCTCTGATGACGTCGACGCCGTCCATGTCGGGCAGGCCGAGGTCGAGCAGCACGACGTCGGGCCGGCCCGCGGCAGCGAGTCGAAGGGCCGTGGTCCCGTCCGGGGCCGGGTCCACGCCGTAGTGACGTGCCTGCAAGTTGATGACGAGGGCCCGTACGAGCTGCGGGTCGTCCTCCACCACGAGCACCCGGGTCATGGGTGTGCGTCTCTCCTGTCGTGCGTCGGGCCGTGTGCGCCGGAAGCGGGGCAACCGCCTTCATGGCTGCGGGAGTCGGGGTCCGGGATGCCTCCCGGGACCCCGACTCCCGTGTGGGTAGCACAACTCCATCAGTGCTTCGCGGCGAGGTCCTTGAGCGCGATGTTGAGCTCCAGGACGTTCACCCGGGGCTCACCGATGAAGCCGAGGGTGCGGCTGCTCGTGTGGTCCTCGACCAGCTTCTCCACCTGCGCGAGCGGCAGATGGTTCTTCGCCGCGACGCGGTGGACCTGGAGGTCGGCGTAGGCCGTGGAGATGTCCGGGTCCAGACCCGAGCCCGAGGAGGTCACCGCGTCCGCGGGCACCTGCGAGGGCCGCACCGTGTAACCGGAGACCGAGTTGTCCTTCACGACCGCGGCCTTGGCGTCCTGCACCTGCTTGATGAGGTTCTTGTTGTCGGCGGAGAGGTTGGTGGCACCCGACAGCAACAGCTTGTACCGGGTGTTCACACTGTTCGCACCGAGACCGTTGGCAGGCCGGCCCTGGAACCACTTCAGGTCCGCGTCCGGGGTCTGCTGCCCCTTCTTCAACGGCAGGTTGTAGGCCTGCCCGATCAGGGACGACCCGACGACCTTGCCGTCCGCCTCGATCTGCGAACCGTTCGCCTTGCCGGGGAACAGCCCCTGGGCGATACCGGTGACGACCAGCGGATAGACGACACCGGTCACCAGGGTCAGCACGAGAAGGGCACGCAGCCCCGCCCACAGCAACCGCACCGTGGCGGATACCGAGTTGTTCATGGCGATCAGCCGATTCCGGGGATGAGGGAGATGAGCATGTCGATGATCTTGATCCCGATGAAGGGGGCGACCAGGCCGCCCAGACCGTAGATCCCAAGGTTGCGCCGCAGCATCCTGTCCGCACTCACCGGCCGGTACTGCACGCCCCGCAGGGACAGCGGCACCAGCGCGATGATGATCAGCGCGTTGAAGATCACCGCGGACAGGATCGCGGAGTCCGGCGAGGACAGATGCATGATGTTCAGCCTGTCCAGGCCCGGGTAGACCGCCGCGAACAGCGCCGGGATGATCGCGAAGTACTTCGCGACGTCGTTGGCGATGGAGAACGTCGTCAGCGCACCACGCGTGATCAGCAACTGCTTGCCGATCTCCACGATCTCGATCAGCTTGGTCGGGTTGGAGTCCAGGTCGACCATGTTGCCGGCCTCCTTGGCGGCCGACGTACCGGTGTTCATCGCCACACCGACGTCCGCCTGCGCCAGCGCCGGAGCGTCGTTGGTACCGTCACCGGTCATCGCGACGAGCTTGCCGCCCGCCTGCTCCCGCTTGATCAGCGCCATTTTGTCCTCGGGCGTGGCCTCCGCCAGGAAGTCGTCCACACCCGCCTCTTCGGCGATGGCCTTCGCGGTCAGCGGGTTGTCACCCGTGATCATGACCGTCTTGATACCCATCCGGCGCAGTTCCTCGAACCGCTCCCGCATGCCGTCCTTGACGACGTCCTTCAGGTGGATGACACCCAGCACCCGGGCGCCCTCGCCGTCCTGGACCGCGACCAGCAGCGGGGTACCACCCGCCTCGGAGATGCGGTTGGCGATGCCGTCCGCATCGTCGGCGACGGTGCCGCCCTGCTCCTGGACCCAGGCGATGACCGAGGCCGTGGCGCCCTTGCGGATCTTCCTGCCGTCCACGTCCACACCCGACATACGGGTCTGGGCGGTGAAGGCGATCCACTGCGCGTGCGCCAGCTCGCCCTGGTGCCGCTCACGCAGCCCGTACTTCTCCTTCGCCAGCACCACGATCGAACGCCCCTCGGGCGTCTCGTCCGCCAGCGACGACAGCTGCGCGGCGTCCGCGACCTCCGCCTCCGTCGTCCCGCGCACCGGCACGAACTCGGCGGCCTGACGGTTGCCCAGGGTGATCGTGCCGGTCTTGTCCAGCAGCAGCGTGGAGACGTCACCGGCCGCCTCGACCGCACGACCGGACATGGCCAGCACATTGCGCTGGACCAGGCGGTCCATGCCCGCGATACCGATCGCGGACAGCAGCGCGCCGATCGTGGTCGGGATCAGACACACCAGCAGCGCCACCAGCACCACCATCGTCAGATGGGTGCCGGCGTAGTCGGCGAACGGCGGCAGCGTCGCACACGCCAGGAGGAAGACGATCGTCAGCGAGGCCAGCAGGATGTTCAGCGCGATCTCGTTCGGCGTCTTCTGCCGCGCCGCACCCTCGACCAGGCTGATCATACGGTCGATGAACGTCTCACCGGGCTTCGTCGTGATCTTGATGACGATCCGGTCCGACAGGACCTTCGTGCCGCCGGTGACCGCGGAACGGTCACCACCGGACTCACGGATCACAGGAGCGGACTCACCCGTGATCGCGGACTCGTCGACGGACGCGACACCCTCGATGACGTCACCGTCACCGGGGATGATGTCACCCGCCTCGCAGACCACCAGGTCTCCGATCTTCAGCTCGGTACCCGGAACCTGCTCCTCCGTGCCCCCCGCCAGACGCCGCGCGATCGTGTCCGTCTTGGCCTTGCGCAACGTGTCGGCCTGCGCCTTGCCACGGCCCTCGGCGACCGCCTCCGCCAGGTTCGCAAAGATCACGGTCAGCCACAGCCAGGCACTGATCGCCCAGCCGAACCAGTCGCCCGGGTCCTTGAAGGAGAAGACGGTGGTCAGCACCGAGCCGATCCACACCACGAACATCACGGGCGACTTGACCATCACCCGCGGATCGAGCTTGCGGAAAGCATCCGGCAGCGACCTGACCAACTGCTTGGGGTCGAAGAGGCCCGCGCCGACACGGCCCTCTGCGGGCTTGTGCCCGGTGGGGGCGTCCGTGTGCGGCGCCCGAGTGGGAGTGGCTGTGGACATGGAGTCCTCTGACTTCTCTATACGGGTACTCATGACGCCAGCCCCTCGGCCAGCGGACCCAGCGCGAGAGCCGGGAAGTAGGTCAGACCGGTGATGATCAGGATCGCGCCCACGAGAAGACCCGTGAACAACGGCTTCTCCGTGCGCAGGGTGCCCGCGGTGACCGGGACCGGCTTCTGCTCCGCCAGCGAACCCGCCAGCGCCAGGACGAACACCATGGGCAGGAAACGGCCCAGCAGCATCGCCAGACCGGTCATCGTGTTGTACCAGTCGGTGTTCGCATTCAGACCCGCGAACGCCGAACCGTTGTTGTTCGCCGCCGAGGTGAACGCGTACAACACCTCGGAGAAACCGTGCGCGCCGGAGTTGAGCATCGAGTGCGGCGGCGTCGGCAGAGCCATCGAGGCCGCCGTGAACACCAGCACCAGAGCCGGAGTGATCAGAATGTAGATCGCCGCCAGCTTGATCTCCCGGGCCCCGATCTTCTTGCCCAGATACTCCGGAGTACGCCCCACCATCAGACCCGCGATGAACACCGCGATGACCGCCATGATCAGAATGCCGTAGAGGCCGGAACCCGTACCACCCGGCGCGATCTCGCCGAGCATCATGCTCAGCATCGTGATCCCGCCACCCAGACCCGTGAAGGAGGAATGGAAGGAGTCGACCGCACCGGTCGAGGTGAGCGTGGTCGACACCGCGAAGATCGACGAACCGCCGACCCCGAAGCGGACCTCCTTGCCCTCCATCGCCCCACCCGCGGCCTGCAACGCCGGACCGTGATGGGCGAACTCCGTCCACATCATCAGCACGGTGAAACCGAGCCAGATCGTGGCCATCGTGGCGAGGATCGCATACCCCTGCTTCACCGAACCCACCATCACACCGAACGTGCGGGTCAGCGAGAACGGGATCACCAGCAGCAGGAAGATCTCGAACAGGTTCGTGAACGGCGTCGGGTTCTCAAAAGGATGAGCGGAGTTGGCGTTGAAATAACCGCCACCGTTGGTGCCGAGCTCCTTGATCGCCTCCTGCGAGGCCACCGCACCGCCGTTCCACTGCTGCGAGCCGCCCATGAACTGGCCGACCGCATGGACACCGGAGAAGTTCTGGATCGCACCACACGCCACCAGGATCACCGCGGCGACCACCGCACCCGGCACCAGGATCCGCAGCGTGCCCCGCACCAGATCGGCCCAGAAGTTGCCCAGCTCGCCCGTGCGCGAACGCACAAAGCCACGCACCAGAGCCACCGCGACCGCGATACCCACCGCGGCCGACACGAAGTTCTGCACCGCCAGACCGGCCGTCTGCACGACATGACCCATGGTCTGCTCGCCGTAGTACGACTGCCAGTTCGTGTTCGTCACGAACGACACAGCCGTGTTGAACGACTGCGCCGGGTTCACCGAGGAGAAACCCAGCGAACCGGGCAGCACACCCTGCAGCCGCTGCAGCAGATAGAGGAAGAGAACACTGACCGCCGAGAAGGCCAGCACACCACGCAGATACGCCGGCCAGCGCATCTCCGCATCAGGATTGGCGCCGATACCCTTGTAGATCCACTTCTCGACACGCAGATGCCGGTCCGAGGAGTAGACCCGGGCCATGTAGTTGCCGACGGGGACATAGACCAGCGCGAGAGCGCCTATCAGCGCCAGCAGCTGGAGAAGAGCCGCAAGTTCGGGACCCATGTCTGTGCTCAGAACCTCTCCGGGAAGATCAGGGCGAGGACGAGATAGCCCAGCAGGGCGACGGCCACGACCAGACCGACGATGTTCTCGGCAGTCACAGCTTCGTCACCCCCTTGGCGACAACAGCCACCAGCGCGAAAGCCGCGAGCACGGTGACGACGAAGGCCACATCGGCCATCGTGAACTCCTGGAATGAGGTTCGGTTGAAACGGGACGGTTAGAGGAAACCGCCCCGCTGGCCGGATCTGGTCGCCGTTGATGCGTCCCTTACGGCCGCCCCTACGGCTTTGACGGGATTCTTACGGCCTCTGTCCATACCGATGGGTAGCGGATCGTGACAGTCGGTGACCCACGCTCCATACGGCCTCGCGGCGACCGCGCTCGCGGTGGAACATCCGCGTCCCCAGCCGCACGGACGGGTTGAGGGTGCGTGCCAGCAGGGCGGCGGTCATGTTGACCTGGTCGTCGCCGTAGGTGAGGGCGAGCGCGGCGGCCCGCTCGACACCGGCGGCCCGCAGGGTCCGTTCGTCCGGGCGCGCGGAGACGAGCAGCTCGACCGGTGACCGCGGGTCGTCGTGCAGTGCGGCGATCCCGGCACCGTACTCGTCGTCCCGGGACGGCAGCACCACGGTGACGACCTCACCGCACACCGCGTCCAGTTCGAAGGCGAGCCGGTGCGCGAGCCCGTCGTCACCGCAGATCACCATGTGGTGCGAACGCCGGCCAAGCTGCCGATCCTGATGATGAGTTGACGTCACATCAGAAAGTGCACGGCCGGAGCTGTGCATGGTTCCCGGCGGGCGGCCGGTCCGGTGTCAGGATCGCGTAAGGAACACCCCTCGTGCCCGGCGCCCCTAGGGCCTGTCGTCGAACTCGCGTCGTCGCCCGGAGGGCGGCCCTGCGGCGTCAGGTGCGTGCTCTGGGGGTACCCCCTGCTCGAAGAGCTTGCGGGAGTGACGGGCGGAAGCCGTCGTACTGGACGTACGTGGGGCTTCGCCCGGTGCGGCGGTGGGGGCACCGCCCGCGCGAGCGACGCCGAGCGTGGGGGGGCGTGCATGGCGTCGCAGGGCAGGCGGGAGTTTGACGACAGGCCTCAGCGTGCTGGTCCCGCGAGGGACCATCATGCATGTCCTACGCTCTGCCCGGTCGGTTCGGCACCCGTCGTCGGTCCCGCGAACGGCAGCGACACCACCATCGTGAGGCCGCCGCCGGGGGTGTCCTCGGGGCTGAGAGTGCCGTTCATCGCCTCGGTGAGGCCTCGCGCGAGCGCGAGGCCGAGGCCGAGGCCGGTGGTGTTGTCGGTGTCGCCCAGCCGCTGGAACGGCTCGAAGAGCCGCTCCCGGCCGTCGACGGGCAGACCGGGCCCCCGGTCCACGATCCGCAGCTCCACCCTGCCCGCCAGGGCGCTGGCGGTGACCAGCACCTTCTTCCCGGGCGGTGTGTGGCGGGCGGCGTTGCCGACCAGGTTGGCTATCACGCGCTCCAGCAGGGGCGGGTCGGTCACCACCGGCGGGATTTCCTCCATGTCGGCCACCTCGACCTCCGGCACGTCCGCCAGGGCCGGGGGCAGCACCTCCTCCAGGAAGGTCGCCCGAAGATTCAGGGTGAGGACGCCGGCCTCCAGGCGGCTGAGGTCGAGGAGGTTCTCCACCAGGCGATTGAGCTTGGCCATGGACTCGTCCGCGGTGGCGAGGAGTTCGTCGCGGTCCTGTTCGGAGAAGGCGACGTCGCGGCTGCGCAGGGAGGTGACGGCGGCCCAGCCGGCGGCGAGCGGGGTGCGCAGATCGTGGCCGACGGCCCGCAGCAGGGCCGTGCGCAGCCGGTCGGCGGCCTTCACGGGTTCGACCTCGGCGGCCGCCTCGGCCAGCCGGGCCCGCTCGACGGCGGAGCCGACGTGTGCGGCGAACGCGGCGAGCACCCGCCGTTCGGAGGAGGAGAGAGTACGGCCGCGCAGCGCGAGGTAGGCACCGGGGCCCGCGGGTACGGCCGTGACCCCGGCCGTATCGGGTGGCTCTTCCACCAGGTCCGCCGACTCCATGCCGAAGGTCTCGCGCGTCCGGTCCAGCAGGGCCGGGATGGTGGCTTCTCCGCGCACGATGCTGCCGGCCAGGGACGACATGGTCTCCGCCTCGGCCGTCGCCCGGGCGGAGCGGCGCGACAGGCGCAGGGACCGGTCGACGACCGCGGCCACGGTCGCCGCCACGATCGCGAAAACCGACAGGGCCACCAGCGCGTTCGGGTCGTCCAGGGTGAACTGTCCGACGGGCGGGATGAACCAGTAGTTCAGAAGCAGGGACGCCGTCACCGAGGCGATCACCGCCGAGGCGACGCCGCCTATACAGGCCACGCCCACCACGGCGAGCAGGAACAGCAGGGCCTCGCTGGTCAGATTCAGCGTGCCGCGCAGCTGGGCGAGGAGGGCTGTGAGGAGCAGCGGCAGCACCAGGCCGGCCACCGGGCCGGCGATCAGCCGGGCGGTCGACAGCGTGCGCCGTCGGGACGGCAGCAGGGTGCCGCGTCCGGCCCGCTCGTGCGTGACGCGATGAATGTCGATGTCTCCGGAGAGCTCGGTGACCGTCTCCCCGGTGCCGTGCCCGGTGAGGAACCGGGCCAGCCGGCTGCGGCGGCTGGTGCCCAGCACGAGCTGGGTGGCGTTCTCGGCGCGGGCGAACTCCACCAGGGCGGTGGCGACGTCGTCGCCGACGATCGAGTGGTAGCTGCCGCCGAGGTCCTCCACGAGCCTGCGCTGGCGGGCCAGCGAGGCGTGCGAGACACCGGCCGCGAGCCCGTCGCTGCGCGCCACATGCACGGCGAGCAGATCCCCGCCGGCCGACCGGTCCGCGATCCGTGCGGCACGGCGGACCAGGGTGTCGCCCTCCGGGCCGCCGGTCAGGGCGACGACCACCCGCTCGCGTGTCTCCCACACCCGGCCTATGCCGTGCTGCGACCGGTACTCCTGGAGCGCTTCGTCGACCCGGTCGGCCACCCACAGCAGCGCCAGCTGTCGCAGGGCGGTGAGATTGCCCGGCCGGAAGTAGTTGGCGAGGGCCGCGTCGATCTTCTCCGGGGCGTAGACGTTGCCGTGCGCCATACGTCGGCGCAGCCCCTCGGGCGGCATGTCCACCAGCTCGATCTGCCAGGCCCGTCGTACGATCTCGTCCGGCACGGTCTCGTGCTGGGGCACCCCGGTGATCTTCTCGACCACGTCGTTGAGGGACTCCAGGTGCTGGATGTTCAGCGCGGTGATCACATCGATGCCCGCCGCGAGGAGTTCCTCGATGTCCTGCCAGCGCTTGGGGTTGCGGCCCTCGCCGGGGACGTTGCTGTGGGCGAACTCGTCCACGATCGCGACCTGCGGACGCCGGGCGAGCACCGCGGCCACGTCCATCTCCTGGAACTGCCCGCCCCGGTAGGTGCAGGAGGCCCGGGAGACCGTCTCCAGGCCGTCCAGCATCGCCTCCGTGTGCGGGCGTCCGTGGCACTCCGCGAAACCGATCACCACGTCGGCACCGCGGGCGGCACGGCGCCGCCCCTCGTCGAGCATCCGATAGGTCTTGCCCACCCCCGGGGCCGCCCCGAGGTAGACCTTCAGTCGTCCGGGCCGTACGTCACTCATCGCCGCCGACGCGCTCCGCTCACTGATCCAACTCCCCTTCGCGGGAGGGCTCCTCCTCTCAAGGAAGCCGTTCCGCCGGGCGGTCGGTGCGGTTGTTAGCGGTTCCTTGGCGCCGGTCCCGGCGACCTTGACACTGTCTTGATATGGCTTGGCCCGATAGGGTGGGGGCCGGTGTGCCGGGAAGTCTGGTCGGCCGGGGGCCAGGGTGGCTTCCGTATTCCCAGGGGGACGGCATGCGCAGCGTCGGTACGGTACTCGCCCTCGTGGTGCTCGCCACGGTGGTATCCACCTTCGCGCGCCGATGGCGCATCCCCGCCCCCTCTCTACTCGTGGTCGCCGGTCTCGCCGTGGCCCTGCTCCCGGGCACCCCCGAGATCCGGATCAGCCCCGAGGTCATCGGCCTCGTCGTACTGCCGCCGCTGCTGTACGCGAGCGCGGAGGACATGCCCTGGCGGGAGCTGCGCGCGGTGTGGAAACCGGTCGGCATCCTCGCCATCGGTCTGGTCCTCGCCTCCGCGGCGGCCGTCGGAGCGGTGGCGGCGCTCGCGACTCCCCTGTCCTGGCAGATGGCGTTCGTGCTGGGCGCCGTGCTCGCCAGCACCGACCCGGTGGCGGTGACCGCACTCGGCCGCCGGCTCGCCCTCCCGCCCAGGGTGCAGGTCCTGGTGCAGGCGGAGAGCCTGTTCAACGACGCCACCTCGCTGGTGCTGGTCCGGGTGGCGGCGGGCATCGCCGTGGCCTCGACGGCCGCGAACTGGGGCGCCGCAGGCTCGCAGTTCCTGGTGCTCGCGGGCGGCGGCACGGTGATCGGGGCGGCGGTGGCGGGGGTGATCGCGCTGATCCGGCGCCGTACCGAGGACCCGGTGCTGGAGACGGTGATCGCGCTGGTCACCCCGTATGCCGCCTATCTGCTGGCCGAGGCGGCACACACCTCCGGCGTCACCTCGTGCGTGGTGGCCGGCGTGGTCCTCGGCGGACGCGGCGACCGGCTCACCAACGCCCGCATACGGCTCCAGTTGCACGCGGTCTACGGCACGGTGGTGTTCCTTCTGGAGAGCGTGGTGTTCAGCCTCATCGGGCTGGCCCTCCCCTCCCAGGTGCGGGCGCTGGCGGACGGTGACCGGTCCTGGCCGCTGTACGCCCTCGCGGTCGCCGCCACGCTCGTCGCCGTACGCCTGCTGTGGCTCGCTCCCCTGTCGGCGGTCGTGCAGCGCAAAGGTGGGATCGGCCGGCCCAACTGGCGTGTCCCGGTCGTGCTGACCTGGGCCGGTACTCGCGGGGTGATGCCGCTGGCCGCCGCCCTGTCCATCCCCGAGATCGCCGGGAACGGCACACTGCTCGCCGGGCGGCCGCTGGTGCTGGTCCTGACCACCGCGGTCGTGGTCGTCACCCTCGTCGTCCAGGGCTTCACCCTCGCCCCGGTCGTCCATGCCTCCGGCATCGCCCTGGAGCCCGCCCACACAGCGCGCGAGGAGGCCCAGGCCCGTTCCCGACTGGCCCATGCCGGCCTTGCCCGTCTGGAGGAACTCGCGGAGCTGGAGGTCGTACCGGATGTCGTCCTCGACCGGCTCCGCCGAGGCCTGGCCGCCCGCCTGGAGGACGCCCGCGACCGCCTCACGGAGAGCGAGGGCACCGCCGGCGTGGCCACCGAGTCCGCCGACCGGGTCTACCGCCAGCTGCGCCGCGACCTGATAGCGGTGGAGACGGCGGAACTGCAGAGCCTGTACGACGCACACCGCATCAGCGACACCACCCGCCGACGGCTCCAGCGCGCCCTGGACCTGGAGGAGGCCCGGCTGACGGACGCCTAGGCGAATTCGGCCAGCCTGGGGCGCAGCCCGAGCACGCACAGCAGGGCAGCCGCCACCGACAACCCGGCGGCCCACGGAAGCAGGCCGTTCACCGCCGAACGGCCCTCGCTGACGGAGGAGGTGAAGTGGGCGCGGTTGATGCCCGCGACCTTGTCCAGGGCGGCCATCCACTCTCCGAAGTGCGCGTTGGAGGTGCCCGGCTCCCAGCCCATGCAGAACTCGGCCGCCTCCCGCTCCTTGCCGGCCGCCAGCAGCGCGCGGATCTTCCGGTCGTCGCGCTGGTAGACCGCGTACGTCTCCACCGTCTGCTCGGCCGCGGCCCGCTCGCCGGGGAAGGTGATGTTGTCCAGCTCGCGGCGGAACTCGCCGGCGAAGCGGAGGGCGTGATGATCGGTGCGGTACGCCTGCCAGGTGGTGTCCAGTTTCGCGTTGTACGTCGACAGCGTGGTGTCCTTCAGGCCGTACAGCTGCTGGGACTTGGCGAGGAACGACTCCTCGTACTGCGCGCGGCGCTGCGGATCGAGCAGATAGCGGCTCTCGTCGGCGTTGGCGTCGTAGGCGATGGCGCGGGCGCGGGAGAGGGCGACGACGGAGTCGAAGGCGTCGTGCCGGGCCACACGCAGATGTGCGGCGGAGGCGGACAGCATCTGGGAGCCAAGGATCACTGCGAGCAGGGTGCAGAGGGTGGCGGCGAGCACCCCGGGGCTGAGGATGCGCCGGAAGCGGCGGGTCAGGTACCACTGCAGGACGCCGAGCACGGCCAGCAGCAGCGCGCCGAGGGCGAGGACGGCGGCGAGCTGCGTGTCCAGGGTGGAGCGGGCCGAGGCGTACTCGGTGCCGAAGGCCGCGTTGTTCGAGGACACCAGGGTGCTTGCGGCGGGCAGGAGTTGCGTCCGCAGGAGGTCGGTCGCGCGGCGGTGGTCCGCGAGAGCGGCGGCCTTGCCTCCGCTGTGGCCGTCGTTCTCCAGAGCCCGGCCGATCAGCTCCTGGTACTCGGCGAAGTCGTCGGTCAGCGATTCCACGGTCCGCTCGTCGGCGCGGCTGCCCTGCGCGGCGACGGCCAGGGTGCGCAGATCGTGGCCGATCTCGCGCCGGGCGTCGCCGTAGTGGCCGACGGCTTTGGTGTACGGCGTCTGCAGGCGCCCTTTGCCCGCATCGCCGTTCGACAGCAGGATGTTGGCGGCCTGGGCGTCCATGTCGTTCAGGGCCAGATCGAGATCGGCGGCGCTGGTGGTGCGGGGCGCGTCGCGATCGGCGACGCTGCTCCACGCACCCAGAACGGCGAACCCGGCCCCCGTCAGCAGGACGGCGAGGGCGGCGGCGAGCAGTACCGTGACCGCGCGCAGAAGGCGCAGCCGCGCGGGCACGGATGCCCAGTAGCGGCGGCGCAGAGCGGCCCGCGCGGCCACGGCCCGCTGTCGGAGGCGGTGCCCCGGACCGCGTCCGCCCGTCCGCGAACTCCCTCTTCTGAGCGGTCCGGGGCCGCCCCCCGACGAGGCGACCAGCCCTTGCCGTGGCGACGCGCTCCCCTCGGTCCGAGGACCCTGCGCTGTTCCGGCCGTGAGAGTCACGGTCCCTCCAACATCACGCCACGGACGGTCGCCCGTCCCCCGTTGCCGATCAGTCTGCGACGGGTTCAGGCCGTCAACGGCCCGCGTTGATGTGCTCCTGACGCCGTGACAGGTTCGTTTGACGCGCCCTTGACGGCCTCGGCGCGGGCCCGTACAGGTGCCGCGAATTCCCTGCCGAGCAGGACGGTCGTGACGGGGAAGGGGGCTAGATTCGCTGTCGGCCGCCCACGGGGGCCGCGGACGTCAGCGGCCCCCGAGTGAGAGGTCGTCACTCCGTAGCGGCACGCAGCCGGTCCGCCGCGTGTCCGCGGGGCAGGCCCGTGCACGGCGTCTGTCGTCGTCCCGCGCGGCGTCCGTGCGTCACCGTGCGGTGCCGGGGCCCCGGCACCGCACGGACCCCGGCCGCTGTCCTTGTCACCCTCCAGACACGAAGGTGTCCATACTTCCCGCTGCCCCCGAGAAGGCCCCGGCGTCACGCCTTGAGGGCGAAGACCGGGCGCGCTGATCCCGCCGGCGCTGCGCGGCGTCCGCTACACCCCCGCGTCCGCGCACCACCTGCTGCACCGCAACCTGCTCGTCTACGACCTCGGCGGCCTCGTCCTGCCCTTCGTGGGCATCAAGCTGATCGACCTGCTGATCTCGGGTGCGCCCGGCCTCGGCTGAGCCGCGCCCGATGGCCCGACCCACCTGTCAAGGAGCCGTAAGCGCACGTCAGAGCTGTGTCAGGGCACGGCGTTTCTTCTTGCCCGGACCGTGCGCCCCGGTTTCCATGGTTCTCGTGAACAGCGCCTGGCTTCTCTTCGACCGACCGCCGAGTCCCACTCGGCCGTCGTGTCGCGCGCCGCGCTGACCGGAAGCGTCCGCGTCCCGCCGACCCCCGCGTCCCAGGGACGCCGCTTTCCGTGAACCCGAGGGGCGCCGTGATCGGCTCCGGCGCTCCTCGTTCTTCCTTTCTCACCGCACGCCCACCGCCCCGCGCCGGGGCCGTGCAGGCGTGCCCGCAACTACGGATGGCATCATGCCCGACTCCACCCTTTCCTCCCGTACCGTCCTGGTCACCGGCGCCACCTCAGGCATCGGCTACGAGACCGCCCGTCAGCTCGCCGAGCGCGGCGCCACCGTGCTGGTGCACGGCCGTACCGCCGAGGAGGCGCACGCGGCGGCGGACCGCCTGGTCGCCACGGCAGGTGTCCCGGAGGGCCAACTGCGCCCGTACGGGGCCGACTTCGCGCACCTCGACGAGGTGGAGTCGCTGGCGCACACGATCGTCGCCGCACACCCGCACCTCGACGTCCTCGTCAACAACGCGGGGATGGCCGCGCCCGAGCGGCACACGGTCACCGACGACGGCAACGAGATCGCCTTCCAGGTCAACTTCCTCGCCCACTACCTGCTGACCTGTCTGCTGGAGCCGGCGCTGATCTCCGAGCCGGGCGGCCGCGTCGTCAACGTCTCGTCCTCCCTGCACCGCACGGCCTCCATCCAGTGGGCCGACCCGAACCGCGCCCGCCGCTACTCCCGTATCGCGGCCTACGCCCAGTCGCAGCTCGCCCTCACGGTCTTCGCGGCCGACCCGCGGGTCACCGCCGTCTCCGTGCACCCGGGTGTCTGCGACACCGCCCTGCTGCCGCTCTACGCGCACGAGGGTGTCTCCGCCGCCGTGGGTGCCGGGCACATGGTCCGGCTGTGCGACCCGGCCGTGGAGATCGTCAACGGCGCCTACTACGACCGTGACGAGCGGGTCGAACCGGCGCCGGCCGCGACCGAGGACCGCACGGTCAAGCGTCTGAACAAGCTGGCGGACCTGCTGGTCGGCCGAAGCGCCATCTGAAGCGCCTTTCGAACAGAAGGAGTTGTACGTGTCCAAGCGCGCACGCAAGAAGAAGGCCCGCCGCAAGAAGAAGGCCAACCACGGCAACAAGGCCAACGGGGGCTGACCGAACGCGGCGGCGCACGCCGTCCATGTGAGGGGCGGGCGACCGGGGACAGCGATGTCCGGGTCGCCCGCCCGATCCGTATCCCCTCCCCGACCTCACGAGGCATTGATGATCGAGATCTCGCCGCCGGACCCCCGGGCGCTCGCACACTGGTTCCCCTCGGGGTCCCCCGGTCCCGCCACGATCGGCGAGCACGTCGCGGAGACGAGCATCGGCCGCTGGTGGGCCGACCACCCCGTCCGGCCGAGCGCGGTCGCCGTCTCCTGCGCCGGCCATGTCGTGTTGCGCGGTAGCCCCGAGAAGCTGACTCCGAATCTTTTCGCGCCACTGGCCGGCAACCGTGTCGAGGCTTCGCCACGGTTCCTGCCCGCCCTCGGGGCCGCCTTCGACCGGCTCACCCCCTGGGAGCGCATGGTCTGGACGCTCCAAGCCACGCCCCAGCCCGCCACCGTGCCGCACGCGGTGACCGTACGGCACCTGGTTCCGGCGGACGCCGACGCCGTGCACACCCTCGGCCCGGACGCGTCCTGGCTCTCGGCCAGCTGGGGCGGGACGCGTGGCCTCGCCGCCTCCGGGCACGCCTGGGCCGCCGTGGGCCCCAGCGGTCGCATCCTGGCGGTGGCCTGCACCTATTTCCGCGGCAGCCGCTATGAGGACGTGGCCGTCTACACCGTCCCCGACCGCAGACGCCACCATCTCGCGCTGGCCTGCGTCACCTCCCTGTGCGCGGACATCGCGGCCCGCGGCCACATGCCCAGCTGGAACTGCTCGCTCCACAACCGCGCCAGCCGCCTCCTGGCCTGGAACGCCGGTTTCCGCCTGGTCCGCGAGTACGTCCACTACGCGGTGGGCAGCCCTGTGTCACACGACCGGCTCAGCGTCTAGGGCCCGACGGAACCGGACCGCGCCCACCGGACCGCGCGTCGAGGCGGGCCGGGTCGAGGAAGTGCGTATGGAAACCGTCAGGGACGGCTCGTACGGCGTCAGGCTCCGTCAGCAGCGGTCGCCGCGCCCCATACGGCCCCTTAGCCTCCGCGACATGCGATGGAGTGGACCTGTGGACCCGGCCGACGACCGCCACTGGCGTGGGAGCGCCTGGCTCGCGGTGAGCTGCGCCGTGCTGTTCGGCGCGCTGGCCTTTCTCGTCGACTGGGACGCCGGCACCCTGACGGCACCGCGCGCCCTGCTCTGGGGCACCCTGTCGGCCGCGGTGTGCACCGTTCTGCTGCCGCACCGGGTGAGCGCGGGTCCGGGCTGGATCGCGGTACGCACCCCATGGCGTCGGCACATCGTCCACACCGATGCGCTGGCAGCCGTGCGGAAGTACGACGGCGTCTCCTGCCATCTCGTCCTGCGGGACGTCCACGGCCACCGCATGCAACTCGATCCCCGCGTCCTCGTGGCCAACCCCCTGCTCTGGCACCTGCTCGACACGGGTGTCCGCCGCTCCCTGGAGCGCGGAACGCTGCGGCACGGTGCGGACGTACTGGAACGGCTGGGCCGGCGCATCGACGACGAGGCGATGGAGGCGGTGCTCCGGGCGTCGGGGCTTTCCTGATCTCGCGAGTCCCACAAAGGCAGCGGCCGGGCGCATGACACTGGTGTCCTCCGCCCGGCGTTTGCGTGCGCCAGGGTGTGAGCCCGGTCGGGTCGGCCGGTGTGAGTGAGGGAGGGCCGACCCGACCGGGAGTCAGGGACGCTAGAGCAGCCCCTCCGCCAGCGGCCCCAGGGAGAGGGCCGGCAGGAAGTTGAGCAGCGCCAGGATGAGGGCGGCTCCGGTGGCCAGGGCCACGAAGTTGACGCCGCGGGCCTGGAGGGTGCCGACCGTGACCACCCCCGGCTGCCGGCGGGCCAGCCGTCCGGCGAGGGCGAGCAGGAACACCATCGGGACGTATCGGCCGATCAGCATCGCCGCGGTCATGAGCAGGTTGTGGAAGTCGGTGGCGCCGTTGAAGCCCGCCATCGCGCTGCCGTTGCTCTGGACGTTGGAGGTGTAGGCGTAGACCAGCTCGGTCAAGCCGTGCGGCCCGGGGTTGCCCATGGACGACTGGCCCTCGCCGAGGGCCACCGCGATCGCCGAGCAGCCGAGGATCGCCGTCGGGGCCACCAGTGCGTACAGGACGACGTACCGCATCTCCGGGAACCCGATCCGCTTGCGCAGGTACTCGGGGGTGCGGCCGACCATCAGGCCGCCGATGAAGACCGCGATCATCACCGCCACGATCAGGCCGTACAGTCCGCTGCCGGTGCCGCCGGGGGCTATCTCGCCGAGCATCATCGCCGACAGCAGCACCCCGCCGCCGATGCTGGAGAAGCTGTCGTACGACGCGTTCGCCGCACCGTCCGCCGAGCCGGTGGCCGCGACACCGAAGAGGGTCGAGCCGGGGATGCCGACGCGGGTCTCGGTGCCTTCGTACTGTCCGCCGACGGCTTGCGTCACCGTGCCGTTGTGGGCGCTCTGAGCGATGCTGCCGACGGCCAGGAGCAGGCCGAAGAGGATGCCGACGACCGCCAGCAGGGTCCAGGCCTGGCGCAGCGAGCCGATCATGCGGCCGTAGGTGCGGATGAACGCGGTCGGGATCAGCAGCATCAGCACGATCTCGAGGGCGTTGGTGTACGCCGTCGGGTTCTCGAAGGGGTGCGCGCTGTTGGCGTTGAAGATGCCGCCGCCGTCGCCCGACATCAGCTTCAGCGGCTCCCACGAGCCGACCGGGCCGCCGAGCAGCGTCTGCTGTCCGCCCGCGAGGGTGGTGGCGGTGTGGGCGCCGTCGAGGTTCTGCGGTACTCCCAGAGCGATCAGGACGAGGCCGAAGACGATCGACAGGGGGAGGATGATCCGGAAGGTCGTGCGAATGAGGTCGACCCAGAAGTTGCCGAGGCGATCGGTGTCGCGGCGCACGAGCCCCCGGATGAGGGCGAGCGCGGCGCAGATGCCGACGGCCGCCGAGGCGAACGCCTGGACGCCGAGGCCCGCCATCACCGCGAGATGGCCGGTGGTGGACTCGCCGGCGTAGTTCTGCCAGCTGGTGTTGGTGGTGAAGCTGACCGCGGTGTGCAGCGCCAGCCGCCACGGCATGCCCGCGTGACCGGTGGACCAGGGCAGCTCGGCCTGGAGGGTGAAGAGGGCGAAGAGCGCGGCGATACCCGCCAGGCTGAAGGCCAGCAGGGCGAACAGATAGTGCCGCCAGTCCTGTTCGCTGTCCGGGTCGATGCCGCAGACCTTGTACAGAACGCGTTCGGCACGCTTGTGGGGGCCGCCGTCGAGGGCGCGCGCCATGTAGTCGCCGAGCGGGACATGGAGTCCGACGACGACCGCGAGGATCAGGGTGGCCTGGAGCCAGCCGTACATGGTGTTCAGGCCCCCTTCACGGGCTGGGTGCGGTCGAGGGCTGCGTTCAGCTCCACGACGTTGACGGCGGGTTCCCCGAGGATGCCCAGACCGCGTCCGCTGGTGTACCGGTCGATGAGCTTGCGCACGGCCGTCTCGCTCATCCCACGGGCGTGGGCGATCCTGGGCGTCTGAAGCTCCGCGTAGGCGGGGCTGATCTGCGGGTCGAGGCCGCTGGCACTCGCGGTGACCGCGTCGGCCGGGACCGCAGGGTGCGCCGGGGCGTCACCGCGGATCGGGGTGACGAGAGCCTTGCTGTAGTCGGCGCCGGGCTTGGCGCACTCGACCGTCACCCCCTCGTACGTGGCCAGGAAGGGCTTGGCCGGGCATGCCTGGTCGAGGCTGACCACACCGGTGGCCTTCCCGGTCGTGCCGCCGTCACGGAACACGCCGAGGACCGCGCCGACTCCGTCGGCCGTGCAGTACGGGCGGGAGCCGTCGACGTGCTCCAGCTCACCCACCGCCTTGCTGCGCGAGCAGACCTGGGTGAGCAGGCTCTGCTTCCCGGAGTCGGGCTGCCCCTTGACCGGCAGGACGTCGACGGTCGACTCCGGGCCGAGGTTGCCGGCCGCCGACGCCGAGGCGTCGTAGCCGGTACCGGCGTCGGAGGGCCGGGGCTGGAAGTAGGACGGGATCGGGTCGCCCTTCTTGTCGAGGAAGGACTGCCCGATCAGCTTGCTGCCGCCCCCGGCGATCCGGGAGCCGTGGGCGTTGTCGTGCAGACCGGGGATCTGGGCGATGGCGGTCATCGCCAGCGGGTAGGCGAGTCCGAGGACCAGCGTGAGCACGATGACCACCCGGATCGCGGCCACGTGGTGGCCCACCCAGGGGTGCATTCTGGACAGAAGGTTCATGGTCGGGCCCTCTAGATCCCGGGGATGAACTGGACGACGGCGACGTCGATGGACTTGATCGCGAGGAAGGGCAGGATCAGCCCGCCCAGGCCGTAGATCCACAGATTGCGGGTGAGCAGGGCGTCGGCGCCGCTGGGCCGGTAGCGCACGCCGCGCAGGGCCAGCGGGATCAGGGCGACGATGATCACGGCGTTGAAGATGACGGCCGACAGGACCGCGGACGTCGGCGAGTGCAGCCGCATGATGTTGATCGCGTCGAGCGCCGGGTAGACCCCGCCGAACATGGCCGGGAGGATCGCGAAGTACTTGGCGATGTCATTGGCGACGGAGAACGCGGTCAACGCGCCCCGGGTGATGAGAAGTTGCTTGCCGATCTCGACGATGTCGATGATCTTCGTGGGGTCGGAGTCGAGGTCGACCATGTTGCCGGCCTCCTTGGCGGCCGACGTGCCCGTGTTCATGGCCACGCCGACATCGGCCTGCGCGAGGGCCGGCGCGTCATTGGTGCCGTCGCCGGTCATGGCGATGAGATGGCCGCCCGCCTGTTCCTTCCTGATCAGGGCGAGCTTGTCCTCCGGGGTGGCCTCGGCGAGGAAGTCGTCGACGCCCGCCTCTTCGGCGATGGCCTTCGCGGTGACCGGGTTGTCACCGGTGATCATGACCGTCCGGATGCCCATCCGGCGCAGCTCGGTGAAGCGTTCGCGCAGGCCGGGCTTGACGACGTCCTTGAGGTGGACGACACCGAGCAGTCGGGCCGGTCCGTCACCGACGCACTCGGCGACCGCGAGCGGAGTGCCGCCGGAGGCCGAGACCTGCTCCACACTGGCGTCCAGGGCCACCGGAACGGTGCCGCCGTTGTCCGCGGCCCAGCCCGCGACCGCGGAGGCCGCGCCCTTGCGCAGCCGGCGGCGGCCGGGCAGATCCACGCCGGACATACGGGTGGTGGCGGAGAAGGCCACCCACTCGGCGTCCTCGGGCGTCTCCCGCTCCAGGGAGAACTGCTCGTGCACGTACTCGACGATCGAGCGGCCCTCGGGCGTCTCGTCCGCGAGGCTCGACAGCAGTGCGGCGTCGGCGAGTTGCCGACCGGTCACCGAACCGAGCGGCAGCAGCTCGCTCGCGCGCCGGTTGCCGTAGGTGATCGTGCCCGTCTTGTCGAGCAGGAGGGTGTTGACATCGCCGGCCGCCTCGACCGCGCGTCCGGACATGGCGAGCACGTTGCGCTGCACCAGCCGGTCCATGCCCGCGATACCGATCGCGGAGAGCAGTCCGCCGATGGTCGTGGGGATCAGACAGACGAGCAGGGAGACGAGCACGATCCCGGTGACACCGTTGGCGGTGAGCGCCTGTGTGTCGTGCGCCGCCGCCATGAAGTTCTTGGAGAAGATCGCCATCGGCTGGAGCGTGAGGACCGCCACCAGGAAGACGAACGTCATCATCACCAGCAGCAGGTTCAGAGCCAGTTCGTTGGGCGTCTTCTGCCGGTCGGCGCCCTCCACCAGGGAGATCATCCGGTCCAGGAACGACTCGCCCGGGTCCTGCGTGATACGTACGACGATCCTGTCCGACAGCACGCGAGTGCCGCCGGTCACGGCCGAGCGGTCGCCGCCCGACTCGCGGATCACCGGCGCCGATTCTCCGGTGATGGCCGACTCGTCGATGCTGGCCACACCCTCGATGACGTCACCGTCGCCGGGCACCGACTGCCCGGCCTCGACGACCACGACATCACCGCGGCGCAACTCCCCTGCGCCGACGGCCTCTTCGGTGTACGCGCCCTCCGCGGCCCCCGGACGCCAGCCGGTGAGCCGTCGGGCGACGGTCTGGCGGCGCATACCGCGCAGACTGTCGGCCTGCGCGCGGCCGCGGCTCTCGGCGACGGCTTCCGCGAGACCCGCGAATACGACCGTGAGCCACAGCCAGACAGTGATCAGCCAGCCGAACGGCGACGGGTGCACGACCGCGATGCCGGTGGTCAGCGCCGCGCCGATCTCGGTGACGAACATGACCGGGTTGCGGGCCAGCGTCACCGGGTTGAGCTTGCGCAACGCGGCGGGCAGAGCGAGCCACAGTTGCTTCGGATCGAGCAGCCCGGCGCCGATCCGCCGAGTGGGGCCCGGGAGGGTGGGTTGTACGGCCTCTTCGGTTCTCTCTCTCACGGGTGCGGGCGCGCTCATCAGAAGCGCTCCGGCTGGATCAGGGCCACCACAAGGTAGGCCAGCAGGCCGATCGAGACGATCAGCCCGACAATGTTCTCGGCCGCCACAGGGACCTCACATGTCGTACGGAATGGGGATGGGTGGAACGCCTCCGGGCGAGGGCCGGGCCGTCGCCCGCCCGGAGGCGGATCAGGGGGCTTCGCCGCTCAGCCGGCGCGCAGCGCGAGCGCGGGAACGACGGGTTTCAGCGGCCGGGAGGCCCGGGCCGTGAATGCGGGATCCACCGTGACGGTGGTGACGCCGAGCAACGCGGTCAGCGCACGCAGCGCCGGCTCGGCGAGCCTGATCCATGTCTGCTCGGGCCCGAGTGCCGCGATCAGCCGGTGTTCGGAGGTGAAGCCGACGGCCGTACGGTGGCCGAGAGGTGTGCGGAAGATACGCGCCACACACCCCGATGGTCCCGGCCGGACCGGAACGAGCAGAGGCCCGGCCGGGAACCGATCAGAGGGTTCCGGGTCTTCGCCGCACGGGAGTTGTGCCATGGGATACCTCCGAGGGGACCCGTGTGGGTCCAGGTCGAACCGCTTGACGGCCCCGGACACGCGGCTGCGGGACGGGGCATCGCTGACGGTATGCCCGCCCACCCCGGTCCAGCGCCGGCTCATGACGCGATGCTGACGACTACGGAGCGGACGCTGACGTGGCACTGACACGAGCGGCGACCGGCAGCCGCGAACATCTCGTCCTCCTATGAATCGAACCGACTAGTATCGATTAAGGACTGACAAGCGCCGGCTCTGGTGCGCCACCGCCGCACCGGCCTCGCCGCCTGTCATTGCCATGATCAGTCGGCCCGGCCTCGTGGTAGCTTCGCCGCGGCGGCTCGTACCCGTGCCTGCCCCGGACGAGATGTGCGCCGTACCCGGCCTGCCAAGACGACGCACTGAAGGAGTCGTCATGGATACGGGCATGTCGTGGGTCGATTTCGCCGCAGGGATGCCCGAGCCGCGTGCGCTCGACGTCCGGTGGATCCATGGTTCGCCGTCGGCCAAGCACAACTCGGACCCGGACATCCAGGTCCACGGCTACGACGAGCACACGTTCATCCTGCGGCAGAACATGGCGGTCAACTATGAAGCGCCTTTTCTGTTTCTGCTGTTCGGCAATGATCAGGCGGTGTTGATCGACACCGGTGCCACCGCGTCCGCGGAGTACTTCCCCTTGCGCCGGACGGTCGACGAACTCGTCGCGGAGTGGCTCACCCGGAACCCCCGGGACGGATACGGCCTGCTGGTCCTGCACACCCACCCGCACGGCGACCACGTCGCGGGCGACGCCCAGTTCGCCGACCGTCCCGCCACCACGGTGGTGGCCGCGGACCGGTCCACCGCCTGGGAGTACTTCGGGTTCACCGAGGACCCCGACGCCGTGGTGCGCATCGATCTGGGCGGTCGGGTGCTGGAGTGTCTGGCCACCCCGGGTCATCACGACGCGGCGGTCACCTTCTACGACCCGTGGACCGGGTTCCTGCTCACGGGCGACACGGTCTACCCCGGCAGGCTCTACATCCAGGACCGGGCCGCCTTCACCCGGACCGTCGACCGCCTGATCGAGTTCAGCGACGGGAGGCCGGTCACCCACGTGCTCGGCTGTCATATCGAGATGACCCGTGAGCCGGGCGTGGACTACCCGATCCGTACCACCTACCAGCCCGACGAGCCCCCGCTGCAGATGACCACACGCCATCTGCGTGAGATCCGTGCGGCGCTCGCGGAGGTCGGTGACCGGCCCGCTCGACGCGCCTTTCCCGACTTCATCCTGTGCCCGTGAACCTGGTCCGCGGGCGTGCCGGGCACCGGATGACGTTCACGCGTCCGCCCGGAGCTCATCGAGCCGCTCCCACGCACCGGCCGAGAGACCGAGGAGGCGTTCGATCTCGGCCGGGTCGGGCAACGGACCGTGGTCACCGGTCACTTGGAGGGCACTGACGGCCGTGATGTGTCCTAGTCGCAGCGCGCGCACGGTGGTCGTTCCCCGGAGCAGCCCCGCCAGAAATCCGGCCGCGAAGGCGTCGCCGGCGCCGACGGGCTCGACCACCGTCGTCCGCAGGGCGGGCACCGTGCACATCCCTTCGGTGGTGAGGGCGGTCGCGGCGCGGGCGCCGTCCTTCACGACGACCGTCCGGGGACGAGGGAGCAACTCCCGTATGCCCGGCACCGTCACGTCGGCGCCCCACAGGACCTGGGCCTCGTCGAGGCCGACGAAGACTACGTCCGCCCGGTCGGCCAGCTCGCGCAGCACGGACGCGGCCGTGCCGCCCGGCCACAGGGCGGCACGGTGGTTGACGTCGAAGCTGACCGCGTACGGCCGCTCGTCCGCGGGGACGGCCAGGGCCTGCGTCACCAGGCTCCGGCAGGAGGGGGACAGCGCGGGAGTGATGCCCGTGAGGTGCAACAGCGCGGCCGTGGTCACCGGCTCCTGGTCCAGCAGCCCGGGGCCGAGCGCCGAGGCGGCCGAGCCACGTCGGTAGTAGTGGACGCGTGTTCCGCCGGGCCCCGGGTCCTTCACCAGGAGGCCGGTGGGACGGTGGGGATCGGTGCGGACCTGGGAGACATCGACCCCGGCGTTGGCGACGGTGGTGCGGACGCGGTGTCCCAGGGCATCGTCCCCCAGGGCCGAGAGCCAACTGACGGGTACCTTGTGGTCGGCGAGGTACATCGCCACGTTCGACTCCGCTCCCGCCACGGACAGGCGCAGGGTCCCGGCGTCGGCCAGCGGCCGGGGCGGGTCGGGAGTCAGGGCGGCCATGGTCTCGCCGACGCACACGACGCGTCCGGGTCGCGGACGCCACGGGGGCGTCATACGGGCTCCTGCGCGACCGGCGCGGGCAGGCGCCAGGCCGGATCGGGCCGGAACGCGGGCGTGGGCGGGCCCGGTACGTCGACCGGCACCGCGAAGACCGCGCCGTCGGACGGACCGGGTGCGGCCAGGCCCACGCGGGCCGAGGTGATGTGGAGCGTGCTGCCCCACAGGCACACTCCGGCCGGCTGGGCCGCCGGCAGGTGCAACATACCGTCGAGCGTGCCGTCCGGCCGGTAGCGGTGCACGGTCGCCGTGCCCCACACGGCGACCCACAGGGCACCCTCGACGTCGACCGCCATACCGTCGGGGCTGCCGTCGTCGAGGGCGGCGAACGTCTCGGGCGTGCCGAGCGCGCCCGTCACCGGGTCGACGGGGTAGCGCCGGATGACGCCGCGGGCGCTGTCGGCCAGATACATCAGCCGGCCGTCGCCGGTGAAGGCGGGCCCGTTGGGCACGGTGATGCCCTCCAGGACCCGGTGGACCGTCCCGTCGTGGTCGACCCGGTAGAGGGAGCCGGCCCGTTCGTCGGCGTCGTAGGACATGCTGCCGGCCCAGAAGCGGCCCGCCGGGTCGGCGACCGCGTCGTTCATGCGCATACGCGGTGTCGTGTGCTCCTCGGGCCGGGCCAGCCAGTCGAGGGAGCCGTCGGCGCGCAGCAGACAGATGCCGGTGTCCGCGGCGGCCATCCAGAGGTCGGGGCGACCGGCCACGGGTGCCACCGCGCCCAGCGGGACGGGCAGTCGGAGAAGTGTCAGCAGGGCGGCGCCCGGATCGTCGGGAGCGGTGAGCAGGCGGCCGGCGAGGAGGTCCACCAGGACGAGCCGGGTGCCGGTCCAGCGGATCCCCTCGCCCAGTTCCAGGCGGTCGGGGCGGGTGGGGCGCGGGTCAGTGGTCACCGTGCGGCCTCCTCCACGACGGCGCGGAAGGCACGCGCGCGCTCGGTGAGGGAGTCGAGGCTGCCTCCGTCGGCGGCGTCGCCGACGAGCGGTGAGCCGACGCCCACGGCGATCGCTCCGGCGGCGAGGTAGGCGCGAGCGGCGTCCGCGTCGACTCCGCCCACCGGGACGAACGGGGCGTCGGGGAAGGGGCCGCGCAGGGCCTTGAGGTAGGCCGGTCCCCCGGCCTGGGCCGCCGGGAAGATCTTCAACGCCGAGACGCCGAGGGCGCGAGCGGTGACGATCTCGGTGGGGGTCAGCACTCCGGCGAGGACCGGCATGCCCAGTTCGCGTGCCGCGCCGACGCCCGCTCCCAGGCCGGGGGTGACCACGAAGGCGGCGCCCGCTCGGTGGGCGGCGCGGGCGTCGTCGGCGGTCAGCACGGTGCCCGCGCCCAAGGACCGGTCGGGGCCCAGCGCTTCGCGGGCGCGCTCGATGACGGTGAGGGCATCGGTCCCGGTGAGCGACACCTCTATGAGGTCGATGCCCTCCTCGGCCAGGGTCAGCACGGTGCGCAGCGCGGCGTCGGCGTCACTCCCGCGCACGATGGCGACCAGGCGGCGTGCTGCGAGGGCGGCTTGCAGTTCCACGGACGGAATCTCCTTGGTCCAGGGCATCGGTCGAGGCGCAGTGGCAGACGGCGGTGAGCGCGAGCCGCCAGCTCACCAGGCCCGACTCCGGTACACCGGCCGCGTCGTCGGGGCCCGCGTCGGCGAGGTCGAAGACGCGGCCGAGCATCGGTTCCACGCCTGTACTTCGATAGGGATGCGGTGCGGGAAAGCCGCCGAGGTTGCGCCACAGGGCGATCGAGGTCGGCTGCCCCTGCGCCTGAACCTCCAGCGCCAGCCGGTCGGGACCGTCGTGGACGCAGACCCGTGGGGCGTCCACGACGGCCCCCACCGCGGTTCCGTCGTCGGGGCCGAACCGGTCCAGGGGCAAACCCTGGGGGGCCGGCCAGGAGTCCGCGATCCACGGGGCGCCGGCGGGCCAGGCGCCTCCCAGCTGCGAGGCGGCCTCCGGGAACAGGCGGGTGGTCGCTCCGGGGCGGATGCGTACGGTCGTGTCGGCGGACAGAGCGAGCAGGGCGTGGGCGGCCCAGATGAAGCGGAAGCCCGGCTCTGCCGTCAGGGTGTAGTCGGCGACGGCGCCGTCGGCCGTGCTGCGCAGGGTGCGGGCGAGGGTGAAGTCGTCGCACCGGACGCGCTCCGTGTCGCCCTCCCGGGTCCACGGGCGGGACCAGGCGTCGCCGTGGTCCGGTGTGCCGCGGACGGTGGGGATGCATTCCTCCAGCCCGCCCGCGTCCACGAACGCGTCGCCCGGCCGGACCGTCTCCCGTTCGGGTGCCGCCCGGTGCCACAGCCATTCACGGCCGTGCGCGCGCAGCGAGGTCCAGCGGCCGCCGTGCGCGGGGTCGGTCGTGATGTCCGGCCGGGCGTCCGCCGATCGGCTCACCATTCGGCGAAGGAGCCGTCGTCGCGCCGCCACACCGGATTGCGCCAGGCGTGGCCGGTGCGGTCCGCGGCGCGTACGGCGTCCTCGTCGACGGTGATGCCGAGGCCGGGTATGTCGCCGCGCTGCGCGTGTCCGGCGACGAAGCGGAACGGCTCGGGGTCGATCACGTAGGACAGCAGATCGGCGTCCTTGTTGTAGTGGATGCCCCGGCTCTGTTCCTGGATGAGGAAGTTGGGGGTCGCGAACGCCATCTGAAGGCTGGCGGCGAGCGCGATCGGGCCGAGCGGACAGTGCGGGGCGAGGTGGGCGCCGTAGACGTCGGCGAGCGAGGCGATGCGGTGCACCTCGGAGATCCCGCCGGCGTGGGACAGGTCGGGCTGGGCGACGGCCACGCCGGCGGTGAGCGGGGCGAGGAAGTCGCTGCGCGAGTACAGGCGCTCCCCGGTGGCCAGGGGTACGGGGCTCGCCGCGACCAGGCCGGGCAGCAGATGGCTCTGCTCGGGCACGACCGGCTCCTCCACGAACAGGGGGTACAGCGGGGCGAGTTCGGCGAGTACACGGCGGGCGGCCGCGGCGCTGAAGCGGCCATGGAAGTCGACCGCGACATCGCGGTCCGGGCCGAGCACCTCGCGGGCGGCGCTGACACGGGCGACGACCGCCGCCGTCTCGGCCGCCGTGACGACCGGGGACGTCAGGCCGGCGGCGTTCATCTTCACCGCGGTGAAGCCGGCCTCCACCTGGGCGATCACCTGTTCGGTCAGTTCGGCGGGTTCGTCGCCGCCGACCCAGGCGTAGACACGGACCCGGTCGCGTACGGGTCCGCCCAGCAGGGCGTGCACCGGGGCGCCGTAGGTTCTGCCCGCGATGTCCCACAGGGCCTGGTCGAGGCCGGCGACGGCGCTGGAGAGAACGGGGCCGCCGCGGTAGAAGCCGCCCTTGGTGAGCACCTGCCAGTGGTCCTCGATGCGCAGCGGGTCCTGGCCGATCAGGTATTCGGCCAGCACGTCGACGGCGGCACGGACAGGCTCGGCCCGGCCCTCGACGACGGGTTCGCCCCAGCCGGCCACACCGTCGTCGGTCTCGATCCGGCAGAACAGCCAGCGCGGCGGGACGAGGAAGGTTTCGACGCGGGTGATCTTCACTTGCCGCCGGTGCCTTTCGTGTCGTCGGGGCCGTCGATCCGGTCCAGATCGCGGCCGGCCTGGTCGAGCAGGGCGTGCATGGCGGCCTCGGCGGCCGACGGGTTCTGGGCGCGTACGGCCTCCAGGACGGCACGGTGGGCCGGTACGGGGTCCTCGCTGTGCGGGGAGTTGTGCACGATGCGGTCGCGGTGCGCCAGGCCGGACTCGATCACCATCACCATGCGTTCGAGGAGTTCGTTGTGCGTCGCCATGAGCAGCGCGCGGTGGAAGGAGAGGTCGGCCTCGACGGCGTGGGCCGCGTCGTTGTCCTGCTCCCCCATCGCCGTGAGGGCGCCGTCCAGGGCTGCGAGGTCGGCGTCGGTGCGGCGCTCGGCGGCCAGCCGCACCGCGGCCGGTTCGATGATGGAGCGTACTTCGGCGAGGTTGCGCAGCAGCGCGCGGTCGGCGTCGGTGGTGTGGTCGCCGCCCTCGAACTGCCAGCGCAGGACGTCGGCGTCCAGCAGGTTCCAGTCGGCGCGGGCCCGCACGAACGTGCCGCGTTTCTGACGGGCGTCGACCATCCCCTTGGCGGCGAGCACCTTGAGGGACTCGCGCAGGGCGGTGAGGCTGACGTCCAGTTCGCTCTGCAGCGCCACCAGGTCGAGTGTGGCGCCCTCGGGGATGTCACCGCCCAGGATGCGGCGGGCGAGGGCTTCCACGGTCTGACCGTGGACGCCGCGGCGGGCGTAGGGCGTCATGTCGTACGGCCTTTCTGCTCGGGAGAGGGCGCGGCGGTGCTCAAGCGGAGGCCTTCACTACGCTCCAGCCGCCGTCCACGACGAGATGCGACCCGGTGATGTAGGAGGCCTCGTCCGCGCCGAGGAACGCGATGGCCGCGGCCACCTCCTCCGGGGTGCCGAAGCGGCGGGCCGCCGTCTCGGCGATGCTGCGTTCCCGCTCCTCGGGCGGCACCCTGCCCCAGGCGGCGGTGAGGATCGGGCCGGGCAGGACCGCGTTGACGCGTACCTCGGGCCCGTACTCGACGGCGAGCTGCCCGCACAGGGACAGCAGGGCCCCCTTGGCGGCTGCGTAGGCGGGATGCCCGGGGATGCCTTTGTGGGCGTGGACGGAGGAGGTGAGGACGACCGCTCCGCGGCGGGAGCGCAGATCGGGCAGCGCCGCCCTGAAGCCGAGGAAGCTGCCCGTGAGGTTGACCGCGAGCTGCCGCTGCCAGGATGCGAGGGGCATCTCGTGGGCGGGGGTGACATCGACGGTGAACGCGTTGCTGACCAGCAGGTCCACCGGCCCGAAGGCATGGGCGGCGGCCACGATCCGGGTCCAGTCGTCCTCCGCGGCGACGTCGGCGGTCACGAACCGGGCCCGGCCGCCGTCCTTGGTGATCCGTTCGGCCACCGCCTCTCCGCGTTCCTCGGCGATGTCGGCGAGTACGACGGAGGCTCCCTCCTGGGCTAGGCGTTCCGCGGTCGCGGCTCCGATACCGGATGCGGCTCCGGTGACCACGGCCGTGCGGCCGGTGAACCGGGGACCGTACCGTCGTGAGGGGTCCATCGTGGGGTTCGGCTCCTTACCGTGTGGGACCCGCGCTGAGACGGGTGTGGGGTGAAGATACGTTCCGCGCCTTTACCGGCGCGTCAGGACCGCCAGTTCGGCGTCGTGGTCCGCGCTCCACGCGAAGGGCAGCCCGTAGTGGAGCAGATGGCTTCCGCTGTACGTGGTGGACGACGACGTCTCGCGGTAGGAGGCACCCGGGTCGACGCCGCGCAGCCGCAGCCGGGCGGGCCGGCCGGGCACCAGCGGCGCCCCGTCGAGGGGGCCGGTGCTGAAGGCGGCCACGACGATCCGGCTGCCGTCGGCGGAGTCGTACTGCACCCCGCAGGTGGCGTCGTCGGGGCTGCCCAGGAGCCGGGCCTCGCCGTGGTGGACGACGTCGCGTACCTGCTTGTAGCGGGTGATCCAGCGGGCGGCCTCGGCGCGCTGGTCAGCGGTCCAGGCGCGCAGGTCGGCGCCGATGCCCAGGACCCCGCACATGGCGGTGACGAAGCGGAAGGCGAGGCTGCGCGGGCGCGGGTCGAAGACACCGGGGGCGTCGGTGACCCAGGAACTCATCAGGTGCGGTGCGTGCGCGTGCAGGAAGCCGTACTGGATGGTGAGCCGGTCCATGGGCGCGGTGTTGTCGCTGGGCCAGACGACGTCGGTGCGTGCGAGGGTCGCGTGGTCGATACGGCCGCCGCCGCCCGCGCAGCCTTCGACGGTGACGTCGGGGTGGGCGGACCGCAGATGGTCGAGCACGCGCGAATAGCCGTGGACGTGCTGGGCGTCCAGGTCGAGGTGGTCGGCGGGTCCGGCGCCGGGTCGGCCGCGCTCGGTGGGCGGCCGGTTCATGTCCCACTTCAGATAGCCGATGTCGTAGTCGGTCAGCAGCCGGTCGAGGGTCGTGAGCACGAAGTCCTGGACGTCGGTGCGGCCGAGGTCGAGGATCAGTTGGTTGCGTACGAGGCGGCCGGGACGTCCCTCGATGCGATAGACCCACTCGGGGTGCTCGGCGTACAGCCGGCTGGTGGGGCTGACGGCCTCGGGTTCGACCCACAGACCGAAGTCGAGGCCCAGCGCCCGTACGTCGGCGACGAACGTCTCGAAGCCCTGGGGGAACGCGGCCGGGTCGGGGTGCCAGTCACCCAGTCCCCCGGTGTCGTCGGCGCGGCCGGTGAACCATCCGTCGTCGACGACGAACAACTCGGCACCGAGGTCCGCGGCCGTCTTCGCGAGATCCAGCTGTCCCGCGGCGTCGACGTCGAACCCGGTGGCCTCCCAGGAGTTGTAGACCACCTTGCGGGGGCGGTGCAGCCTCGGGCCGGCGAGACGGCGTTCGTAGCGGTGCCAGACGCGGGACAGTCCGTCGAGCCCGTCCGGGCTGAAGGCGCAGGCGAGGCGGGGGGTGGTGAGGGTGGCGCCGGGCGCCAGGTACACCGCGCCCTCGTGCGGTACCCGGCCCGAGCGCACGCGCACGATGCCGCCGGGTTCGGCCTGAGCGGTGATGTGCCAGTTGCCGGGCCATTCCAGGGCCACGCCATAGGCCGGGGCCGGCGCGTCGAGGGGTGCGGCGGCGTCCTGCACGGCGAGCCAGGGCGCGTAGGCGTGCCCGGGTGCACCCTGGGTGCTTCCGATGCCGAACGTGCCCCGGACGAGGTCGGTCCGGGTGTACTGGAACTCCCGCGACCACTGACCGGTGAGACAGGTCAGCCGGGCTCCCGTGGTGACGGGGACGGTGACGGCGGCCGAGTCGAGCCGTTCCAGGCGCAGTTCCTTGTCGCCGGTCGCGGAGAACTCGGTCCAGCGGTGGATGACGTCGGTGCCCGGCACGGTGGCGTAGCACAGGACCGTGCGCAGGCCGAGCACGTCGTCGGTGAAGCCGAGCCGCAGGGTGCCCGGCTCGGTCTCGGCGCCGTCGAACGTCCACCACACGCCGCGTTCGGAGCCGGGCCGACCCGCGATGAGGTCGGCGTCGGCGAAGGGGCGCAGCCCTTGGGGCAGGTACTCCGCGGGGGCGGCGTCGGCGGGCGTGATGAAGTGCGTGCGGTGCGACCCTTCGAGGGCGGACGGGCCGATCTCGACGCCGTGCGGTCCCCAGGCGTCGAGTTCGGCCCAGGGTCCGTCCGGGGACAGCCGCACGGTGTAGCTGGTGTTCTCCGTGCGCAGGGTCCAGCGCTGATACGACGTCACTTCACTGCTCCGAGGTTGAGGCCGGCCACGAAGTGGCGCTGGAAGCGGAGGAAGACGGCCACGGTGGGGGCGGCGGCGATCACGGAGCCGGCGGCGATCACGTTCCACATCGAGACGTACTGCCCCTGCAGACCGATGAGCGCGGCGGTGATCGGCATCTTCGTGTCGCTGCGCAGCACGGTGATGGCCCACAGCAGGTCGTTGAAGATCCAGGTGAAGGACAGCGCGCTCAGGGCGGCGAGGGCGGGGCGGGTGAGCGGGAGGATGATCCGCAGGAAGATCTGCCAGGGGCTCGCGCCGTCGATGACGGCGGCCTGCTGGATCTCGGTGGGGATGGCGCGCATGAAGCCGTGCAGGACGAAGACGTAGAAGCCGACGCCGAAGCCGATCTGCACACCGATGAGGGCGGTCAGGGTGTCGTAGACGCCCATGAGTTCGCTGAGCTTGGAGACGGGGATGAGCAGGATCTGCGGCGGCAGCAGGTTGCCGCCGAGCATGAGCAGCAACAGGGAGCGCCGCAGGGGAAGTTCGTAGCGGCTGAGGGCGAAGGCCGCGATGGCGGCGAGCGCCAGGGTCACCAGAACGCAGGGGATGGTGACGATCAGGCTGTTGGTCAGGGCGCGCTGCTGGCCGCCGTCGACCCATGCCTGCCGGAAGTTGTCCAGGGTGAAGGACCGGGGCCAACTGCCGAGGCCATGGGCGGCTATGTCGTCGAAGGAGCGCAGGCTGGTCACCAGGACCAGGGCGATGGGCAGCAGCCACAGGACCGCCAGGACACCGGCTCCGAGGTGGAACCCGGCGGTGGCGGCGCGCCGGCGGCGCAGGGCGGCGGCGGACGCGGACGGGCGGGCGGCGGACATCAGTCGGCCTCCCGGAAGGCGCGCACCAGGTAGGAGGCGATGACCCCGAAGGCCAGGAGGAAGATGACGACGGCCAGGGCGGAGCCGTATCCCAGGCGCAGGGACTGGAAGGCGGTGGAGTACATGTAGGTGCTCAGCAGTTCGGAGGAGTGGTAGGGGCCGCCGCGGGTGAGCGACCACACCACGTCGAAGGAGCGCAGCGAGTCGATGACGATGACGGACAGGACGACGGCGTTGACGCTGCGAAGCTGAGGGAGTGTCACATGCCGGAAGCGTTGCAGGCGTCCGGCGCCGTCGACCTTGGCCGCCTCGTACAGGGCAGGGTCGATTCCCTTGAGGCCGGCCAGGTACAGCACCATCACATAGCCGATCTGCCGCCACAGCGCGGGCACTATCACCGCGTACAGGGCGGTGTCCTGGTCGGCGAGCCAGGCGTGACGCAGGCTGCCCAGGCCGATGGAGGCGAGAACCTGGTTGAGGACGCCGTCGGGCTGGTAGATGGCCTGCCACACCAGGGCGGTGGCGACCAGCGAGAAGACGACGGGCAGGAACAGGGCGGCGCGGTAGAGGCCCACCCCGCGGCGCTCCTGCTGAAGGAGCAGCGCCGCGGCCAGGCCGAGCACGGCGGACAGACCGCCGAAGAGCACCAGCCACAGCACGGTGTGGATCGTCGCGCTGCGGAAGACGTCGTCGTGGGCCATCTCCCGGAAGTTGCCGAGGCCGACGAACGTCGGTGCGGAGACTCCGTCCCAGTTGGTGAGGGCCAGATAGAAGCCCTGCAGTGCGGGCCAGAACACCCACACGGCCTCCGCGAGCAGCGGGATCAGGACGAAGGCGATCACGAGTGGGGGTGTGCGGTGCCGAGCCCGGGCCCGGGCGCCGCTCGGCGGCGTCGGGGCCTCGGACGTCGGTGCGGGCGGGGTGAGGACGGCCACGTCAGGCCTGCCAGATCTTCTCGGCATCGCGCTGCCAGTCGGTGAGGATGCTGCTGACGCTCTTGGGCCGGGCGAGGAACTTGGTCAGCGCGGTGTCCGCGGTGGGCTGGAGGGCGTCGCTGGAGTCGCGGTTGAAGAACTGGGTGATCTCCGCGGCCTCCTCGATGTGCTTGCGGCCCTTCTTCACCAGGGAGGTGCCGGCGTCCTTCGCGTCCGGGTGGCAGGGCAGGGCGGTGCCGGAGGAGCCCTTGATGTAGATCTCCTGGGCCTCGGCCGTGGCGAGGTAGCTCAGCAGGTCGGACACCTGGTCGCGGTGTCCGGTGCGGGCGCTGGCGAAGTAGCCGTCGGTGGGCGCTTCCTCGGCGAGCGGGACCTTGGGGTCGATGACGGGGAAGCGGAAGAAGTCGATGTCGTCCAGCGCGTCCTTGGGAGCGGCGTCGGCGAAGAAGGTGCCGATCAGCATCATGCCGCTGCGGCCGTTGAGCAGGGCGGTCGTGGCGTCCTGGAAGGCGACCGCGGTGCCGTTGGGGTCGAAGTACGGCAGCACCTCCTGCCAGCGGTCGAAGACCTTGCGCACCGGGAGGTCGTCGAAGCGGTGCTTGCCGGCGAGCAGTTCGCGGTGGTAGGCGGCCCCGTTGATGCGGATGTCGAGGTAGTCGAACCAGGCGGAGGCGACCCAGGCGGTGTTGCCGCCGGCCCCGAGCCCGATCGGGGCGATGTTCCTGCTCTTGAGCTTGTCGCACAGGTCGAGGAAGTCGTCCCAGGTCTTGGGCTCGCTCACGCCCCACTTGGCGAAGTGGGACTTTCGGTAGAACATCCCCCACCAGTAGTAGGTGGTGGGCACGAACACCTTCTTGCCTGAGCTCGCGGTGCACAGCGTGTGCAGGGCACTGGAGTACCGCTTGAGGTCGGGCGAGGAGTTCCAGACGTCGTCGAGGTCGAGCAGCAGGTTCTTCCGGGCGTAGGTGTCGGCCACGGAGCCGGGGTACCAGGTCAGCACGTCCGGCGGGTTGGCGGAGGTCAGATACGTGGGCAGCTGGGTGCGGAAGGTCTCCGCGGCGATCGTGTTGAGGCTGACGTGTCCGGACCCCTTCTTGCCGTAGGCCGCCACCAGGTCCTGCATCGCGGCCTTCGCCTGCGGTGCGGAGAGGTTGGACTGCAGGCTGACCGCGCCCGTGGAGGAGGGCTTGGAGGAAGAGGTCGAGGTGACACAGCCGCTGAGCAGTGCCGCCGTCCCGGCGGTCCCGAGTCCGGCGAGGAAGCGCCGTCGGCTGGGCTGAGCGTTCGTCATGGAGGGCTCCTCGTGGATCCGCGGGGCGGGCCCGGCCGATCGGCGGCCGGCCCCGCTCGCGGCGGGTCCAGGTTCGCGTGGCGCTTCCACCACGTCAAGATTAATTACTAATTTATTTGAACTGAGTGCGGTGAGCCTGTCCGTCGACCCCGCGGTACACCGCGTCGACCGAGCCGTCGGGCCCCGCCACCGCGCCGAGCGCACCGTCGAAGGCGGCGCTCGGGAACTCCTGTCGCTTGGTCCAGCCCTGCCAGGCGCCGTTCTCGTACCGCTGCTGCCAGAGCGTGTAGTCGGCGGCGCGGACGTACAGCACCACGGCGTCCCCGACACTGACGAGGGTGGGACTGCCGCTCACGGTCCCGCCGAGCGAGGTCCAGTCGGACCACTGCCCCGAGGTGTCCTCGCTGCGGGTCCACACGTCGTCCGCCGCGGTGCGTACGGCGACATGGACGCGGCCTTGGGCGTCGACGGCCGCGGACGGCCTGCCGTAGACCGGGCGCCCGCCGGGTGTGTCCAGCGAGGACCAGTCGGAGGACGGTCCGCGCCGCACGACCTGCCCGTCCGCGCCGAGTGCGACGAGCGTCCAGTGCGTGGGACCGGTGAACGCCACGGACGGCGCGTCGGCCAGTCGACCGCCGAGGCCCTGCCAGGAGCCCCAGTGCCCGCCGGTGAAGACCCGGCGGTAGACCCGGGAGTCGGCGCCGCGCACGAAGACGTCGATCCGTCCGCCGGCGGAGGCGTAGGCGCCCGGCTGGCCGAGGATTCCGCCCCGCACCGGGCCTCCGAGATCCCTGACGCGCGGTGCGCCGTTCGCGGCGGCCCGGTGCTCGACGAGCGAACCGTGCGGGCCACGCAGGAAGGTCGTCAGCGTCTCGCCCGAGCGGACCACGGCCGGGCTCGCGGTCGTGGCCACGCCCAGATCGTCGCCGGGCAGGGCGTCCGTGCCGGTGAGCTTGAGGAAGGCGGTGCCGTGCGCGGGGACCTCGACGGTGTACGAGCCGGTGTGCGCGCCGCGGTCGGCCCGCGCCCGCAGATCACGCACGGCGACCGGTCCGCCGAGCGCCACATCGGCGAAGTCGACGGTCCGCTCGGCCGGCCGGTCGGAGCGGTTGAGGAGGACCACGGCACGCTTGCCGCGCCCCGCGAGGACCTTGCTGTAGACGTCGCCGACGGAGTCGGTGGCCACCCGGACGCCCTGGACGGCGAGCGGATCCTGGTCGACGGCGATGATCTCCGGATTGCGCAGCGTCCCGAGCATCGACGGGGACAGCGTGCGCGGGTCGGAGCCGAGGACCAGCGGGGAGGCCATCTCGGCCCACATCACGAACTGGGTCGTGGACTCCTCCTCGGTCAGCTCGTAGTTCCCGTCGGCCATGCGGCGCATGGGGATGAGGTAGTCGGGGTCGTTGTAGTGCCCGGGACCCTGCGCCTCGGGATGCCAGGCGTTGGCGTCCATGTTCCGCAGCACGTTGGGCCATTGGCCGGAGCTGGGGGTGCCCCAGGCGATATCGGTCCCGGTGCGCCAGGAGTCCGCGACGACGGGGCCGTAGGCATAGGTGTTGTGCGCGTCCTGCTCGGGTGAGTGCGGCAGGCCCCAGTCGTCGGTGAGGGGGTTGCACAGATTGAGCAGCATCCTGCGGCCGGACTTGGCGACGGCGTCGCTGAACTCCTTGAATGCGGGCCCCGGATCGAGGTGCTCGGCGATTCCGCACAGGAAGTCGACCTTGATCGCGTCGACCTTCCAGTCGGCGAACTGCCGTGCGTCCTGGCCGTAGTGGCCGCGGCTGCCGAGCCCGCAGCTCTTGCCGCCGTCGTAGGTGCCGGCGTCGGTGTAGATGCCGACGCGCAGACCCCGCCGGTGGAGGTAGGAGACCAGGGCCGGGACACCGGAGGGGAAGCGGTCCGGGTTGGCCACCAACCGGCCTTGCGTGTCACGGGGGTTGTCGGCCTGCCAGCCGCCGTCGAGCCACACGATGTCGTAGCCGCTGTCCCGCAGACCGCTGCTGACGAGCCTGTCGGCGACGGACCGCACCTCCTTCTCGGTGGGTGCGCCGAGGCCGTAGTAGGTGTTCCAGCCCATGTACGGCGTCGGGGCGAGGCCGCTGTCGTAGTACGCGGGGGCGCCCTGGTCCGCTCCGGTGTCCGCCGTGGCCGCGGGCACCGCCGAGGCGGTCAGGGCCACCGCGATCCCCGCGGCGAGGGCCGGGCGACGGGGCCGTCGACGACCGGTTCTGTGTGCTGACGAGCGTGAAGTCACTTGCCTCTCCCGGGAATTGGGATGCATGAGGACGCGACGCGGGCCGCATGGGGACCGGGGCCGGTGGCGTCACGGCGAAGACTGTGGCGCGCGGCCGAAACGCTGTCAATATTAATTACTAATTTACTAGAACCAGCTTTCGATCGGTCGGACGCCTTGGTCAACCACACACCCCGGCCGCTCACCGGCGTCACCGTCTCCGCGCGCTGCTTCGACCTGTCCGGTCACCTGCTCGCCCCCGAACAGCGCAAGACCGTCGACGTCGCCGCGTCGGCGACCGCGGACGTGTTCACGGCCGGGTGGGACGGCGGTCTGCTCGCCTTCCATCTGCTGCGACTGCGTCTCACGGACAGCGCGGGCAGGGTGCCGGCCGAGAACACGTACCGGCGCTATCGGGACGCCCGTGACATGACGGCGCTGAACCGGGCCCGCCCGGACCCGGGTCGCCGTGGACATCATCCGCACCGACCGCTCGAGGTCCCGTCATGGCCTGACCGCGCGAGTCCGCAACCGGGGTGCGGCGGTCGCGGCCATGGTGCGTGTCTCGCTCCTCGACGCCGAGAACGGTCCACGGGTCCTCCCGACGCTCTCAGCGACAACCATCTGTGGCTGCTGCCCGGTGAGAGCAGGGATCTGACACTGTCGTGGCCCGCCGGCGCCCTTGCCTCGGGGAGGGCGGAAGTACGGGTCGAGGGCCACAACCTGCCGGAGGCGTCGGTACGTACGGCAGCGCTCTGACGATCCTGTGCCTCGTGCGCGTCGCAACGCGATGTGCTCCCGGCCGCATCCACGGCCGGGAGCACATCGAGAACACCTGCCCGGAGAGTCCGCCCGGACCCCAGGCTGATCCGCGAGCTCAGTTCGTCGCGGAGGCGGTGGTGTGGTGCGGTCGGTTGTGCACCAGCAACGCCGCGGCGAGCGCCGCGCACAGGAACACCACGGCGATGACGGCCATACCGGCGTGCACCCCGGTGGTGAAGGCATCGGCCACGGCGGCGGTCACGCTCGGCGGAGCCGCTCCGCCGCCGGTGCCCGTGGAGACGGCGTGCTCCACGGCGGGCCAGGCGGCGCGCGGGACGTGGTGGGCGCCGAGCCGGTCCGGCAGGTGCGACTGAAGCCGACTGGCGAGCAGGGCACCGAGCAGAGAGGAGCCCATGACGGATCCGACCTGGCGGAATGCGTTGACCGCTCCGGAGGCCATGCCGGCGCGTTCGTGCGAGACGCTCACCAGCGCCGCAGCGGTGCTCGGGGCGGCCACCATTCCACTCGCGGCGCCGAAGAGGGCGTACATCCACCACACCCGTGTGTAGGGGGTGTCCGGATCCAGGGTGGTGAATCCGGCGGCGGCGGCCGCTCCGAGGAGGAAGCCCAGGGTCAGCGGCAGCTTGAAGCCGGTGCGGCGGATGACGCGTCCGGTCCCGTACGCCACGATGACGTAGACGCCGAAGAAGGCCAGCAGGCGCCATCCCACATCAAGCGCGCTCAGGTGCTGGACGCGCTCGTAGTAGAGCACCGACAGGATGGCGACGCCGGTGAAGCCGAACAGCGAGACGGCCGCGACGAACATCACCGCGCTGAACGACGCCGAGCGGAACAGGCTCGGGTCGAGCAGCGGCGCGGTGCTGGCCCGCTCGACGAGGACGAAGCCGGTCAGGGCCGCGAAGGCGACGGCCCATGCCGTGAGGATGCGGCCGCTGGTGTATCCGTCGTGTCCGCCTTCGATGAGGGCATAGACGAGGGCGGCGACGCCGACGACGGCCAGGACCTGGCCGGGGATGTCGAGCCTGCCGCCGGGGCTCCGTGACTCGGCGACGAAGGCGGCGACCGCCATGGTGACGACGGCGAGGACGGCCGTCGACAGAAAGACGGTGTTCCAGCGGAAGTGATCCAGCAGCACCCCGGCGATGATCGGGCCGACGGCGAGTCCTATGCCCGACGACGCCGCCCAGGCGGTGACGACTTCGGTGCGCCGGTGAGGATCGGGGAAGGCGGCGCCGAGGATGGCGAGGCTGTTGGGCAGGATGAGAGCCCCGCCGAGGCCGGAGACCAGCTGCCCGGCGATCACGCCGCTCGTCGAGTGCGCGGCATAGACGGTGACCGAGCCGAGGATCAGGACCACGGCGCCGGTGAGGAAGGTCCGCTTACGGCCGTAGAGATTGCCGATGGTGCCCGCGGACATCACGAGGCTCGCTACGAGCAGGGTGTACGCGGAGGGGATCCAGACCAGCCCGGTCGGGGAGACACGCAGGTCGTCCTGGATGGCCGACAGCGCCGACACGGAGGCGGTGATCAGCAGGAAGGTCGTCATGGCGCCGAGGCACATCGCGACGAGCGTGACGGCCGGGGCGAGCCGGGAGGGAGGGTGCGGGGAGATCCGGTCTGCGGGGGGTCCGCCGGCGTCGCGCCCGGGCGGGCCCGGGCGCGACGGCGTGGCGGACGGAGGAGTGGCGGGCACGGACTCCCCGTCTCAGCCGAGCTGCGGGTACAGAGCGGCGACGCCGCCCGGGAATCCCGCCTGGACCTTGTGGCTGACCTCGTCGACGACGATCTCGTACGCGTCGGCGGCGATGCCGTCCACGGCCACGCGGGCGACGTCCGCGGGGTCGCTCTTGGGCGTCGTCACATGGGCGGCCATGTCGGTGTCCATGTAGCCGACGTGGAGCCCGGCGACCCTGATGCCCTTCGGGGCAAGGTCCTGGCGCAGGGCGTTCGTCATGCTCCACTCCGCGGACTTGGCGGCGGCGTAGGGGCCCACGGTGGGGTAGCTGATCCACGACAGAACGGACAGGATGTTGAGGATGGAGCCGCCGCCCCGGGCCTCGATCACCGGGGCGAATTCCCTGATCATGCGCAGGGTGCCCAGGTAGTGGGTCTCCACCTCCAGGCGGATGTCGTCCCAGTTGCCCGTCAGCAGGTCCGATCCGGTCGAGGTGCCGGCGTTGTTGACCAGCACATTGACGTCACCGGCCTCCTGGGCCGCCGCGGCCACGGAGTCCGGGTCGGTGATGTCCAGCCGGATCGCCTTCACACCGGGCAGGTCGACCGTCTCCGGCCGCCGGGCCGCGGCGTACACGGTGGCACCGCGGGCGGCCAGCTCCTGGGCGATCCTCCTGCCGAGTCCGCGGTTGGCACCGGTGACCAGGGCGGTGGCTGTGCTGATGTCCATGATTCCTCCTGCCGGGGGGAGCACCCCTCAGGCTGGCTAACATTTACAAAAGTCAGCCAGGACGCTACCGCCTGGCTACGTATGAAGCAAGTCAGGTTAGGGTTAGGACATGACTGATCTGCTGACGGAACGCGACGCCTGGTCCACGACCAACTGCTCCATCGCCCGCGCCCTGGAGATCGTCGGCACCAAGTCGGCGCTGCTGATCATGCGCGAGGCGTTCTTCGGCACTCGCCGCTTCGACGACTTCGCCAAGCGCGTGGGCATCGGCGAGCCCGCCACCTCCGCGCGCCTGAAGGAACTGACCGCCGCGGGACTGCTGGAACGCGTCCCCTACCGGGAGCCCGGCCAGCGAACCCGTTACGCCTACCAGATGACGGAGAAGGGCCGCGACTTCCTGCCCGTGCTCATGGCACTGCGGCAGTGGGGCGACACATGGGCCGCGAGCGAAGAGGGCCCCTCGGTGGTCGTACGCCACGACGAGTGCGGCGCACCGGTCCACGCGGTTCTCCAGTGCGAGAACGGCCACGACATCACGTACGGGGACACGGTCGTGGACCGCGGACCGGGCCTGATCCGCACGAGCTCGGACAGTGACTGAGTCTGGCGACCACGACCGAGCCTTGCGCCTACGACTGAGTCCGGCGACCACGACCGAGCCTTGCGCCTACGACTGAGTCCGGCGACCACGACTGAGCCTGACGGCTACGGCCCGACCCGGCGGTGACCGGCCGACACGATGGGGGCATGAGTCAACTCGGCCCGACAACGGCCCCGTTGCCTGCCGACCGCTGGGGGCCCGCCCGTCGCACACCGCCACTTCCAGGCCGAGCGCGCCCCAGCCAGACCACCGTCACGAGAAATCGCTCCCTTTGGCGCAGCTGCGAAGGCGGGCTCACACGCGCGTCCGGACCGACCGAACCGGAACCTCCGCACCCCCCGCGCCACACGGCGCCCCTCATGCCCCTCGGCTCCGCCGTCTGGTGGTTCGTCGATTTCAGCACGCCAGAAGGTCGCATGTGAGGCCGGGAACCGAACGCCCGCCGTGAGCGACACTGCTTCTTCCCGGAGCGGTTCACCTCGGCGCAGTGGCTGACGGACTGACTGGACGGCAACCGAGTCTTCCCCGAGCCACCACCGCTGACGGACTGTCCCGACCGCCAGTAGGGCGATCAGGTGATGCGGTCAGGTGCGATTGGGCGCCCGGGGTGCCTGTGGATCTCGACGTGCGTCAAGTCGACTCCTGACATGAGGAGTTGGCGGCGCCATACGCCGGCACCCAAGGCCGACGACACCGCCGTCGTCAGCCAGGGCGCCGCCATCCGAGGCGATGCCCCCCACCAACCCCTACACGTGCCGCAGCCGATCTGCCACTTCCGATATGTGACGGTCTATAGCTTTTGTGCCGCCTTCCGGTGACGACGTCCGCCCGCTTTCTTGCTTAATCACCTTTCATGTGCGGTCACTCCACCGTTTCGCCACAAGGAGGGGTGACTCCGCGATGATCGGTGGCGCTCATGGATATGACGACGCCCCCGGGGGCGCGGCGGGCAGGTGCAGACCATGGCGGACCGCCCGTCTCCTGAGAGCCGATCAGCGCAAAGCTGGTCCCGGAGTGCCGGTTTCGGCCGACCGGGCGGAGCTCGGACAATGTCGAGGCGGCCTTCGCGTCAAGGTGACCCCAGCCGCATGCGCACTGCTGACCGCCATGGTGGCACCAGCGCCCCCCAGATGATTGCGGGCAACGGTATGCGGCGTGCTCCGTATGCCCGGCTTTGATTTATGCCGCGCGTGCAATTATTGTTCTCGCACGTAAGCCCCTCACGCAACCATCTGGAAGGCTGTCTTCCCAATGCCTCTCGCGCTCCTGGCCCTGGCCATCGGGGCCTTCGGAATCGGCACCACCGAGTTCGTGATCACGGGCGTCCTGCCTCAGGTCGCGGGCGACTTCGGGGTCTCCATCCCGACCGCCGGCTCGAGTCGACGCACACGTGCTTTCGCCCGCCTCGTGGCGGCGTCCGGCAGCACGGCGCATACGCCGGCCGACGCGATGCGCTGAGCGTCGTCGCACCCCCCTCACCCAGCCCCAGAATTGCGGGCCGCAGACCACCCGTTCGCCGACGGCAGATCACCATGCACCGATCTGGAACCCCGTCAACGATCTACAACCCTTGGAGTGAAACCCCTATGAGCACCACCGCCGTCACGCCGCTGACCACGCAGGACGCCGAGGCCCTGATCGCTGCCGCCCGCAGTGCCGCCGAGGCCGCCGGCGTCACCGTCAGCATCACCGTCCTCGACGCCGGCGGCCACCTCCTCGCCTTCCGCCGCGACGACCGGGCCGTGCTGATCTCCGGGGAGACCAGCACCCGCAAGGCGTACACCGCCCTCCAGCTCAACGCCCCCACCACCGACCTCGTCGACGCGGTCAAGCCCGGCGGCCCCTTCCACACCCTGCCCACCGCCCTGGGCCAGCCGCTGCTCTTCATCGCCGGCGGGGTCCCCGTCCACCGCGACGGCCGGCTCATCGGCGCCATCGGGGTCGGCGGCGGTGCCCCGGAGCAGGACCACTTCTTCGCCACGTCGGCCGTCGAGTCGCTCGTCTGACCCGCACCCCACCGCGACACGCCGTCTGAACTATGGTGACGCGGAATCGTGACGGCGGGGTCCGGGCAGAAGTTCCTGCCCGGACCCCGCCGCCGTGTCATTCGGAGGTGTCGTACGCGCTGTGAAGTGGTCAGGCCTTGAGCGCACGGCCCGCGACCGCGAGGACAACTCGGCGCGGAGCAAACCTGGATGACAGTACCGACAGGCGATTGCCCAGCCCCACGACCACACTCGGCGGAGTGCTGCCGCGCTCCAGGGCGCGCCGGGTCGCCGTCACCACCTGCGCGGCCGTGGCGACGCGCCCCACCATCGCGTCGCGGCTGCCGACCACGTCGAAGAACTCGGTGCTGACGGGCCCGGGCGACACGGCGAGCACGCGCAGCGAGGACCGGCGGGTCTCGTAGGCCAGAGCCTCCGTCAGGTTCAGTACGAACGCCTTGGTGGCGCCGTAGACCGCCATGGCCGGGGTGGGCTGGTAAGCGGCGGTGCTCGCCACCGTCACCAGGGCGCCCCGGCCGTCGGCCATCAGCTCGGGCAGGAATACCCGGGACAGGTCGGCGACCGCCCCGATGTTGAGCTGGACCATGCGGGAGATCTGCTCCGGCTCCTGCTCCACGAACGCCCCGTGGCTGCCGAAACCGGCGTTGTTGATCAGCGTCTGCACGGTGATGCCACGCGATTCGAGTTCCGCCCGCAGCTCCGCTGCGGCTCCCGGCCGGGCGAGGTCCGCGGCGATGGGGGTCGCGGTGATTCCGTGGTTCTTCTCCAGCTCGACGGCGAGCTCGTGGAGCCGGTCGAGGCGGCGGGCGACGAGGACGACGTCGGCACCTCGTTCGGCCCACTGCCGGGCGAACTCCTCGCCCAGTCCCGAGCTGGCGCCGGTGATCAGGGCCGTCGTGGATCGATAGGACATTTTGGACATCGTCGGGTGCTCCACTCCCTTGCCGCGGCATGCGGGACAATCAATGTAGGCAAGCTCATACATTGTAGTCAACCGCCAACATTGAGGAGGGCGCTGTGCCCGAGGGCTCCTACCATCACGGCAACCTGAGAGCCGCCCTGCTGGAACGGGCCGAGGCCGTACTGACCGAGTCCGGAGCCGTCGGGCTCTCCCTGCGTGGCCTCGCCCGCGACCTCGGCGTCAGCCATGCCGCACCGACCCGCCACTTCCGCGACCGCCAGGCCGTGCTGGACGCGCTCGTGGTCAACGGTTTCACCGAGCTCAACGGGCGTCTGCAGGCGGCCGCGGACGAACCCGGACCGGTCGAACAGCGGCTGATCGCGCTCGGACGGGCGTACCTGGGTTTCGCCGTGGAGCGCGCCGCCCTGCTCCAGCTGATGTTCACCGCGAAACACGAGGAGCAGTCCAGCCAGGAACTGCGCGAACTCGGGCACCTGGCCCTGGAGACAGCCGCCCGCCTGATCGCCGAGGCACAGCGGAACGGCATCGTCCGTCCCGGCGATCCCGTCCGACTGGCCCAGATCGCCTTCTCCACCGTGCACGGTCTGGCCACCCTGGCGGTCGGCGGGCTGCTCGACGACACGCCTCTGGACGAGGCCACCGATCTCGCGCTGCAGGTGCTGCTGGCGGGCCTGCGGGCCACGCCGTAGGCGCCGGAAGGACGGAGTCCGGCCGCGGCCCTGCCCGCGCGGGCAGGCCGGACCCGGCGGCTACGAACCTTCAGGGCGCGGGGTCCGCCCTCGCCCTCGCCGACGGCACGCCCGCGTCGGCAACGACCTCGTGACGAGCGTCACACCCCATTGCTCGAACTTCGACGCCCGCCCTGCATCTAGTCGGCGTCGAACCGGTCGGCTGCGGAGCACCACTCCTCCGCGGCCGTCCACTCCACTTCTTCAAGGACCGTTCAATGGGTTATCTGCGCGGATTCATCCCCTGGATCGTCGCGGGCGTCGTCTCGTCCTTCGACTGGCGCTGGGGCGCGATGGGAGGCCTCGTCTCAGGGCTGCTGCTCCTGGTGCAGGACCGCCGTCGGGGAGTCGACCTCGATGCTCTGATCCTGGAGATCAGCACCATCACGTACTTCGTCGTGGTCGGCGCCGTGGCTGTCGCCCAGCCGCACTCGGCCCTGGCGAAGCACACCGATGCCGTCTCCTTCGGCTGGCTGGCTGCCACCGCCTGGGGCACCCTGGCGATCCGCCGCCCCTTCACGCTGGGTATCGCCCGGCGTCAGACGCCCCGCGAGTACTGGGACATGCCGGAGTTCATCCGGGTCAACAACCACATCACCAGTGCCTGGGGCACCGGCTTCACCTTCATCGGCGTCAGTCTGGCCGTCTGCGGCGCGGTGAACGCCCCGGCCTGGGTGGGTATCGCCGCCCACGTCGTCGGCCTCGTCGGTCCTGCCATTTTCACCAAGGTGTACCCCGCCCGGGCCCAGGCACGGCTGCAGGCACAGGCGCCGGCGCCGGCGACCGCACTTCCGCAGTAGTCCGGCCGCTCCTTCGTACACCTGGGGCCGGTGGGCCCCGCGCCGGCGGTCGGCCACCCCAAGCCCCAAGCCGAGTCCGGGCCACGGTTGTTCGGCCGCCACGGGATCCCCGCCGTCCCTCTGCGGGTGCCGTGACGTTCGCGGATCCGCAGGGGGCTGAACAAGGAAGGCAGTATGTCCGACGAGACCACTCTTCCCCTCTACCTCCGGGGTCGCTTCGCCCCGGTCCCCGAGGAGCACAGCGCGGCCGATCTCACCGTGCGGGGGTCGCTGCCGCCCGATCTGGACGGCCGCTATCTGCGCAACGGTCCCAACCCCCTGCCCGGCGAGGACAAGGGACACTGGTTCACGGGTTCCGGCATGCTCCACGGCATCCGGCTGGGGCGCGGACGCGCCGCGTGGTACCGCAACCGGTGGGTGCGCACACGGGAGTTGGAAGGACATCCGTTCGTCCGCCGGGACTTCACCATCGACCTGACCGCGACACCCGCCAACACCCATGTGATCCGCCACGCCGGCGTCGTGCTGGCCCTGTGCGAGGTGGGCCTCCCCCACTGGGTCACTCCGTCGCTGGAGACCGTCGGGCCGTACGACTTCGCGGGACGGCTGAAGACCGCGATGACCGCCCATCCCAAGGAGGACCCGGCCACGGGCGAACTGCACCTGTTCGGAGCCGGGTTCGCCCCGCCCTACCTCACCTACCACCGGGTCACCGCCGAGGGGCTGCTGCTCGACAGCCGCCCGATCGACGTGCCGGGCCCGACGATGATGCACGACTTCGCCATCACCGAACACCACATCGTCTGGATGGACCTGCCCGTCGTCTTCGACCCCGCCCTGGCCGGGCGCGGCGGCATGCCCTACCGATGGGACGAGGCTTACGGCGCCCGGCTCGGGCTCATGTCCCGCACGGCGGGCAGCACCGACGTGCGGTGGTACGAGGTCGATCCCTGCTACGTCTTCCACGTCGGCAACGCCTACGAGGACGCGCAGGGCCGTATCGTGCTGGACGCGGTGCGCTACGACCACGCCGGCTTTCGGAACGCCTGGTCGGACCTCGGCGGATCCACAGGGCCCGGCGGTCCGGCCGGTGTACCGGAACCAGGTCACCCCCAGTCCCACGCCGTCCTGCACCGCTGGACCCTCGACCCGGTCACCGGCCGCGTCACCGAGTCCCCGCTGGACGACCGCGACGCCGAGTTTCCCACGCACAACGAGACCCGCACCGGTCGCCCGAACCGCTATCTGTACACCGTCTCCGGTGACGGCATCGTCAAACACGACCTCACGTGCCGCACCAGTCACCTCTACGAGACGCCCGGCGCGCGCCATGCCGGTGAGGCGGTCTTCGTACCGGCGGCGGACGGCAAGGGCGAGGACGAGGGCTGGCTTCTTTCGCTCATCTCCAACGACGATGGTGAGGCCGGGGAACTGCTCGTCCTCGACGCCGCGGAACTCTCCGTCCAAGCGGTGGTGGAACTGCCCTACCCCGTCCCGTCCGGTTTCCACGGAAGCTGGCTTCCGGAACCCGGGCCCGCGGCCTGATGCGCGCGGCCTATCCTGCGCGCATCGCCCGGTGGGAGACGGGCGGCTCCAACTCCCAGCAGCAACGCATGGTTCGTGACACGTCGCCACGGAGGCCTTCAGAGATGGCACCCCACAAGCCGCCCACGGACGAGGAACTCACCCGCAGGGCCCAGGCCGGCGAGACCGGAGCTCTCGGGCTGCTGCTGGCTCGCCATCAGGCGTCGATGCGCGCGGTGGCGCTGAGCCTGCTCGGCTACGGCCCCGACGCGGAGGACGCGGTGCAGGATGCCGCGTTGACCGCGTTGCGGCGCATCGGCGACGTACGGGATCCCGCGGCCGTGGGAGCGTGGCTGCGGGCGATCGTGCGCAACGCCGCCCGTATGCGCCTGCGCGCCACCCGGGAGACACCCGGACTGGACGGGCTTGATCATCTGCACCTCCGCGACCATGAGCCCTCCCACCCCGAGCAGCTCGTCGAGCGGCATGCGATGCACGACTGGATCTGGTACGCGGTGGAGGAACTGCCTCCGCAGCTGCGGCTGGTGCTGATGCTGCGGCACTTCAGCGGCATCACCTCCTACCGGGAGATCGCCGCCGTCTGCGAGGTGCCGGTCGGCACGGTACGAAGCCGGCTCAACCAGGCCAGGGGGAAGATGGCACGGGCACTGTTGTCGACCGCCACCCAAGCGCACGACGACGCCGCCGCTCTCACCGAGGAGAGCAGGCATGAGGCCGTGGCGACTTTGGAGGGTGCCGCGCGTGGCACCCTGCCCCGGGAGATAGCCGAGTTGTGGCCGGCCGAGACCCGACTGCTGGGCACGCTCAGCCCGCCCGGAGAACGCACCCATCCCTTCCCGGCCATGCGGCGGAACCGGGAGGCCGGGGTACGCCAGCATCTGCGTCATGTGGTGGCCAGCCGCGACATGACCCTCTGGGAGATGGACGTCATCAATCCCCCGGGGGCCGCCCACCCCTGCCCGCCGACACTCGCCTGGCTCATGTTCCGGCGGAACGGACGAGTGCGAACGCTCCGGGTGATCTTTCCCGAGCCGCCGGGGTGAGCGTCGCTCGCACGGTCCGCAGAGGGGCTCGCGTCACCTGAGGCGGTGGCCACCCCCCGCGAGAATCGCGTGACGCACGTCACATCTGCGCGATCGAACTTTCGCTTCACTCGCGCATCTTGTCGGTGTTCATCGGACCACCTTCGAGATCGGGAGCTTTGATGGCCCCACCTGTCACCGCGCCTCTGGCGCAGGGCGTCCACACCGTCGAGGTGGCGGGCACCGTCCTGCGCTATCACGTGCACGGCACCGGGCCGGTGTGCGTGGCGCACCCCGGCGGCCCCGGAATCGCCTGGGACTATCTGCGCGCACCGGCGCTGGAGCATCACCTGACCATGGTGTACGTGGAGCCGCTCGGCACCGGCGGCTCAGGTCGGCTGGCCGGCCATCCCCACGGTTACACCAGAGCCCTCTACAGCCGGTGTCTTTCCGCGGTGATCGACCGCCTCGCCGTCCCCCATGTGCATCTTCTCGGCCATTCGCACGGGGGGTTCGTCGCGCAGTACCACGCGCTGCACCGTCCCGACCAGGTCGCGGGGATCGTGCTGTACGACAGCGCGCCGGTCACCGGGGCCGAGCACGCCGCCGAAGTGATGTGCTCGGTGGAGGAGTTCGCCGCGCGGCACGCCGGCCATCCGGAACTGCCGGCTGTGCTGGAGACGTTCGCGTCGATCCCGGCAATCGCCGACGACGAGGCCATGATGACGGCCGCCAGGGGCGTACTGCCCGCCTACGTCGCCGGCTACTGGGGTGATCCACGGCGATGGGCGCCGCTGCGGGAGTCCCTGCGGGCGAGCTACATCTCGGGGCTGGACGAGCACGGCACACCCGACCTGGTGGACGACCGCGATCTGCTCGGCACGCTGACCGTGTCCGCGCTGGTCGTGGCCGGTCGCCACGACGTCGTCTGCGGAGTGCGGTGGGCCGAGGAACTGCATCGGCTGATCCCCGCCTCGCAGCTGCTGGTTCTGGAGCACAGCGGACACTTCGGCCACCTGGAGGAGCCCGAGCGGTTCGCCGCTGAGGTCGCCGCATTCGTGACCGCGGGGCACGGTTCCGCTGTCTGAACACCCAAGGGCCGCACATTCGGGCCCGGAGAACCCTGGAGGAATCATGAACGACCACACATCGCACGGGAGTGTCGTGCTCGTCCACGGAGGTTTCGTGGACGGCTCCGGCTGGCAGGGTGTCCACGGCGCCCTCAAGGCCGACGGCTACAGCGTGGCCGTCGTGCAGAACCCCACGCTCTCGCTGGAAGGCGACGTGGCCGCCACCCGACAGGTGATCGACGGACTGCCGGGTCCGGTGACCCTGGTCGGCCACTCCTACGGCGGGGCAGTGATCACCGAGGCGGGCAACCACGAGAAGGTGACGTCGCTGGTGTACATCGCCGCGTTCGCCCCGGACAAGGGCGAGTCGGTGAGCACCCTGATCGCCGACCCGCCGCCGGGAGCCCCGGTCCCCCCGATCCTCCCGCCGAACCAGGGCTTCCTGTTCCTGGACCGCGACAAGTTCGCCGCCTCATTCGCCGGTGATCTGCCGCGTGCCCAGGCCGAGTTCATGGCCGACTCGCAGGTCCCGTGGGGGCTGGACGCCCTCAACGGCGCAGTGTCCCAGCCGGCCTGGCAGACGAAGCCGGCCTGGTACCTCGTGGCCCGCGACGACCGTATGATCCCGCCGCCGGCCCAGCGCACGATGGCCGAGCGGATGGGAGCCCGGACGGTCGAAGTGCCCGGCAGTCACTCCGTGTACGTCTCGCATCCCGACGCCGTCGCTGACCTGATCAAGCAGGCGGCGCGTCACTGACCGCAGCGCAGGACCGAACCCGGCGGAGCCCGCCGATCGAGCCACCACGGCCGGTCGGCGGACGCCGGGGGCGCCGACCGCTGTCCGGCGGCGGTCTGCGGTGCCGACGACGCTCAGGAGGTCTGCGCGGCGATCCGCGGCCGCGGTCATCAGCTGAACCATCGGTGGCCGCCCCGCTCACAGCAGCCGCCGGATGTCACCGCGGACGCGGTAGAAGCCGCCGGCCGCCGCGTGCAGGGCGTCCACGACATAGCGGGCCCCGGGCTCCCGTATCGCACGCGGGAACTGGACGTTCCAGGACGCGTCATAGCCCTCGGAGACCACGTGCACGCGCATGCGCCCGCTCTCCTGGACGCACTCGACGACGACCGCCCCGGTGGGGGCGTGGGCGACGGTGGCCACCGCGCCCACGGCCGTGGCAGGCGCGTAGGTCGGCAGGGCGGCGGCGAGCTTGATGTCCCGCGCCACCGGCACCGTGCCCTGCTGCGCCGCGGCGATGGCCGCCTCGCTCGCGTCCACACACACCAGCGAGCCTGCCGTGGTCACCAGGTACAGCCGCTCGTCGCGGTACTGCATCGACAGCGCCGAACCGTCGCCGGTGCCGAGCTTCCACAGGCGTGTGCCGTCCTGGTCGAAGCAGTAGACGGACGACGCCGCGTCACCGGCGAAGACGAACCGCCCGCCGGGCGAGGTGGCGCACGAGTACACCGAACTGTCGCAGGTGTAGGTGGCCTCGATCACGCCCGTCGCCTTGGACAGCCGCTGGACCACGTGGTGTGTGGTTCCCGCGTACACGGTGTCGTCCTCCTGCCAGCCGAACAGGACGCCGCCCCGGGTTGGCGTGTGCCACAACTCGCCGCCGCCGTCGGGCGCGTAGGCGGTGACGCCCCGGTGGTGTCCGTGGTAGACGGCACGGTCGTCGGCGCGGACCATCCAGGCGTGCTCGCCCTGGCTGCGGCGGGCCCACTGGTGTTCGTCCTCGTGGTCGATGACGGTGAGCCGGCCGGCGCGGTCCGAGACGTTCAGGATGCCCTCGTGGATGTCCAGCCAGAAGATGTCGACGTCCGCGGCGATGTCGTACGCCGCGAACGGCAGCTTCGAGGACAGGTCGTAGACCCTGCCGTCGTCGCAGCCCGCGTAGATCCAGAAGTCGTCGGCGACCAGGCACTTCACGCCGTCCGGCAGGCTGAACCGGGCGAGGAGGCCACCCTCGTGGTCCAGGGTGTAGACGTCGCCCGCCTGGTTGCCGACCCAGCAGCGCTCGTCGTCGACATGGATGCCGAACGCCGAGGAACCGGTGCGGAACCGCCACACCACGGGAGCGACCGCGCGGGCGGTGGAGGGGGCCGAGGCCACCTGACGCCGGGTCACCGACCGCGGGGCGCGCTGTCCGGGAACAGCGGGGGCATACCCTTTGCGGACCTTCTCCCCGACCTTCTTCGCGGCTGCGCTCCGCGCCTTCTCCGCCGTCGCGAACGTCGTCGTCTGTGTCTGTCCCCCGGCACCGATCCGTCCGTACCGCACCGTCACCACCTGGCCGTCGACGGTCACTTCGTAGAACTTGTGCGCGCCGTCACCCTCCTGCGACAGCTCCAGATACGTCGTCGACACCGTGGAACCGGTAGACATGGCAGACCCCTCCCCAGGACGGACCCACGGCCTCTCCGGCAGGTCCGAGTGATCAAACCGTAGGACGAGCCACTGACAATCGGCGCCGTCGGACGGCCGGATCCCGCTCCGACCGGTCCAGGGTCACGGTGCCGCCGGCTTCGTAGATGCCGCCTCCGTGGCCGGTGCCGCCCGTCGCGGTGTTGTGCACCACCGCGGAGCGGGTCACCGTCGGCGTTCCTCCGTTCCAAATGCCGCCGCCCGAGGGGGCGCTGTTGCCGTACACCGCGGAGTCGGCGACCGTGACCTGGCCCTGGGTGTTGACGATGCCGCCCCCGCCGGTCACTCTCGCGGTGTTGTAGTGCACCGCGGAGCGGGTCACCGTGGCCGTTTGGCCGGCCAGGTAGTTGAAGATGCCGCCGCCGTTCTCTCCGGAGTTGCCGAACACGTCGGAGTCACGCACGGTGAGCGAGCTGTTGTTGTCGATGCCGCCGCCGGCACCCAGGAACGGCGGCGCTGGCTGCGCGGCGCACCGACGAGTTGCACGAGAGCCATGAGTCCGCCTACGACGCCGAAGGGCGGGTGATCGCCGGTGAGGACCCGGCCGACAGTGGGCCACTCGTACGCTGAAGCACCAGGTATCCGGTGCCGCACCCTTGCCGGCCTGAGAGGATCACAAGGACCGGGCGGGAGTGGTGTCGAACGACCCCAGGGCGGTACAAGTGCCTGACGACACCGGCTCGGCGTGTCGGCCGACTGCTCGGTTCCGCCCCTGCTGTCAGTGGTTTCGGGTCATGTGGGCGAGGGCCTGGGCGGCACTGTCGGGCGCGAAGGCGCCGGCGATCCCCTCGGCCGCGCCTTCGGCTGCTTCCCTGGAGCGGGGCAGCAGAAGGTTCTCATAGGCGAGGACGGCGTCGTCGACGCCGGTGCCGCTGATCAGGGCGCGGGCGAGGTCGGCACCGTCGAGCATGGCGAGATTGGCGCCCATGCCGGAGAACGGCGACATGAGATGGGCGGCGTCGCCCAGCAGGGTGAGGCCGGGGGTGTGCTGCCAGGTGTGGGGGACGGGCAGGGCATACAGCGGCCGGTTGACGTATCCGGTGTCGGTGTCGGTGATGAAGCCGAGCAGGTCGCGGCTCCAGCCGGTGAACTCCTTGAGTAGCGCTGCGCGTACGGCGGCGGTGTCGGCCAGGTCGAGTCCGGATTTCTGGTGCCAGTTCTCGTCCGTGCGCATGCCGATGTAGACGCGGATGTGCTGGTGGCTGTTGCGCTGGACGATGAAGCCCTGGTTGTCGTCGACGGCCATCATGGTGCCGTCGCCGGTGAGGGAGGCGAGTTCGCAGTGGCGGGTGTCGGCATTGTCGAGACCGGCCTCGACGAAGGTGACGCCGGTGTAGACGGGCGTTGCGTCGGAGAGCAGGCGGCGGACTCTCGACCAGGCGCCGTCGGCTCCGATGACGAGGTCGGCCTCGGTGGTGGTGCCGTCGGCGAAGTGCAGCCGGTGGACACCGCCGCTGACGGGTTCGGCGCGGGTGAGCTTGTGGCTCCAGCGCACGGTGCCGGGTTCGAGGGAGTCCAGCAGGAGATCGCGGAGCTGGCCGCGGTCGATTTCCGGGTTGCCGTCTGCGGTGTCGGCCTCGGGTGGGACGGCGTCGAACAGCACGCGTGCGTCGCGGCCGACCAGGCGCATCTGTCGGCCCTCTGGGCGGGCCAGTGCCAGGAAGTCTTCCAGTAGTCCGGCTTCGCGCAGGGCGTCCTGGCCGGAGTCGGGGTGCATGTCGAGGGTGCCGCCCTGGCTGCGGGCGGTGCGGGAGGCGTCCTGGTCGTGGACGGTGACGGTGATGCCGTACTGCTGGAGGACGCGGGCGCAGGTCAGGCCGCCGGGGCCGGCACCGATGATCGCGATGCGGGACACGGTGGAGGTGCTCATGGTGGTGCTCCGTTCAAGGGGGTTCGGCAGGCAGGAGAAGGGGATCGCCGCGGCCCGGGCAGTGCCGGGCGGCCGGCCATTCCAGAAGAGCACACTCAATCCAAAAGTGCAACGAGACAACTTTTGGAGTTGTCCAACCAAAGAGGGTAGGGTTGAGGCATGAGCGAGACGACTGCGCAAAATGCGCCGATGGGGCGCCGCGAGCGCAAGAAGGCCGCCACCCGGCAGACCCTGGCCGATGCCGCGCTGCGCCTCTTCCTTGAACGCGGCTACGACCAGGTCGGCATCCGCGACATCGCCGATGCGGCAGACGTGTCCACCACCACCTTGTTCAAGCACTTCCCCGTGAAGGAGGCGCTCGTCTTCGACGAGGACGCCGACCAGGAAGCCCGGCTGCTGGCCGCCGTGCGCGAGAGGCCTCAGGGCCAGTCCGTCCTCGCGGCCCTGCGCGAACACGCACTGCGCCACCGGGTCGGCGCCGGGGACACCGACGCGGACTTCGCCGCCTTTACCGAACTCGTGGAGAGCACCCCGGCCTTGCGTGACTACGCCCAGCGCATGTGGCTGCGCCACGAAACCGCGCTCGCGCACGCCATCGCCGAGGAGACCGGAGCCCCCGTCGACGATCCGCACTGTGCGGCGCTGGCCCACTTCGTCCTGGAAGCGCCCCGCACCGCCCACGGACGCGCCGACAGCCATGAAAGGGTTGCCCGCGCCTTCGACCTCCTCGAACGAGGTTGGAACGACGTCAGTCCCGGAGCCTGAGGCACGGAATGGCCAAACGGCCCCGCGAAGTTCCTCGCTGAATCGAACAGAACAGCCTCCGCTCGACAGACCGTCACGGGCCAACCCGAAGCTCGACTTCCATTCCGACGGCCAGAATCGAAGGTGTGGGCGACACCGTGCCGTCCCGTGTGGACCAGGTTCCGCGCGCCGTCAACACCTCGCCGGCAGAACACCGCTGGGACCGCCTGCCCGGCGTGACGCCGCTCGGCGACGCCGCCCACCTGATGCCCCCCGTCGGGCGACGGAGCCAATCTCGCCATGTACGACGGCGCCGAACTCGGCAACGCCCTCGCGGCACACCCGGCCGACATCGAGGCCGCGCTCACCGCGTACGAGGAGGCTCGGTTCCCGCGCCATGCCGCCGCTGCCGTCGACGCTTCCCGCCTCCACAGGCCGTTCCTCGACGACCACGCCCCGCACAGCCTCGCCGGTCTTCACCGACCAAGGGCAGACCGGGTGAACCACACCCACTCCGGCACGGGCGTGTCAACCGGAAGCCGCATCCGTAGCCGCCCCCGCCACTCGGACCGGTTCGATCCGGCCGGGCACCCGCATCACACCGACGGCATCACCCCCGCTGCCCGGCGCCGGAATGTCGCAGCGACGGCCGGGCACGTCCCGCTTCAGCAGTCTCGGAGACGAGCGGGCCCGGGCCCTTCACCCAGTGGGTGCCCAACTGGGCGCTCAGGGTACCGGCGATCGAGCTCGTGCCCAGGTCGGCCGTCGCCGTCGCGGTGACCGTGAAGGTCGCTGCTGCCAGGGATCGCGGACCCGTCGCCGCCGCGGACGGTGTGCCGAGGTTCGACGTGCCGGCGGTCGGCACCTCGGAGGCACGCAGCCGCTGGACGATTCCCGGCCCAGAGCCCGCGAAAGCGTACCTTTTACGGCTGTCGAGGCGACCTACAGGACAAAAGCGTGTGATTTGGAGCGATGTCATCTCATGCCGGACCATGGGCCCCGGCCCGGCGATCCCGGGCACCTGTTCGAGAGAGGCGGCACCACCCTATGCACGACACCGGAACCGCCCCGAAGTCGGCTCCGGCCCCGCGAGAGACCCCCGCGGCTCCCTCCCGCGCCGAGGACCCCACCGGCGACACCGGCAGACATGCCCGGCGCTTCGGGCTGCCCGTCGCCACCGCCCTGGTCATGGGCAATATCATCGGCGGCGGGATCTTCCTGCTCCCGGCCTCCGTCGCCCCGTACGGCACGGTCAGCCTGATCGCCTTCGGCGTCCTGACCGTCGGCGCCATCGCCCTCGCCCTGGTCTTCGGGCGGCTCGCCGAGCGCGACCCGCGCACCGGCGGGCCCTACGTCTACGCCCGCGAGGCCTTCGGTGACTTCGCCGGCTTCCTCGCCGCCTGGGCGTACTGGATCACCACCTGGGTGTCGAACGCGGCGCTCGCCGTCGCCGCCGTCGGCTACCTCGACGTGCTGATCCCGGTCAACCACCACCGCTGGAGCGCGTGTCTGGCCGCGCTCGCCCTGCAGTGGCTGCCCGCGCTCGCCAACTTCGCGGGCACTCGCTACGTCGGCGCGGTCCAACTGGTCTCCACCGTACTGAAGTTCGTGCCACTGCTGCTGGTCGCGGTCGGCGGGCTGTTCTTCTTCGACCCGCACAACCTCGGTCCGTTCCAGGCGAGCGGTGGCAGCGCGGTCGGAGCGGTGTCCGCCGCCGCCGCGGTCCTGCTCTTCTCCTATCTCGGTGTGGAGTCCGCCGCCGTCAGCGCGGGCGAGGTCAAGAACGCCCGGCGCAATGTCGGGCGCGCCACCGTCATCGGCACCACGGGCGCGGCACTGGTCTATCTGCTGGGCACGCTGTCCGTGTTCGGCACCGTCGCGCACGACCGCCTGGTCCACTCCACCGCGCCCTTCTCGGACGCCGTGAACGCGATGTTCGGCGGCTCGTGGGGCGGCTGGGCCGTCGCGCTCGCCGCGCTCGTGTCGATGACCGGCTGCCTCAACGGCTGGACCCTGCTGAGCGCCCAGACGCCGTACGCCGCCGCGCAGGACGGGCTGTTCCCCGCCGCCTTCGCGCGCCGGCGGCGAGGTGTGCCCACGGTCGGCGTCGCCGTCACCGTCGTACTGGCCTCCCTGCTCACCATCTCCACCTACACCTCGGGCGGGGGCAAGGTCTTCGAGACCCTGGTCCTCGTCACCACCTTCACCGCGACCGTGCCGTATCTGCTGGCCACCGCCGCACAGCTCTTCCATCTCGTCTCCGGCCGGCACGAGCAGGTCGACCGGGCGCGGCTGGTGCGGGACGCCGTGGTCGCGGCGATCGCGGCCGCCTTCACCCTGTGGCTCGTCGCGGGCGCCGGATACGCGGCGGTGTACCAGGGGGTTCTGTTCCTTTTCGCGGGGATCATCGTCTACGCGGTCATGGCGGCCCGCCGGCCGAAGTCGGCCTGATCGGCGACGACCGCCTGATCAGGCCGGAGCGGGCCGGGCCGCACTCCACCGTCCCGGTCGGCACCGTTCACCGCGTTCGCTGTTACGCGATGTCGTGAACGGTGCCGTCGGCGACGGCTTGGAGCTTGTCCGGGTTGGCCACATTGTGAATCGCGGTGATACGGCCGTCGGCGTCGAAATCGAAGGTGACGGTGGCGATCACATGATCGGGTCCGCTGAACACGATGCCCGGTCCCCCGTTGATCTGAACGAGTTCGGCGTTCATGTCGGCGGGCTCGACGCCCTGGTAGGTGACGGTGCCGATGGCCGCGAACCAGGCGGCCACCGCGGACGCGCCCACCACCGGGCGCAAGGCCTGGCGCACCTTGCCGCCGCCGTCGGTCCACAGGGTGACGTCCGGGGACAGCAGCTCCATCAGGGCGTTGACGTCGCCACCGGTCGCGGCGGCGAAGAACCGCTCGGTGACCTCGCGCTGCCGCGACCGGTCGGCGGTGAAGCGCGGCCGCCGGGCCCGCACATGTTCACGGGCGCGGTGCACGGCCTGCCGCACCGCGGCTTCGGAACGCCCCACCGCCTCCGCGATCTCCCCATGGCTGAAGTCGAAGACCTCCTTCAGCACGAACACCGCGCGTTCGAGCGGGCTCAGTGTCTCCAGCACCACCAGCATCGCCATCGACACCGACTCCGTCACGGTGGCGACCTCGGCGACATCCCCGCCGGTGAGGATGGGCTCCGGCAGCCAGGGCCCCACATAGGTCTCGCGCTGATGCCGGGCCGAACGCAGCCGTTCCAGCGCCAGGTTCGACACGATCCGCGTCAGATAGGCCTCGGGTTCGGCCACCTGCGAGCGGTCGGCGGCCGACCACTTGAGCCAGGCGTCCTGGACCGCGTCCTCGGCGTCCGCCGCGCTGCCGAGGATGCGGTAGGCCACCGAGAACAGCAGATTGCGATGGCGGGTGAACACCTGCCGGTCGACGTTCGGGGACGGGCCGGTCACTGAGCCTCCGGGATCCGGGTGAAGCGTCCGCCGCGAGGCCAGAACGCGCCTGAGGAAGGCATCTTCTTCATACGGACCCATGCAGGCCAAGGGGAAGCCGTCACCGTCTCCTTGTAGCGCGCGGCCATACGGCCGGTCAGGCAGAACCGTCGAGGGGTGTCGTCGGGCCGGGTGAACTGCACGACCGCATCGTGCCGGCCCAGGCTCACCGGCGTGTGGTAGTAACCGAAGCGGAACGGCCTGGGCCGCTTGCCTTCCAGCGCACGGAGGATCGCGAGCGCGGCATGCACTCCGCTGGGCATACCGCTCTGGCAGGTGCCGTGCATGACGCCGTAGCGCTGGCGGATCGCGGCCGCGTCGCCCACGGCGTACACCTCGGGGTGCGACACCGACCGCAGCGTGACGTCGGTGACGATGCGGCCGCGCTCGTCGACGGCCAGCCCGGCGGCGGCCGCGAGCGGCGACACCCGCGTACCGCTCGTCCAGAGGACCGCGTCGACTGCCACGTGCTCGCCGTCGGCCAGCTCGACCCCGTCGGGCAGCACCTTGACCGCCTCGACCCCGGCGCGCACTTCCACCCCGAGGCGCTGGAGCGCCGACCGCAGATACGCCCCGGCCTTCGGGTTCATGGACGCACCGGGATCCTGCCGGCCGAGCAGCACGACGTTCAGCTCGGGGTGCTGCTCGGCGATCTCAGCGGCGGCCTCGACGCCGGTCAGTCCGCTGCCGCCGACCACGACCGTGCCGCTGCCGAGCCGGGCCAGCCGGTCGGCCAGCACCTTCGCGTCCCCGGTCGAGTTCAGGGTGTGCGCATGCTCCTCGGCGCCCGGCAGGGCCGCGGTGTCGGCCACGCCGCCCAACCCGTACACCAGGGTGTCGTAGGGCAGTTCGCGCTCGTCGTCGATCCGTACGGTCTTCGCCTCCGCGTCCACCGCCGTCACCCAGCCGCGTACGAACTGCGCCCCGGTGCCCTCCAGCAGTTCCGGGATGTTCAGCTCGGCGAGCTGCTGCCCCGTCGCCGCCATGTGGAGCCGAAGCCGTTCGGTGAACCGCTCCTGTGCATCGACCAGGGTCACCCGCACGTCCTCACGCCCCGTGACCCGGGCCGCTAGCTGGACGGCCGCGGACAGGCCCGCGTATCCCGCGCCCAGGATCACCACATGGTGCGTGGTCGCGGCGCCGGTCGGGTGTCGTGTGTTCATTCCTCCGCCTTCCTCCAACCGCTGCTGACGGCCAGGAGATGGGAGCTGCCCGTCCATCTGTGACATGAGGGCGATGTGACGCGCGCCACTGTCGACACAGACTCACGATGGGGCCGGATATGCGCGGATGGCTGAGAACATCCCTCTGTACGCCCGGAGTCATCCGGCGTGCCGTGGGGCCCGCAGGTCTCGTATGCGCCAATAGCGCGCGGCCGCACCGCCGTTGCATCCGCGACCGCCCGCCCGCCGGACCGCCCCGCCGCACCGCTCGCGCCTGCGTGTACACGACGAGTGGGGCGCCGTCACACCTTCGCCACAGGGTCTTCACATGAGGCGCACTTCCGGCCGACGGGCCCCACGGGCTCCGCCGGAGGGGCAGACGGTGCGCTCGCCGCGTCCCTAGCCTCCCGGGCCATGCGATCACCTCTGAAGAGACGCCTGGGTCTCGCCGCCGCCCTTGCCTTCGTCCTCGCCGTCTTCGGCCTCGCCCCCAGCGCGAGCGCGGACCCCGCACCGGCGGCGCTGACGTTCGCCCCGGACAGCAGCACCACCACCCCCGGGGGCACGGTGAACCTGTCGATGACGATCACCAACAACAAGACCTACGACATCTGGTTCGTCTACCAGACGATCGACCCGACCTGGCTGACCACCCAGCGCCCCGACCTGAAGTACAGCTTCACCGGCTGCAACCTGACCACGGCGGCCGGCAGCACCCCCTGTTCCGGCACCGGTCCGGCCAACCTCGGCGGCAACTACGGCGCCACCATCCCGCCCGGCCAGAGCCGCACTGTCACGCTGACGCTCAAGGTCGCCGCCGACTCCGGCTGCAACGGCAACATCGGCTTCTACTCCTACTACTACGCCGAGTTCAGCGACAGCTCCAAAACCAACGACGGCCCGGTCTACACGCCCGAGACGCGGGTGCTCTGCTCCTGACGGCCGTCCGCTTCCGTGGTGGGCTGACCTGAATTCGGCCTGCGACCGGGCACCCACCGCGGTCTGGACCTCTGGCACTCCGGCCGGCGGACCCCTGAGTCCGCCGGCGCGCTGCTCGGGTCCCGGACCAGCGCACGCGACCCTCGACACAACCTCCCGGCCCGGGCGGCCCCGGTACAGCTGAACGCTCAATTCCGTTGCTGACGTGTCCAGTTGACCACCTTCGCTTTTCCGTCATGTTTCGCCGCACGACCACGAAAGCTACACAGAGCCATCACCATGTACGCGACGAGAGCGTCGATGACCGGCTTCTGAGGGGGCGCCGGCGTCACGCCAGGGGGTGCGTCCGCTCCATGGGAGCTGTACTCACCCCTGCCCGGGGAGGGGACTTCACCGCATGAAGCGGACCATACGCACCAGTGCGCTGACGGTGGGCGCACTCATCGCCGCACTGGGCCTGCCGGCCGGCGCGGCCCAGGCCGACATCGCGGCACCCCGTATCGACCTGCGGGTTCTGCTGGTGAGCGACGGCGGACCGGCCACCGAGGCCATCGCGGCCGAACTGGACGCCGCGGGCACGCCGTACACCCAGATCGACCTCGACCGCTCCGACCGGCCGGCCATCGACGCGGGTTTCCTCTCCGACACCGTGGACGGGCGGCCCCGGGCCAAGTTCCAGGCCGTGGTCCTGCCCAACGACAACCCGTTCGCGGCGGGGTCCGCCGAGATGACGGCGCTCGCGGCCTACGAGCAGACGTACACGATCCCGCAGGTCGACGCCTACACCTATGCGCGCCCCGAGGCCGGCCTGCAGTATCCGGTCCACGGCGGCTACTCCGGGAGCCTCGACGGCGTCCAGGCGGAGGTGACCGGCGCCGGCAAGGCAGGGCCCTTCGGCTATCTCGACGGTGCGGTGCCCTTCGAGGACAACTCACGTGCCGTGACCGAGAGTTACGCCTATCTGTCGACCCCCTCGGCCGGTGCGGACTTCACCCCGTACGTCGACGCACCCATCCCGGGCACGTCGAAGCGGGGGTCGCTGGTGGGCGAGTACCGGCACGACGGACGGCGCGAGCTCGTCGTCACCTTCGTCTACAACCAGTACCAGCAGCAGTTCCGGCTGCTGGCCCGCGGCATCGTGGAGTGGATGACCGGCGGAGTGCACCTCGGGGCCTCCCGCAACTACTTCGCCGTGCACGTCGACGACGTCTTCGCCGCCGACGACCGCTGGGACACCCAGCTCAACTGCACACCGGGAGACGTCGACTGCACCAATGGCGGCGGCACGCCGAACCCGATCCGGATGACCTCCGCGGACGTCGACCACGCCACCGCCTGGCAGAACAGTCACCACTTCACCCTCGACATGGTCTTCAACGGCTCCGGCAGCGTGGACCAGCGCGAGGACCACAACGGCGTGGACCAGCTCGCCGACAGGCTGATCGCCGACCGCGACCAGTTCCGCTGGGTCAACCACACCTACACCCACGCCTTCCTCGGCTGCGAGCAGGACACCACCGTGGTGCCCTGGAGATGCACCACCGACGCCGACGGCAGCACCAAGTGGGTCAGCCGCACCACCATCTCCGACGAGATCGCGAACAACCGGTCCTGGGCACGCGCCGCCGGACTGCCGCTGGAGGAAAGCGAGTTGGTCACCGGTGAGCACTCGGGGACGAAGGTGCTGCCGCAGCAGCCCGACGACAACCCCCATCTCGCCCCCGCACTCGCCGACAACCACGTCACCTGGCTCGCCTCGGACAACTCGCGTGAGTCCGGGCAGCGTTCCGTCGGCGCGGCCCTGACGGTCCCCCGCTACCCGATGAACATCTTCTACAACGCGGGCCACAAGGCCGAGCAGGTCGACGAGTACAACTGGCTGTACACCAGTCGCGCCCAGGGCGGAAGCGGCGTCTGCGAGGACCACCCGGACACCACCACCTGTCTGCCGGCGCCCCTGGACGCCGCCACCGGCTACAGCGGCTACATCGTCCCGCTGGAGACCCGGATCGCCCTCGGCCATGTGCTGTCCAACGACCCCAAGCCGCACTTCATCCACCAGTCCAACCTCGCCGAGGACCGCATCGCCTACCCGGTCCTGAGCGGTGTCCTCGACGGGTACGACGCCCTGTTCGCGGACAACACCCCCGTGGTGAACCTCCGGATGAAGGACATCGGCACCGAGCTGCAGCGGCGCGGCGCCTGGCAGGCCGCTCTCCGGGCCGGCCAGGTCACCGCCTACCGCGTGGGTGACACCGTGACCATCCAGGCGCCGAGCGGCGTGGCGGCCACCGCGACCCTGCCCACCGGCACCCAACTGGCCGGCACCGCCTTCGGCTCGGCGTACGCGGGCGAGGCGTCCGGCTGGGCGCCCTCGTCCGGCACCCCGCTCACCCTCACGCTGCCGACCTCCGCCGCGGCTCCGGCCACCCATGCCACCCGACCCGCCCCGGCCACCGGCCCCGCCCCCGACACCCGCGTCCCCGCGGGGGTCGAGCGACAGGTCCCCTTCACAGCGAACCGCTGAACGGCGCACCGAAGGAAGGTCCCGGCCGCCCACCGGCGGCCGGGACCGGCACGACCACCCCACACCTCGGCCGTGGAGCACATCGATGCACGTTCACCACGGCGCGCGACGCCCCGGCGCGACGCGCGTCACCCTGCTCACCGAAGGCACCTACCCACACAGTCACGGCGGCGTCAGCGTCTGGTGCGACCAGCTCGTCCAGGGCATGCCCGACCTCGACTTCGACGTCGTCGCCGTCACCGGCACCGGACGGGAGCCCGTCGTGTGGGACCTGCCCGCCCAGGTCGCCGGCGTCCGGTCCGTCCCGATGTGGGGCGCCCCGCCCGAGGGCCGGGCACCGCGGGGCCGCGCTCGCAACCGGCTCGTCGCCGCCTATGAGCGGTTCCTGACCGCGCTGCTCGATCCCTGCGTCGAGGACGGGTTCGCCCCGGCCCTGTACGACCTGGCGCGGGCCGCGGCGGACGGGGCGCTCAGCCCGTTCCTGCGCGGCGACCGGGCGATCGCGATCCTGAGCGGGGTGTGGAACCGTCCGGGTCTGGCCGTACGCGAGGCCCGCCCGACCCTGCACGACGCGCTGACCGCCACCGCCCTGCTGGAGCACGCCCTGCGTCCCCTGGCCGCGCCGCCGCCGAAGGACGGGGTGGTGCACGCGGTCAGCGGTGGCGTGGCCGTCCTTCCGGGGCTGGCCGGGCTGGAACGGTACGGCGTTCCGCTGCTGTTGACCGAGCACGGGGTCTATCTGCGGGAACGTTACCTCGGCTACCGCACCGCTCCCTACCGCTGGCCCGTGAAGGCCGTCGTCCTCGGCTTCTTCCGGCTGCTGGCGGAGGAGAGCTACCGCCGGGCGGCCCTGATCACGCCGGGCAACCGTTACAACCGGCTGTGGGAGGAACAGGGCGGCGCCGCCCCCGAGTCCATCCGCACCGTGTACAACGGCGTGGACCCGGCCGCGTTCCCGCCGGCCGGGCCCGAACCGGGGGTACCCACCCTGAGCTGGGCGGGCCGCATCGACCCGATCAAGGACCTGGAGACCCTGATCCGCGCGTTCTCCGAGGTCCGGGAGCGCATACCCGAGGCCCGGCTCCGGCTGTTCGGCGGAACGCCCCGTGGCGGGGAGGCCTACCGGGAGCGGTGCGAGGCGCTGGCGGCCGGACTCGGGCACGCGGACGCCGTCACCTTCGAGGGCCGGGTCGACGACATCAAGGACGCCTACGCGGCCGGCAACGTCGTGATGCTCTCCAGCATCAGCGAGGGCTTCCCGTTCACCCTGATCGAGGCCATGTCGTGCGGCCGGGCGACCGTCTCCACCGATGTCGGCGGAGTGCGGGAGGCCGTCGGCGACACCGGGCTCGTGGTGCCGCCGCGCGATCCGGCAGCCATGGCCGCGGCGGCGCTGGAGCTTCTGGGCGCGCCCGGGCGCCGCCGGGCGATGGGCGAGGCGGCGCGGCTGCGGGTTGTCGAGCGGTTCACCCTGCGGCAGACCATCGACACCTTCCGCGCCATCTACCTGGAGCTGGCGACCCTCCTCCGCACCTCGCCGGCGTACGCGTCTACGGCTACGGCCCCGTCCCCAGCTTCGTCCGAGCCCGCGATGGTGCCCACGTCCACGCTTCCGGGCGCGGCGGCCGACACGGGCGCCCCGGCCTCGGTGGCCGCCGACGCGAGGAGCCTGGCCGGATGAGCGGGCCGATGGCACTGGAGCCGGGCGGGACGGAACAGGACACGCTGGCCCTGCGGTTGGCCGGAACCAGGAGGCGTGCGCCACGTTCCCGCCCGGCCGACGACGGCACACTCACGCCGCGGCTGCCGGGGCGCGGCCCCGACGAGGAGGCCGTCAGCCGGCTGGCCGCCGAACTGGCCGACCGCATCGGTCCCGCGGTCCATCCCTACGAGGTCGCCGCGCTGCTGGAGGCGGAGGGCCTGTCCGCGGACGTGATCAGAGAGCGGTACGGACACCCGAACCTGTTCTCGCTCGCCGCCGCGCTCTACGAGCGGGTGCCACGGGTCTTTCCCGAGCCCGGTCCGGCCCCCGACCCCTGGCGTCCTAACACTCTGCGCTGCCTGCTGCGGGGCGCGCTGTTCGCGCTGCCGGGACTGGCCTATCTGCTCACCGCACCCCTGTGGCACCCCGGACGGTATGCCGCCGTGCTCGTCGTGGCGGGACTGGCGTCCTGGGCCTGGGGGCAGGCACTGGGCCACCGCGCGCATCTGCGGATGGCGGCCGGGCGCCGGGAGGCCGGGCGGACGCTGCTGATCGGCGCGCCGCTGGGGGCGGCGCTCGCCACGGCACTCGCCGCCCTGCCCGCCGGGGGCGGCCCGGTCACGCTGGCGGCGGCCGCGCAGTCGCTGTACCTGGCGGCGGCGGGCGTCCTGCTGGTGCTGGGCCGCGAACGGCTGCTGCTGGCCGCGCTGTCGCCGCTGGCCGCCGGTGCCGCCGTACTCCCGTGGTGGGAGCCGGGCGCGCCGCTGCGCGTAGGCCTGCCGATGCTGGCGCTGGCCGGGACGCTGGCCGCCGCAGGACTGGCCTTGGCCCAGGTCCTCACCACCCCGCCCGCGGTCGGCGCCGGCCGACCGCGGCTGCCGGCGTCGCTGCCGTACGGCCTGTTCGGACTGGCCGCCGGCACGCTGGTGCTGCTGGAGGGGCGGCGGGAGCCGTACGCGGTGATCGTGCTGACCCTGAGCATGGGACCGGCGGAATGGCTGCTGTACCGCTATCGAGGGCTGTCGGTCTCCGCGCTGCGCGCGGCCGCGACGCCCGCCGGTTTCCTGCTGCGCTCTGCGGGCGTCCTCACCCTGTGTCTCCTCGCCTACGTGCTGCCGTTGCTGCCCGCCGCCCTGCTGACCGGGTCCGAGCCGACCGCGCTGCTGCTGCTCGCGGCCACCCTGTGGACCGCGCTGCTGCTCCAGGCGTTCGGGGTGGCGTGGCCGTCGGCGGTGATCTGCCTCGCGGCCGCGGCCGCCGTCGGAGCGGTCACGCTGCTGCGTCTGCCACCGGGCCCGGCGATCCTGCCGCTCGGCTGCGGCACCGCCGCACTGTGTCTGGCGGCGTGCGCGCTGCGTCTGCTCGGACGGCCCGCCCCGCACGCCTGATGAACCGGCCTGTGCGCGCCGCCGTACGGCAGCACCCGCCATGCCGCCCCCCGGGTGCACCAAGCCCACCCAACCCATCGGAAGGACACACGAGTTGACCTCCGCACCGCTCGCCGCCGTCACCGGAGCCGAGGGCTTCATCGGCTCCCACCTCACCGAGGCGCTGGTCGCCTCGGGGCACCGGGTCAGGGCCATGGTCCTGTACAACTCCTTCTCCTCCTACGGCTGGCTGGAGACCCTCGCCCCGGACGTCCTCGACCAGGTGGAGATCGTCCTGGGCGACGTCCGCGACCCCGGCTCGGTCCGCGGCCTGCTCGAAGGCGCCGATGTCGCCTACCACCTGGCCGCGCTCATCGCGATCCCGTACTCCTACCGGGCGCCGCACAGTTATGTGGACACCAATGTCACCGGCACACTGAACGTGCTGGAGGCGGTGCGCGCGCTCGGCACGCCCCGGCTGGTGCACACCTCCACGAGCGAGACGTACGGCACCGCGCGGACCGTGCCCATCACCGAGGACCACCCCATCAACACCCAGTCCCCGTACGCCGCTTCGAAGGCGGGCGGGGACCGGCTGGCGGACAGCTACCACGCCAGCTTCGACACACCGGTGGTGACGCTCAGACCGTTCAACACCTTCGGACCGCGTCAGTCGATGCGCGCGGTGATCCCCACCGTCATCGGCCAGGTGGCGGCCGGGAATCACACGATCACCCTCGGGGATCTGCGTCCCACGCGGGACTTCACCTTCGTCAAGGACACCGCGCAGGCGTTCCTCGCGGTGGGCGGCGCACCGGCCGAGCGGGTCGTGGGCCGTACCTTCAACGCCGGTACCGGCGGGGAGATCTCGGTGGGCGATCTCGTCGCGCTGATCGGCAAGGTGATGGACACCCCGCTGGACGTACGGGAGGACGGGGAGCGTATCCGGCCCGCGAACTCGGAGGTGATGCGGCTGGTCGCGGACGCCTCCCGGCTCGCCGCGGCGACGGGCTGGCGGCCCGCCCGCACGCTGGAGGAAGGCCTCGCGCACACCGTGGAGTTCTTCCGCGACCCGGCCAACCTCGCCCGCTACAAGACCGGCATCTACAACATCTGACCCCCGACCGGCACGTCATCCCCCGGCATCCACGAAGGAGGAGCCCCATGCACGCCGTGATCCTGGCGGGAGGCAAGGGCGTCCGGCTGCGCCCCTACACCACCGCGCTGCCCAAGCCGCTCGTCCCCATCGGTGACCAGCACGCCATCCTGGAGATCGTGCTGCGTCAGCTCGCCACGGCCGGTTTCACCCACTGCACCCTCGCCATCGGCCATCTCGGTGAGATCATCCGCGCCTACGTCGGTGACGGCTCCCAGTGGGGCATGACCGTCGACTACGCCACCGAGGAGAGCCCGCTCGGCACCATGGGCCCGCTGCTCAATCTGCGTGACCGGCTGCCCGAGACCTTCCTGGTGATGAACGGCGACGTCCTGACCGACCTGGACTACGCCGACGTACTGCGCACACACCGGGACTCCGGCGCACCGCTGACCATCGCCACCTACGCCCGCAAGGTGCACATCGACTTCGGAGTGCTCACCACGGAGTCCAGCAAGGTCGTCGCCTTCACCGAGAAGCCCAGCATGGACTACCGCGTCTCGATGGGGGTCTACGGGGTGTCCCGGGAGACGCTCGGGGGCTACACCCCCGGGCTGCCGCTGGGCTTCGACGAACTGGTTCTCGACCTGCTGACGGCTCAGCGGCCACCGCACGCCTACGAGTTCGACGGCTACTGGCTGGACATCGGCCGCCCGGACGACTACGACCGGGCCAACGCCGAGTTCACCACCCGCAAGTCGCTTCTGCTCAAGGGAGCCTGAGCACCGCATGCGCATTCTCGTCCTGGGCGGAACCGGGTTTCTGGGCGGTCACCTCGTCGAACGGCTGCGCGCCCGGCCGGGTGCGCTGGTCCTCGGCGGTGGCCGTTCGCCCGGCGCCGACTTCACCGTCGATCTCGCCTGCGACCGGCCCGACGCGCTGGCGAGGACCCTGGCGTCGGCGGCGCCCGACGCGGTGGTCAACTGTGCGGGCGCCACCGGCGGCGACGCCGTGACCCTCGCCGAGGTCAACGCCCGTGGCCCCGCGGTGCTGTGTGCCGCGCTGCGGGAGGCGGCGCCCGCGGCGCGGCTGGTCCATCTGGGCTCGGCCGCCGAGTACGGACCGGGCGTCCGGGACACCCGGGTGACGGAGTCGTCGGCCACTGGGCCGGTGGGCCCGTACGGCGCGACCAAGCTCGCGGGCACGGTCGCCGTGACCGCCTCGGGCCTGGACGCGGTGGTGCTGCGGGTGGGCAACCCGGTGGGGCCCGGTGCGCCGGCCACCGGGCTTCCCGGCCGGATGGCCGCGCTGCTGCGCGCGGCCGGCGCGGACCCGGAGGCCGTGCTGCGGCTCGGTGATCTGTCCGCGTACCGCGACTTCGTGGACGTGCGCGATGTCGCCCGGGCGGCGGAGCTGGCGCTGGCCGCGCCGGGCCCGCTGCCCCCGGTCCTCAACATCGGCGCAGGCCATGCCGTCGCGGTTCGGGAACTTGTGCGGGGACTGGCCCGCACGGCGGGTTTCCGGGGGCGGATCGAGGAGAACGCGGGTGGTTCGGCCCGCTCGGCCGAGGTGTCCTGGCAGTGTTCGGACATCACCGCCGCGAACGAGGCCCTCGGCTGGCGGCCGTCCCGCACGCTGGACGATGCGCTCGCCGCGCTGTGGTCGGCCACGGCCGAGGGCTCGTGCCCCCACCCGGAAGGCGAGCGCGTTCTGTGACCCTGCTGGTTCCGCTGTATGTCCACCCCGCCGAGGATCCGGGCGCCTGGCACCGTCTCATCACAGCCGCGGCCCGCACCTACGCCATCGTGCTGAACCCCGCGAACGGACCGGGCACGGCGCCGGACCGGGCGTTCACCTCGGTGGCCGAGGCGCTGCGGGCGGCCGGGGCCCGGCTGCTCGGCTATGTGGACACCGACTACGGCCGTCGCGACCGTGCCGAGATCGCCGAGGACCTGCGCCGGCACCAGCGGTGGTACGCGGCCGACGGCTGCTTCCTGGACCGGGTGACCGCGACACCGGGCGGGCTGCCGGCGTGCCGTCGGCTGGTCCGTGCCGTGCGGAGACTCGGCGCGACAACGGTCGTACTCAATCCGGGAGTTCACCCGGCACCCGGATACGCCCGCCTCGCCGACCTCACCGTCACCTTCGAGGGCCACTGGTCGACGTATGTGTCGGCTTTCAGCAGACCGAGGTGGACGACGCGGCAACCACCCGAGCGGTTCTGCCATCTTGTGTACGGGGTGCCTGAGGCCCTGGTGCCGCTCGCCGTGCGCACCGCGCACGAGCGCGGCGCGGCGGTCTGCGGCCCCGTGACCGGCGAACCCCCCAACCCCTGGGGGGAGTTGACCCCAGCGCTGAACGGAACGGAGCGATGAAGAGCACGATGTGGGCCCGCGTCACCCTGGCGGCCGCGGTGGCGGCCTCCGTACTGACCGGCTGCTCCGCCACGGACGGCCCGCGCGACGGCGACCGGCCGGACGCGGCGCACGGGACACCGTCCGCCGGGGGGACTGCCACCGCACCGGCGAGACCGTCCCGTCCGGCGAAGGCCCGCTGGCGGCCCCGCCCCGGCCTGGCCTGGCAGTGGCAGCTCGACGGAAAGGTCGATCCCTCGGCCGACGTGCCCGTCTACGACATCGACGGCTTCGAGAACTCCGCGGCGGACGTGGCCCGTCTGCACCGGGCCGGGCGCAAGGTGATCTGCTATGTCAACGTGGGCGCCTGGGAGGACTTCCGTCCCGACAAGGGCGTCTTCCCGCGCTCGCTGCTCGGGAAGTCCAACGGCTGGTCGGGCGAGCGCTGGCTGGACATCCGCCGCCGCTCGGTGCTGCGCCCGATCATGGCGCGGCGCTTCGACATGTGCCGCACCAAGGGCTTCGACGCGGTGGAGCCGGATCTGGTGGAGGGCTACGGCAACACGACCGGCTTCCCGCTCACCGCGCGTGACCAGCTCGCCTACAACCGTGTGATCGCGGATCTCGCCCACGACCGCGGACTGTCGGTCGGACTCAAGAACGACCTCCCGCAGATACCGCACCTCGTGCGCGATTTCGACTTCGCCGTCAACGAGGAGTGCGCCCAGTACGGCGAGTGCGCCGAACTCACTCCGTTCATCAAGGCCGGCAAGGCGGTCTTCCACGTCGAATACGCCGAGCCGACCGAGAAGTTCTGCGCCGAGTCCCGACGACTGAATCTGTCGTCGATGCAGAAGAAACCCGAGCTGGGAGTGTGGCGCAAGCCCTGCTGACCCGGACACGCCCGTGCGGCGCCACACCGACCGATGTGACGTGCGCAACCACACCGGAATGAAATCGACTGAATGGGCAACGTTCCCTCTCATGCCCCGAACCCAGAACCCCAGCAGGTGAGACGATGACGACGGCGACCAGCGCCACCCGGACGCCGCCCGCCACCGCCACCGCGGCCACCCCCAGAACACCCCCGCGCTCTTCGGCGCCCCCACTGCCGTCCCTCACCGGACTGCGCTGGATCGCCGCGCTGCTGGTCTTCGGACTGCACGTGCGCAACTTCGGCTACTTCGGCGGCACCGGCGGCCGCGTCATGACGTGGGGATTCGGAGCCGGAGCGACCGGAGTGTCGTTCTTCTTCATCCTGTCCGGATTCGTCCTGATGTGGTCCGCGCGCCCCGGCGACCGAGCGCTCACCTTCTGGCGGCGCCGCTTCGCCCGTATCTATCCGGTCCATCTCGTCACCGCGGCGATCGCGCTGGTCCTGGCCTACACGCTGGACCACCGGGCGAGACCGGAACCACTGCAGGGACTGGCGAACGTTCTGCTGGTGCACTCCTGGTGGCGACCGTGGTGGCAGACCCTGGACCCGGTCAGCTGGTCCCTGGCCTGCGAAGCGTTCTTCTACGCCACCTTCCCGCTGCTGGCGCTGCTGCTGCGGCGTCTCGGCGCCCGGGGAACGACGGCGCTGGCCGGGGTCTCGGTGCTGACGGTCCTGGTCCTGAGCCGGGTGGACGCCCACCAGTGGCTGAGCCAGCCGGTCAATTCACTGCCCGTCGCCCGTCTGCCGGAGTTCGTCCTCGGCGCCGCCGTGGCACGCCTGGTGATCCTGGACCGGTGGCGTGGCCCCGGCCTGGAGGCCTCGCTCGCCGTGGCGATCATCGGCTACTTCTTCGTCCCCCAGGTCACCGCCGGGTACCCGGCCACCCCGTGCACCCTCATCGGCTTCGCCCTGCTCATCCCGGCCGCGGCCGTCGCGGACCTGCGGGATCAGCCCTCGCTGTGGCGGCATCGGCGGCTGGTGCGCCTGGGCGAACTCTCGTTCGCCTTCTACATGGTCCATCTGCTGGTGCTTCGGGCCGGCGTCCACCTGCTGGGCGACTCCCCTCGCTTCGGGCTGCCGACGGCGCTCGCCGTCACTGCCGGCGCGTTCGCCCTGTCGCTCGGACTGTCCTGGGTTCTGTACGAGGCGGTGGAACGTCCCGGACGACGGCTGCTGCTCCGCAAGCGCCGCTCCGCCACACGACGGCCGGTCACCCAGCCGGGACCAGGAGGATCCCGCGTCCTGGACGCCTCGGCCGTCGGCGCCGGGCCGGGACACGGTACGGACCATGCCGACGACGGGGCCGGCCATCGCCCGTCGGTGCCGAGTCCCGACAGCCGGCACGACCGCCGCGACGGACGGGAGAACCGCCGGATCGAGTGACCTGTCAGGTCCGCCGCTGCTCCTGGGCGGGGCTGCGCACGGCGAGGAGCGCGGCGCCGAAGTCGGCCGCCGTGCGCGGGTCGGACAGGGGCCGGCCGGTGAGTTCCTCGACGCGGCGCAGCCGGTAGCGGACGGTGTTGGGGTGGACGAACAACGCCTCGGCAGCGTCGGCGACGGAGCCGGCCGCGGCGAACCAGTGCTCCAGTGTGGCCAGGAGGCGGGCGCGCTCCGAGGCCGGGAGGTCGAGGAGGGGCCCGAGCGCCACTTTCACCAGGTGGGACGCCTCCGCCGGGGCGGCGGCCACGACCATCGCCAGGGGTCTGTCGTCGAAGCGCGCGACCCCTGGGCCGCTGCCGGGCAGGCTGGCGAGGGCCAGCCGGGCGAAACGCAGGGCCTGGGGCGTCTCGCGCAGGGAGTGGAAGCCGGGGCTGACTCCCACACGGGCGTGGGCCCGGCGCAGGATGCGCAGGCCGGTGGTCTCCGCCGTCTGCGTGGTCAGGGCGACCAGCCCGATCTGCTGGTTCGGCAACAGCCGCCACGCGGACGGCAGATGGGCCTGGCGGAGCGCGGATTCGATGCCGACCAGCGGCTCGGTGCCGGGTGCCGCGGATTCGGCGGCGACGACCGTGTACGGCCCGTGTTCGGGCAGGCCCAGTTCGCGGGCGGCCTCCCAGAGCGTGGTGCGGTCGGCGATGACGCCGGTGAACAGCGCTTCCACCAGTGCGGATCGCCGGGCCTGGCGTTGCAGGGTGAGGTCGGCGGTGGTCTCACGATGGGCCTCCGCCACCGCCTCGGCGTAGCGGCCGAACAGCGACCAGATCTTGGCGGAGTGGGCCACCAGTTGGGCGTCCGAGACGTCCGGGTGGCGGTAGGCCTCGTCGAGGATCTCCGACCACAGAAACTCGAAGCCGATCCGGTAGGCGTGCAGGGCGTCGGCCAGCGGCACGCCCTGTTCCGCGCGGATACGGCCGGTCTCCCGGGCCGGGAGGGGGTCCGGGGTGGCGGCGTCGCACAGATGTCTGAGGACCAGGTCGGCGTTGGCCGTGCACGAGTGCCGCAGCGAGTCGAAGGGGATGAGCGCCTCGTCCTGGTAGGCGACGACATCCGCGCGGATGCGCTCCGCGATGCGCTCACCGAGTTCCGGCAGCCGCGCATGGAGTGCCCCTGCTACGCCCGTGAAGTCCATCGACGCAGTATAACGATGTGCTTTTGTTCCCGGGAACAAAGCCGGGGAGGCGACTCTGTCGTCCGCCCCATGGATCGTCGCAGTCGGCCACTCCACGATGTCGTCCAGGTGAACAGCGGAGTTCAGCGGCAACCATGTGTGGAGGCGGGATCATGCCCAATCTGGCGGAGTTCCTGACACGGACGGCACAGCGGCAGCCGGAACGTCCCGCGCTGCGTCTGGACACGCAGGTCACCACGTACGCCGAGCTGGACGAGCGCAGTGCGCGGGTCGCGGCACTGCTGCGCGCCGAGGGTGTGCATCCGGGTGACCGGGTGGCCCTGATGCTGCCGAACGTCCCCGAGTTCGTCGTGCTCTACTACGGCATCCTGCGCGCCGGCGCGATCGTCGTACCGATGAACCCGCTGCTCAAGGCGCGGGAGATCGGATACCAGCTCGGGGACTCGGGTGCGGCGCTGCTGTTCGAGTGGTACCGGGCGCCGGGCGAAGGGGCGCAGGGAGCGGCCGCCGCGGGGACACGGCACATCGTCGTCGAACCCTCCTCCCTCGCCGGGCTGCTGTCCGGGCACGAGCCGCTCGCGGCGGTGGCGGAGACGGCCGGCGACGACGTGGCCGTGCTGCTGTACACCTCCGGCACCACGGGACGGCCCAAGGGCGCCGCGCTCACCCATGCCGGACTGCGGCACAACACCGAGGTCAACACCGAACATGTGCAGCGGATGACGGCGCAGGACGTGGTGGTCGGTTGTCTGCCGCTGTTCCACATCTTCGGCCAGATCTGCGCCATGAGTGTGGCCGTCCACAGTGGCGCCTCGCTCACCCTGATCCCGCGTTTCGACCCGGCGACCGTTCTCGAGGCCGTCGTCCGGGACGGGGCCACGGTCTTCGACGGGGTCCCGACGATGTACGCGGCGCTGCTCCAGCATCCGGCGGAGGTGGATGTACCGACGCTGCGGATGTGCCTGTCCGGGGGTGCCTCGCTGCCCGTGGAGGTCCTGCACGGTTTCGAGCGACGGTTCGGCTGCACGGTGCTGGAGGGCTTCGGCATGTCCGAGACCAGCCCGGTGGTCACCTTCAACCACCTCGACCGGCCCCGCAAGGCCGGGTCCATCGGTACCCCGATCCAGGACGTGGAGGTCCGGCTGCTCGACGAGGAGGGGCGGGACGTGGGCCCCGGCGAGGTCGGTGAGCTGGCCGTGCGGGGACCCAATGTGATGAAGGAGTACTGGAACCTGCCCGAGGCGACCGCGGCCGCCATCCCCGACGGCTGGCTGCGCTCCGGCGACCTCGCCCGCCAGGACGAGGACGGCTTCCTCTATATCGTCGACCGCAAGAAGGACATGATCATCCGCGGCGGGTACAACGTCTATCCGCGCGAGATCGAGGAGGTGCTGCACGAGCACCCGGCCGTCGCGCTCGCGGCCGTGGTGGGCGTGCGGCACGAGCGGCTCGGCGAGGAGGTCGCGGCCGCGGTCGTGCTGCGCGAGGGCGCCCAAGCCGGCGCCGAGGAACTTCAGCAGTTCGTCAAGGACCGTGTCGCTGCGTACAAGTACCCGCGCATGGTGTGGCTCGTGGACGCCCTGCCGACCGGCCCCACCGGCAAGATCCTCAAGCGGGAGATCAGCGTGCCGACGGGGTGACCGAGGACAGGCGTCGCCCGCCCGGACCGAAACTGGTCGTCTCCCCGTTGTCGCGCGGTGGACCCGCGCCCTTGCGGCCCCTCCCCCCGGCACCGCGATCCCCCGCCGTCAGGTGTCAGTTGCATGTATCTCGCCATACGAGCGGGTAACAGCAGATAAGACGTGCAACTGATAACGATCTTGGCGTATGTCTTGTGTGACACCAGGTCCGCCCTAGCCTCCGTGCATGGCATTCCTCTCAAGCCGCCGCAGAAGACCCCGCCTTGCCCCGGAACTCGACGACCAGGCCCTGGGCAGGCTTCTGAAGTCCCTTGTGGCGACCACCAGAACAGGCACCATCGCCACGACAGACCTGTGTGTGGCACAGATATCGCGCCTCATGGACGAGAACCCGGGCGACTGGGACCGCCATACGCACCGCATGACCGTCCTGGCGGACTGTCTTCGCGCATCACACCTGTCGCAGAGCTGGGCGAAGCGGGAGCCGCACAACGCGAGCGCACTGGTTCTCCACGCGGGGACGCTGCTGGCCCGAGGCCGCGCCCAGGGAGGCCTGGACGACACGGCCGAGGTCACCAGGAGCTGCCTCCAGGCTGCCGAGCTGGCGCCGGAAGACCCCACCCCCTGGGTGGTCCTGCTCGGCGCGGCACGGCTGGAACGCTGGGATCAGTCGCAGGTGTTCGGCCTGTGGAACGAGGTTCTGGCCCGCGATCGCTGGAATCGCGAGGCCTATCTGAACATGCTGGGTTATCTCACTCCGGAGGAAGGGGGCTCGCGGGTCCAGGTGCTCGAGTTCGTCGACGCCCTCTGCGCCCGCATGCCCGCGAACGCGCCGTGCGCGGCGATCGAACTCACCGCCCAGGTGCTGCAGTACCAGTCCGTTCTCGCACGAGGCGGCGTCGAAGCCCTGGTGGCGGGCAATCACTGGGGCCAGCGGGAAGCGACTCAGGCCCTCGACCGCGCGGTCCGCACCTGGGCCAGGCCGGAGTTCTTCCATCACGCCACCGCCCTGGCCGACCTGAATCTCCTCGCCTACGCGCTGATGGCAGCCGACCGGCGGCGCGAGGCCCATCCGGTCTTCGAGGCGCTCGGCGGCACGGTCACCGTATGGCCCTGGCGCACCGGTGGCGACCCGCTGGCGGAGTTCGAGCAGGCACGGAGGAGAGCCGCCGCCGGCCTGTGAGCCCATCGACACGGGGCCTACGCCGATGCCGGCCCGGGCAGGTCACGGTGTCGGCTTCGAGACTCCGGTGGGCGCCCTCAGGACGTCGGCCCTGCCGGTGGGGCGCCGGTGGTCGCGGCCTGGTACAGCGTCCGGGCGGCGGCACCGAAGTAGGCGCTGTAGGAGACCTGGGGCGTGTTGCCGCCGGTGTGGTATCCGCCGATCACGCCGATCACGGCCCATCCGCTCAGCCATGGCACCAGCATCGGCCCGCCGCTGGTTCCGCCCACGAAGCCGTCGCAGGCGATGCGCGGGAAGACGCCCGGGTCGGCCGGGTCGTCGCTGGCCCACTTGGTGGTCCGGCTCCAGCACTCCAACGGTTTCTCCGTCGCCGCCGGGTACCCGACCATCCGCACCGGGGCGTGGTCGTACCCCGTCCCGGTGAGCAACCGCAGCCCACCGACCGCGTCCTGGACCAGCCTCCCGTCCTCGTTCGGCTCGGTGACCGCGAAGGCGAAGTCGTACTCGGCCCCCGCGTCCGGGCCCAGGTCGTAGTACTGCTGCGAGACATAGACGCCGTTGTTCATGACGGGGAAGACACCGAAGGGCTTGAGCCCGTCGTGGTACTGCGGCACGAAGGCGAGATTGCGCTGGGGGGAAGTGCCGGCATAGTCCTTCAGGCAGTGACCGGCGCTGAGCACGAGGACGCGGCCGGGGCTGCGCACCACGGAGCCGCTGCAGGTGCGGCCGGCGCCGGTGGTGTCGGTCCAGAAGAAGGTGCCCACCTCGGGCATGCCGTCGAAGGCCTCGCTCGGCGGGATGTACTCACCCGGCTGAGGCCCGTCCCCCGCGGGGGATCCGGCGGGGGCATTGGGGGCGGACTCCGCGCCCTGGTCGGCGTCGCTGGACAAGGCGGCGGCCATCCGGGCCGGGGTCCAGTAGGCGTTGAGCTGGACGGCGAGCTGACGCGACCGGCCAGGAGCCCCGTTGGCTGCTGCTCCCTGGACGAACGAGGCAGAGAGCAGCAGGGCCGCCAGCGTGGCGGCACAGCGGACGATCCTGGTTCTACGCACCATGAGTGCCCTCCGGCCGAACGCAGATGTCGGCTCACTTTAGAGCCCCGCGCCGCAGCGCGCCCTACCCCAGTCCCGGCAGACGCGGGAGTTCGCCGACCCTCATCAGCCGGGCCAGGACGAGGTAGGCCAGGCCCAGCGTGAGCGTGCCCGCTGCCAGGGTGACGGCGGTGGGCCAGGCTCCCGGCCCCAGGGCCGAGGCGCAGCCGCGTGCGGTGACCCAGGACAGGCCGGCGCTCAGGCCCGCGGCGCACAGCAGCTTGGCGTAGGTGCGGCGCACCTCCCCGTCGTCGAGACGGCCGCCGGCCCGCTTGCGCAGCAGCCGCGCGGTGAGGGCGAGGGCGGCCGCATAGGAGAGGGTGTAGGCCCCGGCCATCCCGGTCACCGCCCAGCGCGCGGGCAGCAGCACATGGCAGGCGGTGGCCAGGACGATGTTGACCGCCGCGGTCCACAGGGCCATGAAGAACGGGGTGCGGGTGTCCTCGAACGCGTAGAAGCCACGCAGCAGGAGGTACTGGGCGGAGAAGGGGATCAGTCCAAGGCCGAAGGCCTGCAGCATGTGCCCGAGCGGCTGGGCCTTGGCGGGGTCGGTCGCGCCATGGGCGAACAGCAGCGTCGAGATCTGCGGGCCGAGCGCGAGGAAGAAGAAGGCGGCAGGCACGACGACGACTCCGCTGACGCGCAACGCGCGCGAGAGATCGGCCCGGAGGTCGGGGATGCGGCCCTCGGCGACGGCCTTGCTCATGCGGGGCAGCAGCGCGGTCACGACGGAGACGGTGACGATGGACTGCGGCAGCATCCAGATGGTCTGCGCGTAGGTGTACGCGGAGTAGCCCACACCGGCGTTCGGCAGCTCCTGGTCGGCGCTGTTCGCGTAGTTGGTGACCACCGTCAGGGCGACCTGGTTGACCAGAACGAACAACAGCGTCCATTTCGCGGCGTGGACGCTGGAACCGAGGCCCGTGCCACGCCAGTCGAACCGTGGCCGGAAGCGGAATCCCGCGGCCCGCGCAAATGGGATCAGCGCGAGGGCCTGGACGGCGACGCCGGCCGTCGTGCCGACGCCCAGCAGCCGGACCTGGGTGGTGGTGATGTCCTCCACCCGGTCAGGGACGGTCATCAGGCTCAGGTAGGCGCCGAACATGCCTGTCAGGACGACGTTGTTCAGGACCGGTGTCCACATCATCCCCCCGAACTTCTCGCGGGCGTTGAGGACTTGGCCGTAGATACTGAACACGCCGTAGAAGAAGATCTGCGGCAGCAGGAAGCGGGCGAAGACCACCGTCAGTTCGAACGCCTGATGTGTGGCGGGGGTGTCCCGCATATAGATGCCGACGATCTGCGGTGCCGCCCACACCGCCAGTGCCGTCCCGACGCCCAGCACGGACACCACCAAGGTCACAAGCCGCTGCTCGTACGCCTGCCCGCCGTCGGCGTCCGTGGCCCGGGCCCGTACCAGTTGAGGCACCAGCACGGCATTGAGCGCACCGCCGATCAGGAGGGTGTACAGGCTGGTCGGTACGGTGTTCGCCGTGTTGTAGGTGCTGGCGAGCAGGCCGGTGCCCAAGGCGGTGGCCTGTAACACCGTCCGGATGAGCCCCGTGGCCCTGGACACGACGGTGCCGAGGGCCATCAGCAGGGATGACCGGCCCACACCTCCCGCCGCCGCCTTCTTCCGCCGAGCGGCATGCCGCCCCGGTGCCGACTGCTCGGACGACGCGGTCTCTGCCATGTTCTTCGCCCCCTCCACCAGGGCCCAACCTACGCCATCGTGATCTCCAGGCACCATCGCCTCGTGCATCAACTCCCAAGCCACTGCGATAAATTGGGCTTCACCTCCACCCCTTTCCGCGTTTCGCGGAATTCTTGACACCGGCGGCGGGACGGGATGCGTCACGGCTTACGCCATTCCCTCCCGTTCGGCTTCGGCGCAGACACACGCAACGACGTCGGGTGGCCCGCGGGCAGCCTGAAACCGCGTCACCGAACGTGTGTCCACGACATGTCCCTGACGCTTTACGCGCTTGTATGGCCGCATACGTCGGTCTGGCGGATCGGGCGTGCGGCCGACCGGGTTACTTTTCGGCTTGGAGGCACTCGGAGGGAGTAAGGGCGCCGCTCCCTTTCCGTGTCCTTCAGGGGCGCGGGCGGGGGTGGGGTTGAGGGTAATCACGTTGCTGCTGCGATTCCGCTGTGCCGGCGTGGTGCCGGCCTTCGCGGCGGCGGCGAAAGGACGACCTCATGCGAGTGACCCGGACCATGTTCGCCTCCGCGGCAGTTGCC